>NZ_JAANOW010000002.1:734842-1102263 GCF_011758805.1 Mycolicibacterium fluoranthenivorans | reverse complement strand
GACCTGCTCCAGCCCCAGGATGCGACGAGCCGACATCGAGGTGCCAAACCATCCCGTCGATATGGACTCTTGGGGAAGATCAGCCTGTTATCCCCGGGGTACCTTTTATCTGTTGAGCGACACCCCTTCCATTCAGAGGTGCCGGATCACTAGTCCCGACTTTCGTCCCTGCTCGACATGTCCGTCTCGCAGTCAAGCTCCCTTGTGCACTTACACTCAACACCTGATTGCCATCCAGGTTGAGGGAACCTTTGGGCGCCTCCGTTACATTTTAGGAGGCAACCGCCCCAGTTAAACTACCCACCAGGCACTGTTTCCTGAACCGGATATACGGTTCGAGGTTAGAGGCCCAATACGGTCAGAGTGGTATTTCAACAATGACTCCACACACACTGGCGTGCATGCTTCACAGTCTCCCACCTATCCTACACAAACCGAACCGAGCACCAATACCAAGTTGTAGTGAAGGTCCCGGGGTCTTTTCGTCCTGCCGCGCGTAACGAGCATCTTTACTCGTAGTGCAATTTCGCCGAGTCTATGGTTGAGACAGTTGAGAAGTCGTTACGCCATTCGTGCAGGTCGGAACTTACCCGACAAGGAATTTCGCTACCTTAGGATGGTTATAGTTACCACCGCCGTTTACTGGGGCTTAAATTCTCCGCTTCACCCTTACGAGTTAACGGGTCCTCTTAACCTTCCAGCACCGGGCAGGCGTCAGTCCGTATACATCGTCTTGCGACTTCGCACGGACCTGTGTTTTTAGTAAACAGTCGCTTCTCACTGGTTTGTGCCACCCCCCACCGCTGCCGGCCGTAAAGACCATGACAGTAGGAGGTCCCCCTTCTCCCGAAGTTACGGGGGCATTTTGCCGAGTTCCTTAACCATAGTTCACTCGTACGCCTTAGTATTCTCTACCTGACCACCTGTGTTGGTTTGGGGTACGGGCCGTGTGTGAGCTCGCTAGAGGCTTTTCTCGGCAGCATAGGATCACCGAATTCGCCTCAATCGGCTATGCATCACCTCTCAGGATTAATGAGACCCGGATTTACCTAGGCCTCTCCCTACCGGCTTGCCCCAGTATTACCACTGACTGGTACGGCTACCTTCCTGCGTCACCCCATCGCTTGACTACTACCAGAGAAGGTCCCGCGCAGCCCTGCCAATCCTCACACCCGAAGGTGATCAGTAACGACAGTTTTGGGCGGTTAGTACCTCTGATTCATCATGGGCGCGCACACACGGGTACGGGAATATCAACCCGTTGTCCATCGACTACGCCTGTCGGCCTCGCCTTAGGTCCCGACTCACCCTGGGCGGACTGGCCTGCCCCAGGAACCCTTGGTCTTTCGGCGGGCAAGGTTCTCACTTGCCTTATCGCTACTCATGCCTGCATTCTCACTCCCACACCCTCCACAGCTCCATTACCAGGCTGCTTCACTGGGTGCAGGACGCTCCCCTACCCATCCAACAAAGTTGAATGCCGCGACTTCGGCGGTGTGCTTGAGCCCCGCTACATTATCGGCGCACAATCACTTGACCAGTGAGCTATTACGCACTCTTTCAAGGGTGGCTGCTTCTAAGCCAACCTCCTGGTTGTCTTCGCGACTGCACATCCTTTTCCACTTAGCACACGCTTAGGGGCCTTAGTCGGCGATCTGGGCTGTTTCCCTCTCGACGCACGGAGCTTATCCCCCGCCGTCTCACTGCCACGCTTACACTTACCGGCATTCGGAGTTTGGCTGACGTCAGTAACCTTGTGAGGCCCATCGGCCATCCAGTAGCTCTACCTCCGGCAAGAAACACGCAACGCTGCACCTAAATGCATTTCGGGGAGAACCAGCTATCACGGAGTTTGATTGGCCTTTCACCCCTACCCACAACTCATCCCCTCAGTCTTCAACCTAAGTGGGTTCGGGCCTCCACGCGGTCTTACCCGCGCTTCACCCTGGCCATGGGTAGATCACTCCGCTTCGGGTCCAGAACACACCACTACACCAACCCCTACGGATTGGATACGCCCTATTCAGACTCGCTTTCGCTGCGGCTACCCCACACGGGTTAACCTCGCGACATGTCCCTGACTCGCAGGCTCATTCTTCAAAAGGCACGCCATCACCCCACGACAAGTCGAGGGCTCTGACGGATTGTAGGCACACGGTTTCAGGTACTATTTCACTCCCCTCCCGGGGTACTTTTCACCATTCCCTCACGGTACTAATCCGCTATCGGTCATTGGGAAGTATTCAGGCTTACCGGATGGTCCCGGCAGATTCACAGCAGATTTCACGGGCCCGCTGCTACTCGGGGACAGTTCCACAACAGGGTGCACATTTTCGCGTACCGGGCTCTCACCGTCTACGGCAGGCCATCCCAAGACCACTTCCGCTAACACACACCTTTATCACTGTTGCCCTCATCGGCGGATGAGAGAAGAAACGCCCCACAACCCCGCACACACAACCCCCGCCGGGTATCACATGCATACGGTTTAGCCATCCTCCGCTTTCGCTCGCCACTACTCACGGAATCACTTTTGTTTTCTCTTCCTACGGGTACTGAGATGTTTCACTTCCCCGCGTTCCCCCCCACACCCTATATATTCAGGTGTGGGTAACACGACATCACTCGTGCTGGGTTTCCCCATTCGGACATCCTCGGATCCACGCTCGGTTGGCAGCTCCCCGAGGCATAACGCAGCCTCCCACGTCCTTCATCGGCTCCCAATGCCAAGGCATCCACCATGCGCCCTTAAACACTTACAACACAAAAAAACCAGAATAAAGAAAAAAGAAATTGCACATCACAACACACAAAACACCAGACCACCAACCCAAAGGCCAGCAGCCCAACAATTCTGCGTGCAAGATGCTCGCAACCACTATCCACAAATCAAACACCACACCCCACCACCAAAGCAGGGCAACAACAAACACCACCAACCCCAACGGGTCGAAGGCCGACAACCCCCACCACAAAGGCACGGGCATCGCAGGGCCTGTTGTCTCAAAGCCCAATAGTGTGTCTGGCAGTTTTACAAGTTTGTTGTCGCACCAGACCCCCACCCACTACAGGCGAAAGGCCATCCAACGAATCGCCTGACAATCGGCTGATCCCGCAATCTACGGGGCCGGCCAGGTCTCGTGGTGCTCCTTAGAAAGGAGGTGATCCAGCCGCACCTTCCGGTACGGCTACCTTGTTACGACTTCGTCCCAATCGCCGATCCCACCTTCGACGGCTCCCTCCACAAGGGTTAGGCCACCGGCTTCGGGTGTTACCGACTTTCATGACGTGACGGGCGGTGTGTACAAGGCCCGGGAACGTATTCACCGCAGCGTTGCTGATCTGCGATTACTAGCGACTCCGACTTCACGGGGTCGAGTTGCAGACCCCGATCCGAACTGAGACCGGCTTTACAAGGATTCGCTCCACCTCACGGCATCGCAGCCCTTTGTACCGGCCATTGTAGCATGTGTGAAGCCCTGGACATAAGGGGCATGATGACTTGACGTCATCCCCACCTTCCTCCGAGTTGACCCCGGCAGTCTCCTACGAGTCCCCGGCATAACCCGCTGGCAACATAGGACAAGGGTTGCGCTCGTTGCGGGACTTAACCCAACATCTCACGACACGAGCTGACGACAGCCATGCACCACCTGCACACAGGCCACAAGGGAACCAATATCTCTACTGGCGTCCTGTGCATGTCAAACCCAGGTAAGGTTCTTCGCGTTGCATCGAATTAATCCACATGCTCCGCCGCTTGTGCGGGCCCCCGTCAATTTCTTTGAGTTTTAGCCTTGCGGCCGTACTCCCCAGGCGGGGTACTTAATGCGTTAGCTACGGCACGGATCCCAAGGAAGGAAACCCACACCTAGTACCCACCGTTTACGGCGTGGACTACCAGGGTATCTAATCCTGTTCGCTCCCCACGCTTTCGCTCCTCAGCGTCAGTTACTGCCCAGAGACCCGCCTTCGCCACCGGTGTTCCTCCTGATATCTGCGCATTCCACCGCTACACCAGGAATTCCAGTCTCCCCTGCAGTACTCAAGTCTGCCCGTATCGCCCGCACGCCCACAGTTAAGCTGTGAGTTTTCACGAACAACGCGACAAACCACCTACGAGCTCTTTACGCCCAGTAATTCCGGACAACGCTCGGACCCTACGTATTACCGCGGCTGCTGGCACGTAGTTGGCCGGTCCTTCTTCTGCACATACCGTCACTTGCGCTTCGTCTGTGCTGAAAGAGGTTTACAACCCGAAGGCCGTCATCCCTCACGCGGCGTCGCTGCATCAGGCTTGCGCCCATTGTGCAATATTCCCCACTGCTGCCTCCCGTAGGAGTCTGGGCCGTATCTCAGTCCCAGTGTGGCCGGTCACCCTCTCAGGCCGGCTACCCGTCGTCGCCTTGGTAGGCCATTACCCCACCAACAAGCTGATAGGCCGCGGGCCCATCCCACACCGCAAAAGCTTTCCACCACACCCCATGAAGAATGCGGTCATATTCGGTATTAGACCCAGTTTCCCAGGCTTATCCCAAAGTGCAGGGCAGATCACCCACGTGTTACTCACCCGTTCGCCACTCGAGCACCCCGAAGGGCCTTTCCGTTCGACTTGCATGTGTTAAGCACGCCGCCAGCGTTCGTCCTGAGCCAGAATCAAACTCTCCAAACAAAAACCCCCACACCCAAAAGGCGCAGGCAGAATTCGAATCAGAAAAATCCGATCACTAACAAAAGACACCAAAACTGGCATCCAAAAAAAACAGCCACCCACCAAACTCAGGAAGACGGGAATCCCCCCAAAATGAGTGGCCAAAAAACAACAAACAAAAACCACCAAACACACTATTGAGTTCTCAAACAACACGCCCGATTCTGCTCGCACAGCAATCCCGCGGCTAAAAGCCGCGGTCCGTCCTGCGGGCAGTGAGTAACTCCCCTTTAAGGGAACTTCTCTCGGATTTGGTCTTCGCTCTCCGGCCTTGGCCGTTTCGCTCTGACCTGGAATAAGTTACGGCAGGGCTAACAGCGAGTCAAATCGCCAGGTCAGAGACCTATTTTCGCTGGTCAGAGCCGGTGACCCGACGCACCCCCGCAATGTGGCGCTTGCCACGCCGCAACACCAACCAACGGTCTCGCAGAAAGTCCGTCGCTTGTGGTATCCATTCGCCGTTTTCCACGCGCGCGTTATTGACGTACACCCCACCCTCGGCGACTGCCCGCTTGGCTTCCCCACGACTCTTGGACAAGCCGGTCGCCACCAACAGGTCGGTGATGGCGTCCGGATCACCCGGCGCCAACTCGGTGACCTCCCCGTTGGCGGCTTCCGTCAACGCCGCCGTAAGCGTGGATTCATCCAGGTCAGCGATCTCCGCGCGGCCGAACAGCGCCTGACTGGCGAGCTCCACCCCATCGGTGGCCGCCTGTCCGTGCACCAAGGTGGTGAGTTCGCGCGCGAGCCGGCGCTGCGCGGCGCGTTCGTGCGGCCGCTCTTCGGTCGCCTCGCGAAGCTCCCCCAGCTCCTCGGCGTCCAGGAAGGTGAACCAGCGCAGGTAGCCGAGGACATCGGCATCACCGGTGTTCACGAAGTACTGGTACCAGGCGTACGGCGATGTCAGCTCGGGGTCGAGCCACACGTTGCCGCCGCCGGTCGACTTGCCGAACTTCTTGCCCTCGGAGTCCGTGACCAGGGGTGTCGTCATCGCGTGCACCGTCGCGCCGGACTTCTGCCGGACCAGCCGCGCCCCGGCCACGATGTTCCCCCACTGGTCGGAACCGCCGATCTGCAACGCGCAGCCGTGCCGTTGGTGCAGCTCGACGTAGTCATTGGCCTGCAACAACATGTAGCTGAACTCCGTGTAGGAGATACCGTCGCCCTCAAGCCGGCGCCGCACGGTGTCCCGGTCGAGCATCACGTTGACCGAGAAGTACTTACCGATATCGCGCAGAAACTCGACGGCCGACAGCTGCCCGGTCCAGGACAGGTTGTTCTCCACGATGGCACCGGTCGGCGAATCGTCGAACTCCACGAATCGCTCCAGTTGACCGCGGATCCGGTCCGCCCAGTCGGCCACGGTATCGGCGGTGTTCAGCGTCCGCTCACCGGTCTCACGCGGATCGCCGATCATGCCCGTCGCCCCGCCGGCCAGCACGATCGGTCGATGTCCGGCCTGTTGGAAGCGGCGCAGGGTCAGCAGCGGCACCAGATGCCCGGCATGCAGGCTGGGTGCGGTCGGGTCGAATCCCGAATAGACCGTCATGGGACCGGCGGCAAGATCCGATGCCAGCGCGTCCCGATCGGTCGACTGCGCGATCAGCCCGCGCCATTCCAGTTCTTCGAGGATTCCCGTACTCACGCTGTCGATCTTTGCCTACCGCGGCGCTCAGTCGCTACCGCCCGGCGCCGGAGCCCGCGGGCTGCGCCGGTAGGCCGACACCTCGGGATGGCCGGGCAGCCAGAATCGCCACGGCCGATCGGCGGCGGTGCTCACCCCCACCCTCGGGCCGGCGACCCCGTTGACACCGCCGGTGGGCGGCTTGAGCCTGATCCGAACCTCACCTGCGTCATCGTCGAGGTCGATTCCGTTGTCCGCCATGAGAATTCCCAAGGCTGAACACAGATTTCCGGGGCCGCGCGCGAGCGCTGCTGTGGGGACGGCCAGACCCCGGCGACTACGCGCCACCTCCTCACCCCCGGTGATCACCGCAGACCGCAGCAGCACGGCGGCGGCGAAACCCTCGGTGCCACATACGACATTGGCGCACACATGGATCCCGTAACTGCGGTAGGTGTACATCCGTCCGGCCGGACCGAACATCACCGCATTGCGCGGGCGCGGCCCTCCGTAGGAATGCGCCGCCGCATCGGGCCACGGCTGCCCCAGCGGGCCACCGTAGGCCTCCACCTCGACGATCGTCGCCAGCACACCACGGCTCTCGAGTTCGGCGCCCAGAAGCGACCGCGCGGCGGTCACCGGGTCGACTGCCAGCGCATCCAGGCTCCCCCGTCGCTCCGATCGCCCCATGCCCTCAGATTGTGCCCGGCCCCTTGACAGCCCCACACCTCGGGCGCACTATTCATCACATGATGACTTCATCGAATGATGAATTAATTCGCGACCGTGCGGAGCCCGCGATCTCCGTCGAGAATCTGCAGGTCGTCCGCGGCGGCCGACCCGCGATCGTCGACCTGTCCGTGCAGATCGCCCGAGGCACCATCACCGGCCTGCTAGGACCGTCGGGCTGCGGGAAGACCACCCTGATGCGGGCCGTCGTCGGGACCCAGATCGTCGCCTCGGGCACTGTCACGGTGCTCGGCCGGCCCGCCGGCTCCGCCGACCTGCGCCGCCGCGTCGGCTATGTCACCCAGGACGCCACCATCTACCGCGACCTGCGGGTGATCGACAATGCCCGCTATTTCGCCGCCCTCTACGGTTGCGACGCGCAGGCAGCCGAGGACGCCATCGCCGCGGTGGGCCTGACCGATCACCGAACAGCCTTGTGCGACAGCCTGTCCGGCGGTCAGCGCACGCGGGTTTCACTGGCTTGTGCATTGGTGTCACGCCCGGACCTCCTGGTGCTGGATGAGCCCACCGTCGGCTTGGACCCGGTGCTGCGGGTCGACCTGTGGGAACAGTTCGACCACCTGGCCCGGGCCGGAACCACGCTGCTGGTGTCCAGCCACGTCATGGACGAAGCCGACCACTGCGGCGACCTACTGCTCATGCGCGAAGGCCGCCTCCTCGCCCACACCACGCCCACCCGATTGCGAGAGGACACAGGATGTTCGTCACTGGAGGAAGCGTTCCTGTCCGTCATCCGGCACACCACCGCAGCCGTCACAAGCTGAGCCCACAGGCCTACCTGGCCACCACCGGCAGGATCCTGCGCCAACTGGCCGGCGATCACCGCAGCGTGGCGATGATCGTCCTGGTGCCCACCTTGGTCATCACGTTGATGTACTTCATGTTCGACAATGTCGCGGGCGGTTCCCACCGCGCGGGCACGCCGTCGCCGTTCAACAACGCCTGCCTGATCATGCTCGGCGTCTTTCCCCTGATCGTGATGTTCCTGATCACCTCGATCACCATGCAACGCGAACGGGTGTCCGGCACGCTCGAGCGGATCCTGACCACCCCACTACGCCGGTTCGACCTGCTCGCCGCCTACGGGACGGCGTTCTCCATCGCGGCGGCCATCCAGGCCACCCTGGCCTGTGTCGTCGCGTTCTGGCTGCTGGGCTTCGACACCGCGGGCAGCCCGGCGCTGGTCTTCTTCATCGCCATCGTCAACGCGGTCCTCGGCGTGGGCCTGGGACTGCTGTGCAGCGCATTCGCCCGCACCGAATTCCAGGCGGTGCAATTCATGCCGGTGGTGATCGCGCCGCAGCTGCTGCTGTGCGGCATCGTTGTCCCCAGGGCGGCGTTGCCCGAGTGGCTGCAGTGGGTCAGCAACACGCTGCCCGCCAGCTACGCTCTGGAAGCACTGCAGCAGGTCGGCGCGTACAGCGAACCCACGGCGATCGCGCTCCGCGATATCACGGTGGTCATCGGTTTCGCGGTCGTCTCGCTCGCGTTGGCTGCGGCGACCCTGCGACGAAGGACTCCGTGACAGACCACACCGAGCGAAAACGCCCCGGACGACCGCCCGGTGCGTCGGATACCCGCGAGCGGATCCTGGAGCACGCCCGCGAACTGTTCTCCCGCAACGGATTCGACAAGACATCGATCCGGTCCATCGCGACCGCCGCCGGGGTGGACGGCGCGCTGGTGCACCACTACTACGGCACCAAGCAGCAATTGTTCGCCGCGGCCATCCACATTCCGATCGACCCGATGCAGGTGATCGGCCCGCTGCGCGAAACGCCGGTCGACGAGATCGGCCTGGTGCTGCCGACGCTGCTGTTGCCGCTGTGGGATTCCGAGATCGGCAAGGGCTTCATCGCCACCCTGCGGTCACTGCTCGGTGGTGCCGACGTCAGCCTGGTGCGCTCGTTCCTGCAGGAAGTGATCACCGTCGAGATCGGCTCCCGGGTGGACGACCCGCCCGGCTCCGGCGCCGTCCGTGTGCAGTTCGTGGCCTCCCAGCTGGTGGGAGTGGTGGTCGCACGCTACATCCTGGAGTTGGAGCCGTTCGCGTCGCTGTCACCCGAGTCGATCGCCAAGACGATCGCACCGAATCTGCAGCGCTACCTCACTGGGGAACTGCCGAGCCTGAGCTGACCAGACGGTCGTGCTCGGCGTCCTCGGTCACCGCAACGGCCTCATCGATCAGCAGCACGGGGATGTCATCGACGATCGGGTACACGCGGCGCAACCTGGGGTTGTACAGGCCTTCGCCGGCGACGTACAGCAGCGGGCCGTGATCCTCGGGGCAGACCAGGATGCTCAGAAGTCTGGAGTCGAGCACGACGTCGCTATCCGCCGCCCAGCGGCGGGCCACTGATGCTGAAGCCACCCAGAATGCCGCTGTTGGTCGGATCGTAGGTGTTGATGCCGATGGTGGTCGGGTTCGACGGCGCCTGGGTGCGGGCCTGTGTCTTGCGCTGGAAATCGACCGTGGCCTTCAACGCGCTGATCAGCGGCGTCTGATTCGGCCGCCGGTCCAGGCCGTCCTTGAGGTCTGCATAGTTACCCCGCGACGGCATGAACCCCAGGGCCCGAAGCTTGAGCGCATCGTGGATGAGGTTGGAGACCTGGCCGCCGCCCGCCCCGGTGTCGTACTCCGCGGCGATGTCGTCGAGGACGTCGGCGCTGGCGACACCGGATCCGAAGGCGGCCATCAGGCCGGTGGCCACGGCGATGCCTGCGATGGCGCGGCGCCAACCGTTCGGCCGTGAAACTTCCGGTGCCATTGATCCTCCACTGCGTTTCGACGTCACGGGGAGCCTAACAGCGCCGCCGCTACCGGGCACGGGGCTCGTGGTCACGCCGGGTCGCTCCGTCCCTGACCCGCCGTCACAAGTCCCCAAGCTCAGCACGCACCGCCGCCGTCAGACGCTTGTACTGACTCGTATCGGCGTCGAAATACCAACTGTTACGCGACGCCTTCGGGATCCCCGCCGCACGCAGCGGGCCGACCAGCGGACGATAGGACGCACTGAGGGTCAGGTCCGGCGTCACGTACACGATGTCCGGGCCCACACCGACGGGCAACGCCGCCAGCGCCTCGGACACCTCCGCGCTCGGCACGCTGCCGCCGGGACGCAACGTCACCGCCGTCACTGCAAGGATGCGGCCGGCAGACTCCAGGCTGTAGGTGACCGACAGGTCGACCGCGCCGACGCGGCTGACGGCGTCGTTGACCGCAGCGGTGAACACGGGTCCGCGTTCGGTGCGGATGACCGCGCTGCGGTTGTCGACCAGCCAGTAGTCACCGTCCTCGTCGCGGCGGAACAGCGATTCGGTGGACACCCAGGTGTCCGCCGGCGCGAAGACACCCCGCTTGACCGGAGCGGTCGGGTCGACCGGGCCACGTGGTTGCGCGAGCAGCACACCCACCTCGTTGACCTGCGCCAGCCGCACGAACCCGTGCTCGTCCTCCAGGATGATGTCGTCATCGGCGTCATAGGCGGCCAGTTGCACCCGGCCACCGCCCGGCAGCGGCCTGCCCTTGCTGCCGTACTTGACGCCCGACACATTGGCCAGCACGGCCTGCCCGTCGGTGGTGGCGAAGAACTCCACCACATGCGCCGGATCGAAGACCTCGACCACCCGCCGCCAGAGACCCGTCGGCATGCCGGATCCGATGAACAGCCGCACCGGGTGATTACCGGACAGCACGAACGACGGATCATCGATGACCTCACCCAGCATCGCCCAGGTGTAGGACACCACCGTCACGCCGTACTGACGGATCTCGTGCAGGAACCGGTCGGGTGTCAGCCCCCGGGACAGGGCGATACGCGCCCCGCCCACCACGGCGCCGCCCAGGCTGACCAGCAGCCCCGACTGGTGATGCAACGGGGTCAGGCAGTACACGGTGTCGCGGTTGCCCAGATTGGCCGCCGAGGCCGTGCCGAACGCCGACAACGCCCACCGGAAGTTGGTGATCTGACGGGGCACCAATTCGCCGCCGGCGCTGGCGAACGCCACAAAGGCCAGGTCGCGGGCGAATCCGGGGTTGGGTCGATACCACCCCGGCAGCTCGACTTGATCGGGATCGATCTTCTCCATATCGGTGACGTCCGCGTCCCCCTGCAGATTCAGGTCACGCGATTCACCGCCGCCGAGGACCAGCACCCGGATGCCCAGCCCGCGGGCCACCTCGAGGTTGCCCGGGTCAGCGAGCACATCGGCGATCCCGCCCAGGCGCACCACCTCGTGCAGGTCGGCATCCGGTGGGATCAGCACGGCCACCGCACCGAGCCGGGACAGCGCGGCGATGGCGACCAACGCGCTGGGGCGGGTGTCCATCAGCAAGCCGACCCGCACACCCTGCCGGATACCGACCCCGATCAGGCCGCGCACCACGTTGTTGACGCGACGGTCCACCGCTTCGTAGGTGTGCACGCGGCCGTCGAACAACAGGAACTCGCCGTCGGGATTGTTCATGGCCTGTTCGGACATGATCCGGCCCAGCGAGATCCGGGTGTGGTCGTTCACCTGCCCCAGACGCGCCAGCCTGGGCAGCGTGCGTGCGGTCTCGACGGCCAGCGTGCGTGCCGATTTCTGCGCTGCCACAACGGCATCCGCGGCGGTGCGGGCCAGGCCGAACGCCACCTCGGTCGCCGCCGCGGTACCTGCGGCCACCCGGGAGGCGAACGGGACACCACTGTCCGTCGCCGCGGTCTCCGACCGGACCGCCATCGGCACCACACCGTCGGGCAGCGCCCCGGCGCCGCCGCGCCATTTGACCCACGCGGCGACCGTCGGCCACGACTGAACGGCCGCCTTGGAACCTACGACGAGACCGAAATGTCCAGTCCTGATCAGATATTCGTACACATCGGCCTTGGGCGCGGCGCGCTTGATACCGCGTACCGAGGCCGGCTGGCCGATATCGTCGACCTCACCGACCACCGCGAGGATCGGGCAGTCGATATCGGCAAGGGTCACCAGATCCCCACGCACGGAGAACCCACCGGACATCATCCGGTTGTGCGCGATGAACTGCTTGAGCAGTTCGGAGATCGCCGGTCCCGACCAGGCGATCCAGCCCTCGGAGTCCAAGAAGCGTCGCTGCTGTTCCCGCGGTAACAGCGCCTCACGGTCATGCAACTGGCGCAGGAAGTCCAGCCGGGCCTGCGCGGTCTTCAGCGGATCCAGCATCTGGAAACCGGTGCGCGCCAACCACCCTGGAATGTCGATACGGGAGAAGACGTGGTCGGCCATGAAGTTCGCCGCCACCGCCCCCATGTTCGGGGGGATACCCATCGGCAGCGCGGCCAGGGTGTCCACCGGCGAACCGAAGGTGATGATGCTCGCCAGGTCCTTGGCGCGGCGGTAGGCCGCGGTCTGGTAGCAGAACATCCCGCCCTGGGAGTAGCCGATCAGATGGACGTCGTGCCCGGTCACTCGTTTGACGGTGTCGACGGCCTCGCTCAGCGCCACCACGTGGTCGGCGAGGTTGCGCTGCATCCCGCCCTCGACCTGGTCGGGTGACCCGAAGTCGATGACCCAGGGATCGAGTCCCGAGGCGTGCAGGATCCCTGCGGCGCCGTCGGCGCGGGTCACGTCCCACATATCGGCCGACATCATCATCGGGTGCACCATGAGCACCGGCGCACCGGGCGCCGCCGCACCCGGACGGCTGTCCGGCGGAAAATAACGGCGCAGCTTGTACATCGGGACGCTCTCGACGATCTGGTACGGCGACGGCACCGCGCCGGTCTCCAAGCCGCCGTAGCGGAGCACCTCGATCCCGTTCTGGGCGGTGGCCAGAAAACGGCCGACCGGTCCGGTGATCAACGAGAAATCGACCAACGCCCGCTCCCCTACGTATCACGAGTCCAATCCCCCGATTGCCCCGACATCATGGCACAGCAACAGCTGCCGGCCACCGCGAATATGGTCGGTGAATGGACGTCGCGAGGTCCGCCTAGCCTTAGGGGGACATGGCGCATCTTCTCGGGGCAGAAGCCCTCCACCTCGAATACCCGACCAAGGTCGTCTTCGACTCCGTCTCCCTCGGCGTGAACGAGGGCGACCGGATCGGAATCGTCGGCCGAAACGGCGACGGCAAATCCAGCTTGCTGGCCATGCTGGCCGGCCGGGTGAAGCCGGACGGCGGCCGGGTCACGGTGCGCGGCGGCGTGCGCATCGGCGTCCTCGACCAGGCCGACACGCTGGACCCCACCGACACCGTCGGGCACGCGGTGGTCGGCGATACGCCCGAGCACGAATGGGCGGGCGATCCGCGCGGGCGGGATGTGATCGCCGGCCTGCTCAGCGACCTGGACTGGCACGCGGTGCTGGGCACCCTGTCCGGCGGGCAACGCCGCCGGGTGGCGCTGGCCAGGCTGCTGGCCGGCGATGACGACGTCCTGGCACTCGACGAGCCGACCAACCATCTCGACGTGGAGGGCATCACCTGGCTGGCCGAGCACCTGAAACGGCGCTGGAGCCCCAACGCCGGCGGACTCCTGGTGGTCACCCACGACCGCTGGTTCCTCGACGAAGTGTGCACGGTGACGTGGGAGGTGCACGACCGGATCGTGGAGCCGTTCGACGGCGGCTACGCGGCCTACATCCTCCAGCGGGTCGAGCGGGACCGCCAAGCCGCCACCATCGAGGAGCGGCGGCAGAACCTGGCCCGCAAGGAGCTGGCCTGGCTGCGCCGTGGCGCACCGGCGCGCACGTCGAAACCGAAATTCCGGATCGACGCCGCCAACGCCCTGATCGCCGATGTCCCGGAGATCCGCGACAAAGTGGCGCTGCAGTCGCTTGCCGTGACGCGACTGGGCAAACAGGTGATCGACCTGCTCGATGCGTCGGTGAGCTACAACGGGCGCGAGGTGCTGCACGGCGTCGAATGGCTCATCGCGCCGGGTGAGCGCACCGGCATCCTCGGCGTCAACGGAGCGGGTAAGTCGACGCTGCTCGGCCTGGTCGACGGTTCGGTGCAGCCGACCGAGGGCCGGGTGAAGCGCGGTAAGACGGTGAAGGTCGCGACGCTGACCCAGGGTGTGGACAAGCTGGCCGGACACCTCGACGACCCGGTCCGGGTGGTGCTGACCCAGCTGGCCAGCACCTACACCTTCGGATCGGGCTCCAAGGCCCAGGAACTCACGCCCAGCCAACTGCTGGAACGCCTCGGCTTCGCCAGCGCCCAACTGTCCACCCCGATCAAGGACCTCTCCGGCGGCCAGCAGCGCCGGCTGCAGTTTCTGCTCATCCTGTTGGAGCAGCCCAACGTGCTGATCCTCGACGAGCCGACCAACGACCTGGACACCGACATGCTGGCCGCGATGGAGGACCTGCTGGACTCCTGGCCCGGCACGCTGATCGTCGTCAGCCACGACCGGTACTTCCTGGAACGGGTCACCGATCAGCAGTACGGGATCCTCGGTGGCCGGTTGCGGCACCTGCCCGGCGGCGTGGACGAATACCTCCGGTTGCGCGCCTCGCATGCCGCCCAGACCGGCCCCGCGCCGACCAAACCCGTTGCCCAGGAAGGGCTCTCCGGTGCCGATCTGCGGGCCGCGCAGAAGGAAGTGGCCTCGATCGAACGCAGGCTGGAGAAGCTGACCGGACAGATCGACACAGCTCACCAGCGCCTTGCCGAACACGATCAAGGCGATTTCGAAGGGCTGCAGGGGCTTAGCGGCAAGCTTCGCGACCTGGAGACCGAGGTCGCCGAACTCGAGGAGAAATGGCTGGAGCTGACCGAGATGCTGGGCTGAGTCTCGCAGTGCCCCGGTTACGATGACCCGGTGCGCTACTTGCTGATGCCGGTGACGCTGTTCGTCCGTCACTTTCCACAGCTGGTGGCCTGTTATCTGCTCGGCTACCTCGGCCGTACCGCCGCCATCGAGTGGGCGGCGTGGGCCGGGTACGACAACGACCTCTGGGCGTCGCTCATCATGCCGCTGGCCGGTATGGCGCGGCTCGGCTCCTATGTGGGCATGTTCCTGGTGCTGCGCAGCGGCATCCCCGCACTCGCTGCGCTGCCACCGCGCCCGTCCCGTCAGATCGACGTGTTCGCCACCATCATCGTGCCGTTCTTCGCGATCTATCTGGCGTGGCAGATGTTCCGCGAGGACTGGCTGTCCTTCGAGTATCGCGGCTTGTATTACAAGCTCGGCGCGATGTCTCCGTCGAGCGGTCCGGTCGAGTTACATCCGGAGCTGCTGCCGGTAGGCACGGTCACCATCGTGATCATCGTCGCCGCACTGGTAGCCCGATTCCTGTTCGGCCGGTTGAAGGACAAGATGCCGGCCTGGCTGCTGCCCGTACGCGTGTATCTCGACACGCTGTGGGTGTTCCTGGTGCTCACCTTCTCGGCGAGTCACGGCGTGACGTTCCTGATCAATCCGTCGGCATGGGTGTCCGAACGACGGATCATCGTGTGGTTCAACGACACCCGCGAAGGTGTGTTCTCGCACTTCCACCCGCTGGAGGCGGCGTGGGACGGCGCGATGTGGGCGCTGAGAACCGTATTCGGCGGTGCGGCGGTACCGCTCATCTGGCTCGCCGTCGCGTGCATCGTCTACGGCGCCACAGTCAAGCCCGACTGGCACGCCGCCGCCCGGCGCGTCGGCGGGGACCGGATCGGCAGGTGGCTCGAGCGTTCGGAGACCGCCCGGACACAGCTGAGCAGCGGGTGGAAACGCGTTCCCGGCAAGGTGCGTACCGAGGTCCGCGAGCAGATCACCGGACAGCTCGGCAAGTTCAAACCCATCACCGACTCGGCCCACGTCATCGCCGCCGGCGGTATCTTCGCGGTGTCGCTGTACGTGCTGGCCTATCTGAGCCTGGCCTGGCTGGACATGTCGGGCAGCTTCTTCCGGGCACAACTGGGATCGGGATACCTGTTACGCGGAATGGCCTGGCTGCTCGGCCCCCACGACATCACATTCTGGTACGGCACGTGGGATCTGCTGGCGCTGATCTCGCACTCGATCATCGAGCCGCTGCGGATCTGTCTGATCGCGACCACGCTGGCCTGGTGTCTGGACCGCAGCGCCGCGGCGACAGCTGCACGGCCTACAGCCGAAGCCGAAGCAGAATCGAGAAATCCGGTTTCCTGAGGTCGACCGCCTTCGGCTCGGCGCTCGCCGGAATCAGAAAACTCCACTCCATCGACGTCGCCGGCCCGCACGGAGCCCCCGCGATGGCGCGCCAGGACCGGTCACCGTCGACGAGATAACCGGTACAAGGAATCCCGTCGGCCGGCGATCCCGACCGTTCGACGACGACATTCATCCGGACGGTGCCGCTGGGCACGGGGGCGCCGGACCCGAGCTGCGTCGTCGACCTGCTGACATTACGGACCGACCAGGTCAGCCCGTCGACCTCGATCGGTTGATGCGCGGCGGCGACGTGTGCCGGCCGCACGGTGCGCTCGTAGTCCCCCCATGCCGGCAGGAGGGTGAACCAGGTGATCGCCGTCAGCGTTACGGCTGCCACACCCGTTCCGATGAGATTGCGCTGCCAGAGCCTGCCGGTCATGTGCCGACCTGCGTTCCCGGCGGGATTTGGATGAGGTCGGTGCGCTGCACCCGCGAATCATCAAGACCGATGGTGAAGACCAGCCGGGAGTCCTGCCGTCCGTCGCCGGTCCACGCGCGCACGGTGATGTCGCCGCGCCCCGGCGCCACGAGTTCGGCGGGCACGTCGAAGACCCACGACCCGCGCACGGTGATACCGGGAGCCAACGAGCCGGCGAGCGGCATGAATCCGAGGCGCTGGGTGAGCGCATACGTGTTCGGCCCGACGAGCAGCTGGACGGTCGGCACCTCGTCGGTGCGGGTCGTCATCGCCTCGCCGTCCACCGCCACCCAGGTGCTCACCGCGTCGACCAGGATCGGACGATACTGCTGCTTGCGGATCCGTGGGCCGATGCGCACGCCGGTGACCTGCGCCGTGAGGGTCCGGCCGGTGGCCTGTTGTCCCATCCCGGCGTCGACGTCGAAGGGGGCGTACACGTCGTCAGGGGCCGGCAAGTTGTGCCACATCCACGCCGCGGCCGCCACAACCACGGCGGTGGCCAGGGCGTAGAGCGCCCGCATCACGGCCGGCCTCCGACCGGGACGGTCAATTCACCGTAGTCGTTGCCCAGAATCCAGCCCTGCCCGGCGGTCACGTTCAGCCTCCGCATTTCTTTCCAGACCCGGACGGGCAACTGGCTGCCGACCGACAGCGCGGTCTCCGGCAGCTGCCACAGCAGCACGATCTGGTCGGTGAGACCGGGACCGAGCCGCCCTGCGATCGTGCCGTCTGCCACCCGCATCGGCGCCAGCACTCTGGCCCGCGGCTGATCGACCAGTTGCACCGGCTTGTCCACCACGCCGGGCAGCGTGCCGATGTTGTGGGCGGTGACCACCAGACCGAGATAGCGGCTACCCGGTTGCGCGGGGAACAGCAGCCGGTTACCGGCCCGCACCTCGTTCACCAGCGTGGCGCGCTGCACCGTCATCTCGAACTCGCCGGTGTTGAACTGCTCGCCGGGTTTGAGCTCGGTGACCTGCTTGTTCACCGTGTCCAGCCCACCGAACGCAGCGGTGCCCGCGAGCACCACGATCAGCCCGGCCCGCCGCCACTGTGTGACACCCCAGCCCGAAAGCCACCGCCGGACACGCCCGATGACGGTCACGGTGCTCCCCCCGGGCTCCATGGCTGCCGATGATACCTAGCGCAGCCGGACCCTCAGCTGGTCGAGTGCGTCACGCACCCCGCCCAGTTGCTTGGCCACCTGGACGGGCGCGGTACCGCCGCGGGCATCGCGGGAGTCGACCGAGCCGGCGATGGTCAGCACCTCACGCACCTGCGCGGTCAGCCCGGGATGGATGCCGGCGAGTTCGTCGTCGGCGAGTTCCTCCAGGCCCACCCCGCGCGCCTCGGCCGCTTTGACCGCCGCGCCGGCGGCCTCGTGTGCGACGCGGAACGGGATGCCCTGGCGCACCATCCATTCGGCGATATCGGTGGCCAGCGTGTAGCCCAGCGGAGCGAGTTGCGCCATCCGGTCGGTGTCGAAGGTCAGGGTGCCGACCAGTCCGGCCATCGCCGGCAGCAGCAGCTGCAGCTGCGCCACCGAGTCGAACACCGGCTCCTTGTCTTCCTGCAGATCGCGGTTGTAGGCCAGCGGCTGCGCCTTCAGGGTGGCCAGCAGGCCGGTCAGGTTGCCGATCAGGCGGCCGGACTTGCCGCGGGCCAACTCGGCGATATCGGGGTTCTTCTTCTGCGGCATGATCGAGCTGCCCGTCGACCAGGAGTCGTGCAGCTTGGCATAACCGAATTCCGTTGTGCTCCAGAGGATGATGTCCTCGGACAGCCGGGACAGATCCACCGCGATCATCGCGAACACGAACGCCGCCTCGGCGGCGAAATCGCGGGATGCGGTCGCGTCGATCGAATTGTCCGCCGCCGAGGCGAATCCGAGCTCCGCGGCGATCGCGTCGGGATCGAGCCCCAGCGACGAACCCGCCAGTGCCCCGGAACCGTACGGGGACACCGCTGCCCGCTTGTCCAGATCGACGAGCCGGTCGGCGTCGCGCAGCAGGGGGTGGGCGTGCGCCAGCAGGTGATGAGCCAGCAGCACCGGCTGCGCGGACTGCAGATGCGTCTTGCCCGGCATGATCGCCGTCGGGTGCGTGGCAGCCTGGGTGGCCAGCGCGGCCGCCACGTCGAGCACACCGTCACCGACGGTCTTGATGGCGTCGCGCAGCCACATCCGGAACAGCGTGGCCACCTGGTCGTTTCGCGACCGTCCGGCCCGCAGCCGGCCACCGAGTTCGGGACCGACCCGGTCGATCAGGCCGCGTTCCAGCGCGCCGTGCACATCCTCATCGGTGGGCAGCGGACCGAAGCTGCCGTCCGCGACGTCTTCACCGAGGCTGTCCAGGCCGGCCAGCAGGCCGTCGCGCTGCTCATCGGTGAGCAGCCCGGCGCGGTGCAGCACCCGGGCGTGCGCCTTGGAGGCGGTCACGTCATAGGGTGCGAGCACCCAGTCGAAGTGTGTCGACTTGCTCAGCGCGGCAAGGGCTTCCGAGGGGCCGTCGGCGAACCGGCCACCCCATAAGGACCCCTCGTTGGTGCTCATCTACAGACCGAGGTCGCGCTTGGCCGAGATCTTGCTGGACAGACCGTGCACGTGCACGAAACCCTTGGCCGACGACTGGTCGAAGCTGTCGCCCTCGTCGTAGGTGGCCAGATTGAAGTCGTACAGCGAGGTGGGGCTGCGCCGGCCGTTGACGGCGATGTGCCCGCCGTGCAGCACCAGCCGGATCTCGCCGGTCACATGTTCCTGGGTGTGCGCGACGAACGACTCCAGGGCCCGCTTGAGCGGCGAGTACCAGAGGCCGTCGTAGACCAGCTCGCCCCACTTCTGGTCGGTGCCGCGCTTGTAGCGGCCCAGTTCGCGTTCCAGGGTGACGTGCTCGAGTTCGGTGTGCGCGGTGATCAGGACCATGGCGCCAGGCGCCTCATAGATCTCGCGACTCTTGATGCCGACGAGGCGATCCTCGACCACGTCGAGTCGGCCGACACCCTGGGCACCGGCACGCCGGTTCAGCTCGACGATGGCCTCCAACACGGTGACCGGGCGGCCGTCGATGGACACCGGCACACCCTTCTCGAAGCCGACGATCACCTCGTCGGGGGTGCTCCAGTTGAGCGTCGGGTCCTCGGTGTAGTCGTAGACATCCTTGGTCGGCGCGTTCCAGAGGTGCTCCAGGAAGCCGGTCTCCACCGCGCGGCCCCACACGTTCTGGTCGATCGAGAACGGGGACCGCTTGGTGACGTTGATCGGGATGGCGTTCTCCTCGGCGAAGGCGATGGCCTTTTCCCTGGTCCACGCGTAGTCACGCACCGGGGCCAGCACCTGCAGGTCAGGAGCCAGCGAGGCGAAGCCGACCTCGAACCGGACCTGGTCGTTGCCCTTGCCGGTGCAGCCGTGTGCGACGGTGCCGCCCTTGTGCTCCCGGGCGGCGGCGACCAGGTGCTTGACGATCAGCGGCCGGCTGATGGCCGACACCAGCGGGTAGCGGTCCATGTAGAGCGCATTGGACTGGATCGTCGGCAGGCAGTACTCGTCGGCGAACTCGTCGCGGGCGTCGACGACGACGGCCTCGACGGCCCCGCAGTCGAGGGCACGCTGCCGGACCACGTCCATGTCTTCGCCGCCCTGGCCGAGGTCGATGGCCACGGCCACGACCTCACGGCCGGTCTCCTTGCCGATCCAGCTGATCGCGACCGAGGTGTCCAGACCGCCGGAATACGCCAGGATGACGCGTTCGGACATTCGTTGATCTCCCTTTTTTCTCTGAACTGCTATTTCAAGTTTTGGAACATGGTCGCGAGCTCGGCGCCGGTCATCGGCTCACGCGCTATCACGAAGATGGTGTCATCACCGGCGATGGTGCCGACAACCTGGGGCAACGACGCCCGGTCGATGGCACTGGCCAGGTAGTGCGCCGCGCCCGGCGGTGTGCGCAGTACGGCGATGTTCGCGCTGGCGTCGGTGGACACCAGAAGTTCGCCGAGCAGCTTCGTCACCCGCTCGGTGCCACCGGATACCCCACGCACCGGGCTGCCGTCCTCAGGCACGACGTATACGCCGACCCCACCGTCGGCGCCGCGCAGTTTCACCGCGCCGAGCTCCTCCAGATCGCGCGACAGGGTGGCCTGGGTGACGTCGATCCCCTCCTCGGCCAGCAAGGCCGCGAGTTCGGTCTGGCTACTGATCGGATTCGACGACAGCAGCGTGACGATGCGGGCCTGTCGTCCGACGCGGGTCGGCGAGCTCATGGTCAGGAACGCTCCAACAGCCACACCAGCAGCGCTTTCTGCGCGTGCAGCCGGTTCTCCGCCTCGTCGAACACCGCGCTCTGCGGACCGTCGATCACCTCGTCGGTGATCTCGTGTCCGCGGTGCGCCGGAAGGCAATGCAGCACCACCGCATCCGGGTCGGCGAGCTTGACCAGCTCGTTGTTGACCTGGAACGGGCGGAACGGGCGTACCCGGTCCAGGCCGTCGTTCTCCTGACCCATCGACGTCCAGGTGTCGGTCACCAGGACGTCGATCCCCTCGGCGGCGGCCTTCGGGTCGCTGCTGAGGGTGACGGTCGCCCCGGTCTCGGCGGCGCGGCGTCTGGCGGCGTCGACGAACTGCGGATGCGGTTCGAAACCGGCGGGCGCGGCGATCGTCACGCTGATACCGGCCGTGACACCGCCCAGCATCAGCGAATGTGCCATGTTGTTCGCGCCGTCGCCGAAGTAGGTCAGCTTCAGCCCTTTGAGGGCGGATATCCCGCCCTTGCGTTCGGCCAGCGTCTGCAGATCGGCCAGCACCTGGCAGGGATGGAACTCGTCGGAGAGCGCATTGACAATCGGGACGGAGGCACCACTCGCCATGGCGGTCAGGCGTTCCTGGGCAAAAGTGCGCCACACGATGGCATCGACATAGCGCGACAGCACCACCCCGGTGTCCTCGAGGGTTTCCTCGCGCCCCAGCTGGGTGCTGCGCCCATCGACCACCACGGCGTGTCCGCCCAGTTGCGCGATCCCCATTTCGAAGGAGAACCGGGTGCGGGTGGAGTTCTTCTCGAAGATGACGGCCACCCCACGGGGGCCCTCCAGTGGGCGCTTGCTGAACGGCGCCTTCTTGAGTTCGGCGGCCAGGGCCAGCACCTCGGCCTGTTCGGCCGGGCTCAGGTCGTCATCGCGGAGGAAATGTCGCAGTGTCATGAGGCGTCCAGTATCGCGGGCAGGGCAGTGAGGAACTGTTCGATCTGCGCTTCGGTGATGATCAGCGGTGGGGCCAGCCGGATCACATCGGGTGCGGCGGCGTTCACCAGGAAGCCGGCGTCGCGTGCGCTTGCCTCGACGCCCTTGGCGCTGGGTGCGGTGAGCACGATGCCCTGCAGCAGGCCCTTGCCCCGGACGTGGTCGACGAGCGGATGGCCCAGTTCTTCGATCCCGTGGCTGATGGTCTTACCCAGCACTCCGGCTTTGGCGACGAGATCCTCGTCGGCCAGGGCCTTGAGCACACCCAGGGCCGCCGCGGTGCACACCGGGTTACCGCCGAAGGTGCTGCCGTGCAGGCCCGGGGTGAGCAGGTCGCCGGTCGCACCGAGGGCCAGGCAGGCACCGATCGGCAGGCCGCCGCCCAGGCCCTTGGCCAGGGTGACGATGTCGGGGGTGATGCCGTCGTGTTGATGCGCGTAGAAGGCGCCGGTACGCCCGACACCTGTCTGCACCTCGTCGAGCACCAGCAGCGCACCGTGTTTCGCGGTGATCTCACGCGCCTTGACCAGGTAGCCGGCCGGCGGAACGACAACGCCGCCCTCCCCCATGATCGGTTCGAGGAACACCGCCGCGGTGCGGTCATCCACGGCCCGCGCGAGCGCCTCGGCATCGCCGTACGGCACGTGGGTGACATTTCCGGGCAGCGGCTCGAACGGCGCCTGCTTGGCCGGCTGGCCGGTCAAGGCCAGCGAGCCCATGGTGCGGCCATGGAAAGCGCCTTCAGCGGCAACGATATTCGTCCGCCCGGTCAGCCGGGTGATCTTGAAGGCGACCTCGTTGGCCTCGGTGCCCGAGTTGCAGAAGAACACCCGCGCAGGATGGCCGAGGTGGTCGACGAGTTTCTCGGCGAGCGCGATTCCCGGCTCGGTGGCATACAGATTCGAGGTGTGGCCCAACGTGTTGAGCTGCGTGGTGACGGCGTCGATGACGGCCCGGTGGCGATGGCCGAGCAGGTTCACCGCGATCCCGCCGAGCAGGTCCAGGTAGGACTTGCCGTCGACGTCGGTGACCACCGCGCCCTCCCCGCTGGCCAGTGCCAGCGGCGGGGTGCCGTAGTTGTTCATCATCACCGCTTCCCAGCGGGTTTGGAGACTGAGTTGATTCGCCAAGTCGCTCATGAGCCGACCACCTTCGTACCGGTCCCTTCGTCGGTGAAAAGTTCTACGAGCACGCAATGTTCGACGCGGCCATCAATCACGTGGGCGCTCGGCACGCCGTTGCTGACCGCGCGCAGGCAGGCCTCGATCTTGGGCACCATGCCCGACTCCAGGGTCGGCAGCAGTTGCGTCAGTGTGGCGGTGTCGATCTCGCTGACCAGTGAGGTGCGGTCGGGCCAGTCGGTGTAGAGGCCTTCGACATCGGTGAGCATGAGCAGCTTCTCGGCGCCCAGCGCTTCGGCGACCGCGGCGGCTGCGGTGTCGGCGTTGATGTTGTGCACCACACCGTCCTTGTCCGGTGCGATGGTGGAGATCACCGGAATCCGGCCGGCGGCAATCAGATCGAGCACCGCCGCGGCGTTGACCTGCTCGACGTCACCGACCAGTCCGATATCGGTCGGCACGCCGTCGACCAGTACGCTGCGCCGCACCGCGGTGAGCAGGTGGGCATCCTCACCGGTGATCCCGACGGCGTACGGGCCGTGGGCGTTGATCAGCCCGACCAGTTCGCGGCCGACCTGACCGAACAGCACCATCCGGGCCACATCGAGCACTTCCGGTGTGGTGACCCGGAATCCGCCCTTGAACTCGCCGTCGATACCGAGCTTCTTGAGCATGGCGCTGATCTGCGGACCCCCGCCGTGCACGACGACCGGGTGCACACCGCAGTTGCGCAGGAAGACCATATCGGCGGCGAAGGCGGCCTTGAGGGTGTCGTCGGTCATGGCGTTGCCGCCGTACTTGACGACGACGATCTTGCCGTTGAGCTGCTTGAGCCACGGCAGTGCTTCGGCCAACACCTGGGCTTTGGTGCTGGTGGACGTGGTCCCGGTACTCACGACGAGTAGGCCGAGTTCTCTTCGACGTACCCGTGCGACAGATCGGTGGTCCTGACCGACGCGGTATCGGTGCCCACGGCGAGGTCGATGACGACCTCGATATCCGCGCCGGACAGATCGGCCTCGCGGGCACCGGGGGCACCGGCCCCGTCGATGCACACCGGATAACCGTTGAACGACACACTGATCCGCTGCGGATCCAGCTTCACCGGCGCAATGCCGACGGCGGCCAGCACCCGGCCCCAGTTCGGATCCGAGCCGAACAGCGCGGTCTTGACCAGACTGTCGCGGGCCACCGCGCGGGCGGCCACCAGCGCATCGTCCTCGCCGGCGGCGCCCTGGACCGTGATGGTGACCCGCTTGGTGACACCCTCGGCGTCGGCCTGCAGCTGGGCGCACAGATCGTCGCACACGGCGAACACCGCGTCGTCGAGATCGTCCTGGCTGGGCGCGATCTCGCTGGCGCCGGAGGCCAACAGCAGCACGGTGTCGTTCGTCGAGCAGCTACCGTCGACGTCGAGGCGGTCGAAAGTCCTTGCGGCGGCGCGCCGGAGCGCGGTATCCAGCGATTTCGCGTCGGCAACCGCGTCGGTGGTGATCACCACCAGCATGGTGGCCAGCGACGGGGCGAGCATGCCCGCACCCTTGGCCATGCCGCCGACGGTCCAGTCTCCGGGGTGATGCAGCGCGACCTGCTTGGGCACGGTGTCGGTCGTCATGATGGCCCGCGCGGCCTCTTCGCCACCGGTGAGTCCACCGGCCATCTCGTGCACGATCTCGGTGACCCCGGCCAGCACCTTCTCCATCGGCAGCCGGTCGCCGATGAGGCCGGTCGAGCACACCGCCACCTCGATGGCGCCGGTCTCGGTCCCCCAGTCGGACAGCGCCGCGGCGAGCGCCTCCGCGGTGGCGTGGGTGTCCTGGAATCCCAGCGGGCCGGTGCAGGCGTTGGCGCCGCCGGAGTTCAGAATGACCGCGCGCAACCGCCCGGTGGTGAGCACCTGTTGAGACCACTGCACGGGCGCGGCCTTGATCTGGTTGCGGGTGAACACTCCCGCGGCGCCGTGATCAGGACCTTCGTTGAACACCAGCGCCAAGTCCAGCGCGCCGGATGCCTTGATACCGGCCGAGATTCCGGTGGCCCGGAACCCCGCGGGGGCGGTGACGCCCTGAGTACGGACGAGTTTCCCTTCCCGGGTCGCGTCGTTCTTGCCCTCGGCGCTCACGGTGCCACTCCCACGATGGACAGTCCTTCTGTTTCGGGCCAGCCGAGGGCCAGGTTCATCGATTGCACGGCGGCACCTCCGGTGCCCTTGGTCAGGTTGTCGATCGCGCAGATCGCCACCAGGGTTTTGGCGTCTTCGTCCACCGCGACGGCCAGCTGAGCGGCGTTGCTGCCGATCACCGAACCGGTCTTGGGCAGCTGCCCCTCCGGCAGCAGGTGGATGAAAGGTTCATCGTCATAGGCCTTTTCATAGGCGGCACGGATCTCACCGGCAGTCGCGGCGGTGCGCGCGGTGCAGGTGGCCAGGATGCCGCGCGCCGTGGGGATGAGCACCGGGGTGAACGACACGGTGACGTCCTTGTCGGTGACCTTGCGCAGACCCTGCGCGATCTCCGGGGTGTGCCGGTGCTTGCCCGCGATGTTGTAGGCCCGCGCCGACCCGATGACCTCGGAGCCGAGCAGGTCCACCTTGGCGGCCTTGCCGGCTCCCGACGTGCCACTCACGGCCACGACGGTGACATTCGGATCCACCAGGTCCGCGGCGACGGCGGGCAGCAGCGCCAACAGCGCCGCCGTCGGGTAGCAGCCGGGCACGGCGATCCGGGTGGCCCCGTTGAGCGATTCCCGGTTACCGGGCAGCTCGGGCAGGCCGTAGGGCCAGGTACCGGCATGCGCGGAACCGTAGAACCGCTCCCAGTCGGCGGCGTCGGTGAGCCGGAAATCGGCACCACAGTCGATGATCACGGTGTCGCCGAGCTGTTCGGCCAACGCCGCCGAATGTCCGTGCGGCAGTCCGAGGAACACCACGTCATGGCCGGCGAGCACGGCGGCGTCGGTGGGCTCCAGCACCCGCCCGGCCAGCGGCAGCAGATGCGGGTGATGCTCGGCCAGGGTGCTGCCTGCACTCGCCGCCGCCGTCAGAGCACCGATGGTCAGACGCCCGTCGGCGTATGCGGGGTGGCCCAGCAACAGCCGCAGGATCTCCCCGCCCGCATAGCCGCTGGCACCGGCGACAGCTACCGAAGTCATGCCTCGATCTTTGCATTGTTATGCAGTTGATTGCAAACTCATTAATCATCGGCGTCGAGATCGACGATATGGTGGCCTCCACCTGGCACTTTCCCGCCCGATTGATCAATTGGGCGGGAGGGGGTCAGGCGCGCTGGGTGGCTCCGACCTGTTCAGCGGCGGCCGCCACCGCGGCATCGCGTGCCGCGCTGGCCTCATCCTCGGTCAGGGTCCGATCGGCGGCTCGGAACCGCAGCGCCAGCGTCAACGACTTGCGCCCCTCCCCGATCTGCGGGCCGGTGTATACGTCGAACAACCGGACATCCTCCAGCAGCTCGCCGGCCCCGGCACGCACCACGTCGACGACCGCTTGGGCCTCGACCTCCGCGGCGACGATGAGGCTGATGTCTTGGAACACCGCCGGGAACGGCGATACCGACGGGGCGGGCAGTCGCTCCACGATCGGGATCGCGTCCAGATCCAATTCCACCGCGCAGGTGCCCGCCGGCAATCCGGCGCGCTCGACCACCGCCGGGTGCAGTTGCCCCGCGAAGCCGACGGATGTCTCCCCGGCGAAGACCTCGGCGCAACGGCCCGGATGCCACGGCAGCTCTTGGGCGGCCCGCAGGGTCAGTTCGGTTCCGACCGCACGGCCGATCACCCGCACCGCCTCGAACGCGTCGGCGGCCTCGACCTTACGGCCGGCACCCCAGGGCCCGGCCGGCTCGCGCAGTCCGGTGAGCACCACACCGACATGTTCGGGCTGTCGCGGTAGCGATGCGTCCAGCCCGGCGATCTCCTCCTCGGTCGGCCGCCGGTCTGTCGGGATGCGCTGCACCGCGCGGGTGTCGGCGGTGGGCAGCACCACTTCGGCGATGGCGAACAGCGCGGCGTCGACCGCGCCGCGGGACACGTTGCGCACCAGGGCTTCCAGCAGTCCGGGCAACAGCGTGGTGGCCAGATGCGGACGGTCGGCTTCCAGTGGATTGAGCACTGTCGTGGTGTTCCGGCGCGGATCGTCGGGTCCCAGTCCCCAGGTGTCGAACACCCCGGCCGGCAGGAACGGGGTCGGCAACACCTCGACGTAGCCGTTGAGTGCCAACGACTTCCCGACGGCACGACGGCGCTTCTGCACCGGTGTCAGGCCACGACCGGCGGGCGCGTGCGGCAGCACCGACGGGATGAGGTCGAGCCCTTCCAGGCGCAGCACCTCCTCCACCAGGTCCGCAGGCTCCCGCAGATCGGGACGCCAGCTCGGCGGGATCGCGGTGATCACCCCGTCGGCCACCGACACCTCGGCACCGATCTGGGCGAGGCGCCGTGGTGTCACGCCCTCGGCGTAGGTGATCCCGGCGGTGCGATCGGGCAGGTCGATCGGCATGCTCACCGGCGGACGCGTCCAGTCGGTGCGCGGCGGATCGCCACGCCAGTCCGTCAGCTTGGGTTGTACTGTGCCACCGGCTATCTCGACAAGCAGAGCGGCGCAACGATCCAAGGCGGCTACCGAAATGGCCGGATCCACGGTCCGCTCGTAACGGCGTCCGGCCTCACTGGAGAGGCGCAACCGGCGCTGGGTGCGTGACACCGCGGCTGGATCCCACACCGCGGCTTCGAGCAGCACGTCGGTGGTGGAGTCCCGGACCTCGGTGGTGCCGGCACCCATCACGCCACCGATCGCAGCGGTCGCCACATCGTCGACGATCAGCACGTCACCGGCGTTCAGCGTGCGGGTCACATCGTCGAGCGTGACCACCTGCTCGCCCTCTTCGGCGAAGCGCACGTTGAATGCACCGTTGATCAGGGACTGGTCATGGGCGTGCATCGGGTGCCCGATCTCGAGCATCACGTAGTTGGTGACGTCGACGGCGGGCGAGATGGCCCGGATACCGGACAGCAGTAGCCGGCGCTGCAGCCACCACGGCGACACCGCGGCGGGATCGATCCCGGTGACCGGCCGCAGCCCGAACCGCTGTACCCCAGTACCGGGTTGCACGGTCAGCGGCCAGGCCTCCCCCTCGACCGGCAGGGCCGGGATATCGGCGGGGTCGACGAAGTCCAGATCCAAAGCGCACGCGATATCGCGTGCCATACCGCGGATTGACAGGCAGTAGCCGCGGTCCGGGGTGATGGCCAGGTTGAACACCACGTCGTCCAGGCCCAGCACCTCGATACCGGAGGCTCCCGGCTCGGCGGTGCCCGGCGGCAGCACGATGATCCCGGACTGCTCGGCACCAAGGTTCAGTTCGGCGGCCGAACAGATCATGCCGTCGGAGGTACGGCCGTAGGTCTTGCGCTGGGCGATGCGGAAATCGCCCGGCAACACCGTGCCGGGCAGCGCCACGACCACCAGGTCACCGACCGCGAAATTGCGTGCGCCGCAGACGATATCGCGTGGCTCTTGTTCGCCGACATTGACCTTGCAGGCCCGGATGGGTTTCTTGAACTCGGTGAGTTCCTCGATCTCGACGACCCGGCCCACGGTCAGCGGACCGGTGACCGGCCCCAGCGGAAGGATCTCCTCGACCTCGTGGCCGATACGGACCAACGTCGCTTCGAGCTCGTCGACGCTGCTGTCCCAGCCCGGCGCGCCGGCCCGGATCACGTCACGGAGCCAGCTGTAGGGAATACGCATCAGGCGCCCACTCCGAACGGCAGGGAGAACCGCACGTCACCCTCCACCATGTCGCGCATATCGGGAATTCCGTTGCGGAACTGCAGGGTTCGCTCCAATCCCATACCGAAGGCAAAGCCCGAATACTCAGCCGGGTCGATACCGCAGGCGCGCAGCACATTCGGGTTCACCATGCCGCAGCCACCCCATTCCACCCAGCCGGGCCCGCCCTTCTTGTTCTCGAACCACACGTCGACCTCGGCCGAGGGCTCGGTGAACGGGAAGAAGTGCGGCCGGAACCGGGTGCGTCCCGCAGGTCCGAACTCGGCGCGTGCCAGCGCGTCCAGCGTGCCGCGCAGGTGCGCCATGGTCAGGCCCTTGTCCACCGCCAGCCCCTCCACCTGGTGGAACACCGGGGTGTGGGTGGCGTCCAGCTCGTCGGTACGGAAGGTCCGGCCCAGCGAGATGATGTACACCGGCAGGTCGCGCTCCAGCAAGGCGCGGATCTGCACCGGGGAGGTGTGGGTGCGCAGCACCTGACGCGAGCCGTCCGGGGCTATCTGGAAGGTGTCCTGCTCGCTGCGGGCCGGGTGATCCGGCGGGAAGTTCAGCGCGTCGAAGTTGAACTGCTCGGTCTCCACCTCAGGACCCTCGGCCAGCTCCCAGCCCATCGCCACGAACGTGTCCGCGA
This sequence comes from Mycolicibacterium fluoranthenivorans, assembly GCF_011758805.1. NCBI lineage: Bacteria > Bacillati > Actinomycetota > Actinomycetes > Mycobacteriales > Mycobacteriaceae > Mycobacterium > Mycolicibacterium fluoranthenivorans. The sequence goes on along the minus strand of NZ_JAANOW010000002.1, from coordinate 1,072,828 downwards.
TGCGCTCGGTCAGCAGGGTGATGGGATGTCGCGCCCCGACCGGCTGCCGAGTGGACGGCAAGGTGACGTCGATGCGCTCGGCGACCAGCACCGCCGCGTCGCGTTCGGCGCGCAGCTGCGCCAGCCGGTCGTCGAAGGCCTGTTGCGCCTGTGTCCTGGCGACGTTGACCCGCTTACCAGCGTCGGCACGTTCAGTCTTCGGCAAGGCACCCAGGGCCTGCCTTGCCAGTGCGATCGGAGAGCGGTCGCCGAGGTGTTCGGTCTTGGCTCGGGCGAGTGCGTCCAGGTCGACGGCAGCGTCGAACGCCGCACGGGCCGCATCGACAGCGTCGGTCAGAGCTTCTTCCGAGAGGTCACTGGGCTCGCCTTGCCGGTCAGTCTGGACAGCCACCCGGCGATCATAGCGACGGACCCACGCTGTCCCGCCGCCAGCGCTGCCCCGGCCGCGATGATGCTCGCCACAACGGCGGTGCCCGCCGGCGCGGAAGCAGCCACGACCAGGTAACCGAACGCCGATCCCACGGTCAGCAGCGCCAGCCGGGGCCCGGTCCACAGACCCGGGGCGCCGAAGCGCGACGACACCAGCATGCCGAGGGTGAGGGCCACCACATGCCCGGCGTCGGTGAAGTCGTGGGTGCTGAGGGCCACGACAGCGCCGAGAGTGAGCCACCAGCACACCCACGCCGGGCGGTGGCGTGACGGGATCGCCGCCGTCAGCATGCCCAGCACACCCATGGCGCCGTAACTCATGCCGACGTCGGAGACCCGGGTGATCGAATGCGCAACCCAGTCCTCGCGCACGGCCAGAGCCAGCGCCGCCGCGATCACCAGGGTGGCACCGATGTGGGCGACCAGGAAGGTCAGCACGAGTGTGCGGCTGCGCCAGAGCAGCTCGGCCACCGCGAGCAGGCACACCAGACCGGGCAGCCACAATGCCATTCCGTCGTTGTCGACGACGAAGGCGCTGCCGAGCAGCGTCCCGATGCGGCCGTGCGCCAGGTTGTGCAGATTGGTACTCGCGTACCTGATCACCCGGTCGTGGACGGCGGGCCCCGCCGCCGCGAGCACCGCGGCGACGGCCACCAGCGCGGCGGCGTAGCCAATGGTCACCCGTAGTCCCGACACCCATTTCACCGGCATGGGCTACCCACCCGCCGCGGTATCGTCGTCGGAATCCTCGCCCGGGTCTGCGGCGCGGGACCGCACCCAGTACATCTGCAGATCCTCGGGTACCCCGCTCGGCCTCGCGGCGAACAGTGGCTTGCGCACGCGCTTGGCAGCCAGCCGCATGGCTTCGAAGTCCTCGTCGGAGATGCCGTCCAGGGTCGACTGGGACACCACCAGCCCGCCCTTGGTGGCCCGCTCCATCACCCGGGAGGCGATGTTGACGTCCACCCCCAGCCAGTCCGAGCCGATGCGCTGCGGGCGGCCGGTGTGGATACCGGCCCGCATTGTCGGCGTGTAACCGTCCACCTCGACGCTGCCCGCCGCATCCAGGGCGGTCAACACGGCCCGCACCGCGGGCACCGGGTTCCGGAACACCACCATGGCGCCGTCGCCCATCCGTTTCACGATATGTCCGCCGGCGGCCAGCAGCGGGGGCTCCACCACGGAGGTGACGCGGCGCAGCAGTCGCAGCGTGGCATCGTCACCGGCACGCAGCGACCAGTCCGAGAAGCCGACGAGGTCGGTGAAGACCAGCGTGACCTCGCGATAAGCGGGCCGCCCCGAGACACGTTCGGTGAGCGCCTGCCACACCTGCAGCGCGCCGAGGCTGACCTCGCGGGAGGCGGCGTCGCGCTCGAGCAGACGGTCCGCGGCCCGGGCCGCGGCTCGCGGGCCGCCGACACCGGCAGCCGAGAGCGGATCGCCGAAATCGGGATCGCCGGGCAGCGCTCGGCGCATCCGCTTGATCAGCGCGATCACCCCAGGGTGATGGTTGGTGTCCTTGAGCCATTCCAGCGGCCCGCCCAACGCACCCACCGGTGTCGGGAATTCGACCGCTTCGATGCCGCCGGACGGTCCGTCCAACGGTTCAGCATCCACAGCGCCACGATAGGTGGCACCGCCGGTAGCGGCAATCATGCGGTGACACGACCTTGCTCACACACGGAAAGCGCCAGGTCACGGCTTCATGGCAGCAAGATCGCCATCACGTCACGGCCGCGCACCACACCGTCCGGGCACATAGACAACACCCGTTGTCAAGATTATGGTGGCGGGACAACGGTGGGGTTTCGTCAGCGAGGACGCCATGACCACAGCACAGTCTCATGCCGGCACGGAGAATCCAGCTCCTACGGCCACCGTGCCACTGGGCCCTGATTCACTGACCTGGAAGTACTTCGGCGATCTGCGCACCGGGCTGCTCGGGGTGTGGATCGGCTCCATCCAGAACATGTATCCCGAACTCGGCGCGGGCGTGGAGGACCACTCGATTCTGCTGCGCGAGCCGCTGCAGCGGGTGGCGCGGTCGGTGTATCCGATCATGGGCGTGGTCTACGACGGCGACCGCGCCGCACAGACCGGCGAGCAGATCAAGAGCTTCCACCACGACATCAAGGGGGTGGACGCCAACGGCCGGCGCTATCACGCGCTGAACCCGGAGACCTTCTATTGGGCCCACGCCACCTTCTTCATGCTCATCGTCAAGACCGCGGAGTATTTCTGCGGTGGGCTGACCGAAGCGGAGAAGCACCAGCTCTTCGACGAGCACGTGCAGTGGTACCGGATGTACGGGATGAGCATGCGGCCCGTCCCGGCCACCTGGGAGGACTTCTGCGCGTACTGGGATCACAAGTGCCGTGAGGAACTGGAGATCAACCGCGCCACGCTGGACATCTTCAGCATCCGCATTCCCAAGCCCTGGTTCGTCCTGATGCCCACACCGGTCTGGGACCAGTTGTTCAAACCGATGGTCGGCGCCCAACGCTGGGTCGCCGCCGGGCTGTTCGACCCGGCACTGCGGGAGAAGGCGGGCATGCGCTGGACGCCGGGTGACGAGGTGGTGCTGCGCCTGCTGGGCAAGATGGTCGAGTTGGCCTTCGTTGCGGTGCCCGACGAGATCCGGCTGCACCCCCGGGCACTCGCCGCCTACCGCCGCGCCTCAGGCAAGGTGCCCGACGACGCGCCGCTGGTGGAGGCACCGGCATTCATGGCACCGCCCCGGGACCGTCGCGGCCTGCCCATGCACTATCAGCCGCCGCACACGTCGCTGCTGGACCGTGCCGGGTCTCTGGTCCATGCCACCTTCTCGCTGACGGGACTCAGTCGTCTCCCCTCACTTCGCTCACCCAGGAAGCCCACGGGCTCCCGACGAAAGGTTGCTTGACACGATGCTGGAATGGTCTGACGTCGATATCGCCGTGCGCGATGCGGTACGCGAGTTCATCGACAAGGAGATCCGGCCTCATATCGACGCCCTCGAAGACGGCGAGCTGGAGCCCTATCCGATCGTCCGGAAGCTGTTCGCCACCTTCGGAATCGACACGATGGCCAGGGAGGCGCTGGAGCGCCGGCTGTCGCGGCTGCGGGACGGTTCCCCTGCGCGGGAAACCAAGTCCTCGGGTGGCATGTTCGGCGGCGGGCCCGACCAGGCCGGCATGGGGTTCGTCCTGATCGCCGAATTGTGCCGGGTGTCCATGGGTCTGGTGACCGGAATGGGTGTCAGCCTGGGACTGACCGTGCCCACCATCCAGAGTCGGGGCACGCTGGCTCAACAGGAACGGTGGCTGCCGGGCCTGGTGACCTACGAGAAGATCGGCGCCTGGGCCATCACCGAACCCGATTCCGGCTCGGATGCGTTCGGCGGCATGAAGTCCTATGTGACCCGTGACGGTGACGAGTATGTGCTCAACGGGCAGAAGACCTTCATCACCAACGGACCTGACGCCGATGTGGTGGTGGTGTACGCCAAGTTGGACGAGCCTGGTATCTCCACGCGCGACCGTAAGGTGCTGACCTTCGTGCTGGATCGCGGGATGGCCGGCTTCGTGCAGTCGAAGCCGTTCCGCAAGATGGGAATTCACAGCTCGCGCACCGGCGAGCTGTTCTTCAACAACGTCCGGCTGGGCCGGGACCGCCTGTTGGGCGAGACGGAGGGAAGCGGCGACGGTACCGATCAGGGCCGGGACAGCGCACGGTCCAGTTTCTCGGCCGAACGCATCGGGGTGGCCGCGATGTCACTGGGCATCATCGAGGAGTGTCTGCGACTGTCGGTGGACTACGCCAAGAACCGGGTGCTGTGGGGCAAGGAGATCTCCCAGTTCCAGCTGATCCAGTTGAAGCTGGCGAATATGGAAGTTGCGCGGATGAATGTGCGCAACATGCTGTTCCGGGTGATCGAGTCGGCCCAAAAGGGTTTCCCGATCTCTCTGTCCGAGGCGTCGGCCATCAAGTGGTACTGCTCGCAGGCCGCCACCGATGTCGCGATGGAGGCCGTGCAGCTGTTCGGCGGTAACGGCTATATGACCGAGTACCGCGTCGAGCAGCTGGCCCGTGACGCGAAATCGCTGATGATCTACGCCGGGAGTAACGAGGTGCAGATCACGCATGTGGCCAAGGGGCTGCTGAACACCTGACGTGCGATACCGAGTGGCCAGTTGTGGCACGGTTTTCGGCGATACGCGTGCCACAACCAGCCACTCGGCGTCACACGGCTTGCGAACTCTGATACAGACAGATCGCCGCGGCCGCCGCGATGTTGAGGCTCTCGGCGCTGCCCTGCATCGGGATCGTCACCCGATGATCCGCCGCGGCGGCGACCTCGGGAGCCAGCCCGTGCGCCTCGGAACCGAACAGCCACGCTGTGGGGTTTCTCAATTCAGCTGCGGGCAAAGGTGTTTCACCATCCAACGTGGTCGCGAGCACCTGCAGGCCCGCATCCCGAAGCGCGGTGATGAGCGCCCCCGTATCGGGAGCCTGCACCACCGGCACCCCGAAGATACTGCCCGCGGAAGATCGCAGGCACTTCCCGTTGTAGGGGTCCACCGAGTTGCCGGCCAGGATCACCGCGTCGGCGCCCATGGCATCGGCCAACCGGATCAGGGTGCCGGCATTGCCGGGCTCGGAGGTCTCGACGGCCACCGCCACCAGACGCGGCGCACCGGAGAGCACCTGCACGAGCGTCGTGTCGGGCAGCCGGCACACCGCGACCAGCCCGACCGGGGTGACGGTGTCCGACAAGGCTTTCGCGGCGCGATCGGTGACCTCGAAGACGGGTGCCCCGGCCAGCAGATCGCTGAATCGGGCGAGGGCATCCGCGGTGGCGAAAACCTCCTCAACGAGACCACGCCGCAACGCGGCCTCGACGAGGTTGGACCCCTCGGCGAGGAAACGTGCGGCGTGGCGACGTCCCGCGGGACGCTGCAGCTTGATCGCTGCAGCCACCCGGTTGGAGCGCTCGGTGAGCGGCGTGGCTGCGCCACTCATTCAGCGAAGCCTCAGGCGGCTTCACCGGAGGGTGCGTTGACATCCTCGGGCAGTGCGGCCTTGGCGACCTCGACGAGGGCGGTGAACGCGGCCGCGTCGCTGACGGCGATCTCGGCGAGGTTCTTGCGGTCCACCTCGACACCAGCGGCCTTGAGGCCCTGGATCAGGCGGTTGTAGGTGATGCCGTTGGCGCGGGCCGCGGCGTTGATACGCGAGATCCACAGCTTGCGGAACTCACCCTTGCGGGCGCGACGGTCGCGGTAGGCATAGGTCAAGGAGTGCAGCTGCTGTTCCTTGGCCTTGCGGTAGAGCCGCGAACGCTGGCCGCGGTAACCCTTCGACGCCTTGAGAACTGTGCGCCGCTTCTTCTGGGCATTGAGTGCGCGCTTCACGCGTGCCATGTGAGTGTTCCTATTCTTGCGGGGGGAAGTCGAAAAGTGAAGCGGCTGTTAGCCGTTCAGCAGCTTGTTGATACGGCTCGCATCGGCGGGGGCGACCACTGCGCGGCCATCGAGACGGCGGGTGCGCTTGCTGGCCTTGTGCTCCAGCAGGTGGCGCTTGCCGGCCTTCTGGCGCACGATCTTGCCGGTCCCGGTCTTACGGAAACGCTTGGAAGCGCCGCTGTGGGTCTTGGCCTTGGGCATTGGTGTCCTCTGGTTTTCTCGTGGATCAGGTGGTCGGTGGTTCTTGGTTCTCGACGGGCGGCTCGGCGGCGGCGGCTGCGTTGCCTCGCTGAGCAGGTGGCGCATCTGCGTCATGGGCCGCCTTGGCGCGAGTCTTCGCGCCGCGGTGCGGCGCCAGCACCATCGTCATGTTGCGGCCGTCCTGCTTGGCCGAGGTCTCGACGAAGCCGTAGTCGGCGACGTCGGCGCCCAGGCGCTGCAGCAGTCGGTAACCCAGTTCGGGACGGGACTGCTCGCGGCCGCGGAACATGATCGTGACCTTGACCTTGGAGCCGGCTTCCAGGAAGCGGACCACGTGGCCCTTCTTCGTCTGGTAGTCGTGATCGTCGATCTTCGGCCGCAGCTTCTGTTCCTTGACGACGGTCTGCTGCTGGTTCTTGCGAGACTCGCGCTCCTTGAGTGCCGTCTCATACTTGAACTTGCCGTAGTCCATGATCTTGCAAACCGGGGGTTTGGCGTCAGGAGCTACTTCGACAAGGTCGAGATCGGCGTCGACGGCGACGCGGAGCGCATCTTCGATGCGCACGATGCCTACCTGCTCTCCACCCGGTCCGATCAGGCGGACTTCAGGTACGCGGATGCGCTCGTTGATGCGGGTCTCAGTGCTGATGGGGCCTCCTACGTTGTCTGCTAGTCCACGACCGTAGGGAAACGACGGGCCAGCAGGGGGCACCACACCATCGGCATTTCTGCTCTGGCGAACAGAAAGGCCCTGCATATAGCAGGGCCCGATGCCGACCGATCACGGCTTACGCCGCCTGCGCAAAACGCAGTACAGGGCATCCGCAGATGCCTGCGACCGGACCGCGGGACCGTTAAGGTCTGCGGTGGGAGCGGGACTCCACTTGCTGTCCCTGGCGTTCGCCGGGACGGTCGATCGTGACAGTCTATCAGGCATGACGGATGATCAGATACCACCCAGCAGCGACGCCTCCGCCGAGCCGTCTGTGCGTGAGCTCGCCGAGATCCCCGCTGTCGAGGTCATCACCCGCTCCGCCGTGATGCTGATGAGCGCGGCCGCCGAGAAGCTGGGTCTGGCCGACCCGGATCCCGACGACAGCCCGCACCGCGACCTGGACGAAGCCCGCCGTCTGATCACCGCTCTCGCCGGTCTGGTGACCGCCTCCGCAGAGTATCTCGGACTGCACGCGGGCCCGTTGCGCGACGGATTGAAGAGCCTCCAGTTGGCCTTCCGGGAAGCCAGCGTGGATCCCGAAGAACCCGGCAAAGGGCCTGGCGAAAAATACACCGGCCCGGTCTGGTAGCCACTCACACGAAATTCATTGTTCAAAGGAATATCCTCGCCGCCTATGACCTCGACAATCGCCCGGCAGCCGTCGAGAACCGGCCGTCGGTCCAGATTTACGTGGGTGCCCGCCGTCGCGGGCTGGATCGTCGGCATCATCGCCACGCTGTCACTGCTCGCCAGCGTGTCGCCGCTGGTGCGATTGTTGATCCGGGTGCCGCGGGAATTCGTCAACGACTACATCTTCAACTTCCCCGACACCAGCTTCGCCTGGGCCGTCGTGCTGGCACTGCTGGCCGCCGCGCTGGCTGCCCGCAAACGGATCGCCTGGTGGATCCTGGTGCTCTACATGGTCGCCGCGGTCGGCTGGAACCTCGGCGATCTCGCCAGCGGTGAGGAGTCGGTCGCCGAAGAGCTCGGCGAGATCGTCGGCCTGGTGTTCCACCTGGCCGCCATCGGGGCACTGGTGCTGGCGCGCCCGCAGTTCTGGGCGAAGGTCCGCCGCGGGGCGCTGCTGAAAGCGGCCGCGACGCTGGTCGCCGGGATGGCCGTGGGCACCCTCGTCGGGTGGGGGCTGTTGGAGTTCTTCCCTGGTTCGCTGGCCCAGGCCGATCGCCCCTGGTACGCGCTCAACCGGGTGAGTGCGTTCGCGGGCGCGGACGCCGATGCCTTCACCGGCCACCCGCACGGCCTGGTCAATGCGCTGCTCGGTTTGTTCGGCGCGGTGGCACTGGTGGTCGCCGCGATCGTGCTGTTCGCATCCCAGCGCGCCACCAACGCATTGACCGGTGAGGACGAATCCGCGATCCGCGGGCTGCTCGAACTGTTCGGCAAGAACGACTCGCTGGGCTATTTCGCGACCCGCCGCGACAAGTCCGTGGTGTTCGCCCCCAACGGGCGGGCCGCGATCACCTATCGGGTGGAGGTGGGCGTATGCCTGGCCAGCGGCGACCCGGTCGGCGATCCGCGGGCCTGGCCGGCCGCGATCGAGGCGTGGCTGCACCTGTGCCAGACCTACGGTTGGGCGCCCGGGGTCATGGGTGCCAGCGCCTCGGGTGCCCAGGCCTTCCGGGAAGCCGGCCTGAACGCACTGGAGCTCGGCGACGAGGCGATTCTCTACCCCGACGGGTTCAAGCTGTCCGGCCCCGATATGAAACCGGTGCGCCAGGCGGTCACCCGGGCCCGCCGGGCCGGGCTGACGGTCCGGATCCGTCGCCACCGCGACCTGTCGGTCGAGGAGATGGCCCAGGTCATCAAGCGCGCCGATCAGTGGCGCGATACCGAGACCGAGCGCGGCTTCTCGATGGCGCTGGGCCGCCTCGGCGACCCGGCCGACAACGACTGCCTGCTGGTCGAGGCCGTCAGCGCCGACGGCGAGGTGGTCGCGCTGCTGTCGCTGGTCCCGTGGGGCAGCAACGGCGTCTCGTTGGACGTCATGCGCCGCTCGCCGCAGTCCCCCAACGGCACCATCGAACTGATGGTCAGCGAGCTCTGCCTGCAGGCCGAAGATCTCGGTATCAGCCGGATTTCGCTGAACTTCGCCATGTTCCGATCCGCGTTCGAACAAGGCGCCCAGCTCGGTGCCGGCCCGATCGCCCGGCTGTGGCGCGCCCTGCTGGTGTTCTTCTCCCGCTGGTGGCAGCTGGAGACGCTGTACCGCTCCAACATGAAGTACCAGCCCGAGTGGGTGCCACGGTTCGCCTGCTACGAAGATGCCCGGCTGATCCCCCGCGTCGGCGTCGCCTCGGTGATCGCCGAGGGCTTCCTGGTGCTGCCGTTCTCCCGGCGCAAGCCCCATACCGGTGAGCACATCGCCGCCCCGAAACAGCTGCTGGACAGCGGCCTCCTGCATCAGGACGGCACCACCCCGGACGTCAATGAGCTGCGCGCCGACCTGCCCGCCGCCGAGGACGAGCACCGGTTGCCCGACCAGGTGCGGGTCCGGATGGCCAAGCTGAAGACCCTGCGGGACCACGGTGTGGATGCGTACCCGGTGGGGCAACCGCCGAGCCACACCGTTGCGGCCGCGCTGGAGATCACCGACCCCGCCGCCACCGTCACCGTTGCCGGTCGCATCCTGCGGATCCGCGACTACGGCGGGGTGCTGTTCGCGGTGCTGCGGGACTGGTCGGGCGAGGTCCAGTTATTGCTCGACGGAACGCAGCTGACGCAGAACGGCCTGGACTTCGACGCATCGATCGACCTCGGCGATCTGGTCGAGGTGACCGGCACCATGGGGCACAGCCGCAACGGCACGCAGTCGCTGCTGGTCACCGACTGGCGGCTGATCGGCAAATGCCTGCGGCCGCTGCCCGACAAGTGGAAGGGCCTCACCGACCCGGAGGCCCGGGTGCGCAGCCGCTACGTCGACCTGGCGATCAACACCGACGCCCGCGACCTGATCACCGCGCGCAGCGCGATCCTGCACGCCATCCGCGAAACCCTGGTCGGCAAGGGCTTCCTGGAAGTCGAGACCCCGATCCTGCAGCAGATCCACGGCGGCGCCAACGCCCGCCCGTTCCAGACCCATATCAACGCCTACGACCTCGACCTCTACCTACGGATCGCTCCGGAGCTGTATCTCAAGAAGCTCTGCGTCGGCGGTGTCGAGCGGGTCTTCGAGTTGGGCCGCGCCTTCCGCAACGAGGGCGTGGACTTCAGCCACAACCCGGAATTCACGCTGTTGGAGGCCTACCAGGCGCATGCGGACTACCACGTCTGGATCGACGGCTGCCGGGAGCTCATCCAGAATGCGGCACAGGCAGCAAACGGCGCCCAGGTGGTGATGCGGCCCGGCCCGGACGGCCGGCTGGAGCCGGTCGACATCTCCGGTGAATGGCCGGTGAAGACGGTGCACGGCGCCGTGTCCGAGGCGCTCGGCGAACAGATCGGGCCGGACACCGGCCTGCCCCGGCTGCGCGAGTTGTGCGACGGCGCGGGCGTGCCGTATCTCAAGCACTGGGATGCGGGCGCGGTGGTGCTCGAGCTCTATGAACGTCTCGTCGAGGGCCAGACCGAGCAGCCCACCTTCTACAAGGACTTCCCCACCTCGGTTTCCCCGCTGACGCGTCCACATCGCAGCATCGCCGGCGTGGCCGAACGCTGGGATCTGGTGGCCTGGGGTGTGGAGTTGGGCACCGCCTACAGCGAGCTCACCGATCCGGTCGAGCAGCGCCGCCGACTGCAGGAACAGTCCATGTTGGCCGCCGGGGGTGACCACGAGGCCATGGAACTGGACGAGGACTTCCTGCAAGCGATGGAGTACGCCATGCCACCCACGGGCGGGCTCGGAATGGGTGTGGACCGGGTGGTCATGCTGATCACCGGGCGCAGCATCCGCGAGACGCTGCCGTTCCCGCTGGCAAAACCGCGCTGAACCGAGCACGGACGGAGACTCACAGTCATCACCCAGGATCTCCGTCCACGATGGAGGCGTGACACCTTCGACGACCGGAACTCCGCTGGCCGCCGCACATCTTCTGGCCGATGCGAATGATTCGATCCTGCACCGTATTTCGCTGATGCACGGCTGGCTTCCGGTGCTCGCCCAACTACTCGCGGCAGTCGTCGTCATCGCCGCCGTGGGCTGGCGTAGCAGGCGCTGGCATCGACTGGGACTACCGGTGTCACTGGTGGCCGGGATCGCGTTGGCTACTGTCGTGCACTGGTACATCGGCAGCCAGGGGCTGGCCGGTGACCCCGCCCCACACGCCTTGTGGATCTGGGTGGGCCTGATCGGTTTCGTCGCCGCCGTCCTGGTGACCGGCTGGCGGCGCACCAGTTGGTGGCGTCGCGGCACCACCGCGCTGGCGGTCCCCCTGTGCACCCTGTGCGCGGCGCTGTCGCTGAACTTGTGGGTCGGCTATTTCCCGACGATGCAGACGGCCTGGAGTCAACTGACCGAGGGCCCACTACCGGACCAGACCGATATGGCGACGGTCACCGCGATGCAGCACGATCGCGTCATCCCGGCCAACGGCACCGTGGTGCCGATCGACACCGGCGACGCCGGCTCGGGGTTCAAGCATCGCGGCGAACTCGTGTACCTGCCGCCGGCCTGGTACGCGTCCAACCCGCCGCCGAAGTTGCCCACCCTGATGATGATCGGCGGCGAGTTCAACACGCCGGCGGACTGGCTGCGCGCCGGCGACGCCATCCGGGTGGTCGACCGGTTCGCCGCCGCGCACGACGGCAACGCACCGGTGCTCGTGTTCGTCGACTCCGGCGGTGCCTTCAACAACGACACCGAATGCGTGAACGGGCGCCGCGGTAAGGCCGCCGACCATCTCACCAAAGACGTGGTGCCTGCCATGATCGCGAAGTTCGGGGTGAGCGCGAACCCGGCCAATTGGGGCTCGGTGGGCTGGTCGATGGGCGGCACCTGCGCCGTCGACCTGACGGTGATGCATCCCGACATGTTCTCGGTGTTCGAGGACATCGCCGGTGATATCAGCCCCAATTCGGGCACCAAGGCGCAGACCATCGACCGGCTGTTCGGCGGAAACATCGCCCAGTACGCGTCCTTCGACCCCAGCGCGGTGATGAACCGGCACGGCCGGTACTCCGGTATCGCCGGCTGGTTCGCGGTCAACGACGCGGGCTCGCCCCCCGGCAACCAGGCGTCGCACCCCAGCGACCAGGCGCTGGCCGCCCAGTCGTTGTGCGGGCTGGGCTCCACCAACGGGATCGACTGCGCGGTGATCATCCAGCCGGGCAAGCATGACTGGCCGTTCGCCGCGCGCGCCTTCGAGACTGCCCTGCCCTGGCTGGCCGGCCAGATCGGCACCCCCGGTGTGCAGCGGGTCCCGCTGCCCCGCTCCGGGCCGCCGACCCTACAGGCCGCCGCCCGCTGATCGGTCGGCGTGGCTCAGTAGTCGGCTTCGGCAGCCAGGATCTCGGCCAGGAACGCGTCCCGCCCCGGCCGGCGTAACCGGTCGCGCACCATGGCCCGGACCCTTTCGCGTTCCTGCGCCGTCTCGGTGGCGCCGCCCCCGACCGTCACCGTGGTGTCCCGCCAATCACGGTTCCAGGCCACCGGTTCGGGCACCGGACCACCCAAGCGGTCGAGCAAGGGAATCGTCGCGGCGCCGGTGTCGTCCAGCGACCCCGAGCCACCGATCTCGCCCGCCGTCACCCCCACCGCGATACCCGCAGGCGAGTGCGGTCCGCCGAGTTCCGCCCGCACCACCACGCTGACGACGCCGCCGGCGGATACCACTCGCCAGTCCACCGTGTCCTCGGCCGCATCGAAGATGCCGGCCGGGACGGCCGCCCAGCTCACCGACGTCACGCCTGCGGCGATGCCCGACGCCGCCGTGCCGGTTCGGTCCGCACCGGCGACCAGCGCGTAGTCGTCTCGGCGACCCACCCGTGCCGGGGCGACGGGGACTACCCCGGCGGCCCCGATATCCTCGGCCAATTCAGCACAGGCGCGGGCGATCTCGCCGATGCGCGGGTCACCGAGCGCTGCCTGCGCATCGAGCACGGCAACGTGTGGGCGCAACAGCTCGGCCACGTCCGAGTCGAAGGTGTCGTCGGCGAAATACGCCTCGGCGGCCGTCGTCAGAAGCGCCAGTTCACCGGCGAGGATCGCCGGATCGAGTTCGGCGATACCGTCGCGGCTACTGGCCGGCCACCATCGGCGCAGCCAGTGTCCCAGCGCCAACCGCCGCAACGGTTCCAGTGCCGCAGCGTCGAAAGTCACTTCCCCGACGTCGACCGGATCTCCGGCGGCCGCCTCGAGCGCGCGGGCGATCGCATCGTGCCCACGCTCCCCGACCACCCGCCAGAGCCAGTCGGCCCGCGCCGGATCCGTGAAGGCGAGGTGCACGTCGGCGGCTGGGCGGTCCACCGGCCAGGACAACACGGCGCCCGCGACCTCCAGCACGGCCGTCAGCGGCACCGGCGCGGGTGCCGGTCCGGTGGACCACAATCCGGATTCCTCGACGAACCTCATGACAGGTCCTGCGCTTCGAGCATGGCTTTGATCCGCTGACGGTGATCCAGGCTGACCGAACGCGATACGCCCTCCAACAGCTCGCGGACGTCATCGACGTCGGAGCATGGCTCCTGCCAGACGTCGCGGCCGTGCAGGCGGGCCCACAACCGGTTCAGATACGGCCGGCAGAATGCGGCGAGTTCGTCGACGATCAGCTGCTGGCGCGGATGGATCGGGGCGTCGCCGGCCAGATAGCGCCGCGCGTGCAGCACATACGCCTCTTTGCGGAGCCTGGCCTGGATATGGCGCGACAGGTCATGACGGGCCTGCGCCGTCTCGTCGAGCGGCGCAAGATCGACAGCGATCTCGATACCGGCGATCAGCGTCGCCTGCTTGTCCTCGCCCAGCAGGCCCCACGGCGAGCAGACGCGATCGACCTCTTCGGCGCACAGCAACGGCACATCGGGCAGTTCGTCACGGGCCAGTGCCCGGCGCAGCGTCGCCCGCACGCGGTCGACGACGCTGCGGTCCAGCGGACGATCCCCCTCACCACCGGCGATGGTCGGACATTGTTGCGGTGCAGCGGAACTCAGCCCCAGATCGACGATCGACCACGGCAGTTCGGCACCGGCCGAATGTGCCGCGGCCCCGAGGTTGTACGGGGTTGCGTCGGCCACCAACGCCGACCACACCCGCTGCCGGGCCACCGCGGCGTTGTGCCCGTCGACACTGCCGAGCACAGTGCCCAGCCCGGCCAGGAAGGGGCCGGTGATCTCGTTGCCTGCACGCACATCGCGCCAGCTGCGGGCGAGCTGGGCCGTCAACGCCGCGACCACGGCGTCGTCCCCGATGTGACGATTGAGTACCTCGATCGCCATGCGATCGCGGTCGGAGTGGATGTCGCGCAGCAGAACTCCGGCGCCCGCCAGGTCCTCGTCCGACGGTGCACCCTTGGTGACCGCGAGTTCGAAACACAGCGGGAAATAGAGTTCCTGGGCGTTGCCGGTGGTGATGCGCTGTCTGCGGCGTTCCCGCTTGAGCGTGTCGAACCACCGTGCGGTGGCACGCAGCGTATCGGCGTGACCGACGATCGCGTCGTGGATCTCGGCGGCGACGTCCGCCGTCACGAACGGCGCCGAATACCTGGTGTTGGAGCGCAGACGCAGCACCAGCGGATCGATGATCCGTTTGACCGTCCGGCTCAACGGTCCGCCGTCATCGGCGCTGAGCACCTCGACACCGGCACCGATGGCGCGCCACGCCTGTTCGATCACCGCGCGGCGGGGTTGCCGCACGGCCACCGGCGTATCGGGGGCTGCGCTCATCGCAACAGGATAGAAGTTGGGTTCGGTAGCCGCGCATGTCGTCCAGGGTGAACGCATGCCTACCCTGCCCACCCTGGTCTTCTTCAGCTTCCTGTTCGGCGGAACGGCCGCGGTCCTGCTGGTCCCGACGACCGCCATGGTGCGATCCCGCGGCGTGATCGTCGGGTTGCGCCTCACCGGCGACTTCTGCGCGGACTGCCACGAGGTCGAACTCGACATCATGGTCACCCGTCCCGACGGAGGACAGTTCGCGGCCCGCGAGACGACGATGATTCCCGAAGCGTCGTTGGCGAGCTTCACTCCTGGCAGCATCGTCGACACCTACTACCGTCCCGGCGACGAGTCGTCGGTCGCGGTCGCCGCCCCGGACCCGCGTTGAGGGCTCATCGCGCACCGTCCACCGCGAAGGTGGCAAGAGCGGCCCAGTACAGCGGACTCGCGGCACCGTCACCGTCACGCCAGCGGATCAGCTGGGAGCGTTGCCATGCGTTGACCGCCCGGCCCGCCTCGACCGCTTCGTGCGCGGAGTCGACGGCGATGACGACTTCGGCCATCGGATCGATGGATTCCGTTGCGGTGCCGCTGAACTGGCGGTAGCCGGCGGCGGTGGGCAATGACCACAGCGTGGCCGTGACGAGCACGGCACCGCCGAGGATGAGTGCCGCGACCAGTCCGGTCGCCTCGTCGAACCGGTAGTCGCCACCCGAGGAGCAGGCCAGTAGCGCCGCCCGCGGCGGGATCGGCAACTGCGCGGTCATCAGGTCCGCGGCCGACAGCGGACTGGCGTCGGCCAGATGCACCGATGCGCGGTCGGCGTGGCCGACCTCACCGTCGGCGGCGGTGGCATGGCCGACGAACAACAATCGGCTCGGCGCCGCCGCGAGCTGGCCGGCGAACCACCTGCGATCGGCTTGCGTGCTGCGGAACAGCTCGACCGTCGACTCCACCTGGGGCAGCACGTCACGGTGGGCCCGGCGCTGCGCGAAGTGACGGGTCAGCGGACCGGTGGGGTCGGGCCGGCCGAGCACCGAGCCGAGCGCGGAGTCCGGTCGCTGGCCGGGCACGCGCGGGTCGAGGATCAGCAGTGCCGCGTGATCGCGCCGCTGCGCCCAGCTCGCCGGCTTTCGCGGGGCGTTGGCGATGTTGGGCGGCGCGGCCAACAGGATGTCGGCGAGTTCGATCAGCCGTCGCCCCGGTGCGTCCGGCATCGCCAGCGCCATCCACGGCACCTGAGCCAGGCCCGCGGTCGGCGCGACGAAGAGCGTGGCCGGCGCGTCCCCCGCGGCGCCGACGATCAACTCCCAGCCGGCGGCCGGGATCAGCCCCGCGCCCAGGAGTTCGGCCATCTCCTGCTCGGCCGCCGGCGCCGCGAACGCCCCGGTGGTGAGCGCACGTTCGAGCGCGGTCCGGATCGTCTCGCCCGGACGCGGGTCGGGCAGCGCCTCGCCGAGCCGGTCGCGCACCGCACCGAGGGCGGGCTCGTCGAGCACCCAGGTGACGGTTCGGTCCGGTTGCCCGACGACGCGAAGGCTGCCGTAGGTGGCCACGCCGACGTCGGCGTAGCGCAGGACCAGGGTGGTTTCGCTCATGGCCAGGTGGACCACTCGGCTTCGGCAGAGGTGACGGTCTTGCCGTACCGCTGTTGCGCGAGTTCGCGGTAGCGCGCCAGGACCGGCCCCGTGGCCGGGTCCATCCGCAACGGCGGTAGCGGGCCGAGCCTGGTGAGCGCTCCCCCGGCCGTCGATCCCGGCCCGGACGCGACCAACGCGTATTCGTCGGCGTCGTCGACGGGCACCGCCGCGGTCGCGGTGTCCGCCCAACCCATCGTCAGTGGTGATTGCGGAACGCTGAATGCGCCTCGCGCGCAATGGTATTCGATGAGCTCGCTGACCAGGCCGGTGTTACCCCATTCCCACGCGACGGCGAATGCCCCGGCCAGCAGGCGGCCCGAGACATGGGTGGCCCATCTCATCCGGGCGTCGGCGTCGGCAATGGTGTGCCGCACCGTGTCGACGGCCAGCGCGGCCGGCACCTTGAGATCGGCGGCCCGCGCGAACTTCTCCTCGGCGGTCTCCGTGTCCGCGAGCGCCTCCGCCCGCAGGATCGATCCGAGATGGTCGTCGAGCCGCGCGTACTGCAGCCAGCTGCTCCTGGGCCAGCTGTCGAGTAGCTCACGCGCCTCCGCGACACGGTCGCCGGCGGCGGCGAAGTCACCGCGCAGGATGTCGACCCAGCTGCGCTGCACCAGGATTCGGTGGATGTGCAGCGGCTTTTCGATCTCACGCCAGTGCCGTTCGGCATGGCTGAGACGCTCGTCGGCGTCGTCGAGGGCTCCCACCGAGATGCTGATCAGGCCGAAGTACAGCCAGCTGCGCGAGACATCGTGGGCGCGGGCGTGTTCGGCGATGACCGGATAGGCGCCGTGCACCAGATCTTGGGCGCGAGCCCGGTCCCCCGCCGCCCACGCCGCGGTGGCGCGCTCCAATTCGGTTCTGGCCGTGGCGAGATCCCACCCACGTGCAAGGGCGCGGGCCCCGGCCCGGCGCAGCCAGGGTTCGGCCTCGGTCAGGCGGCCCGTCTCGACACAGAAACGTCCGTAGCCGGTGCCGGCCAGGACACGCAGGGTATCGTCGAATTCGGTGTCGTCCCCCGGGCCGTCCAGGGCATCGAACACTTTCTCCCACAAGGGAAGTGACTGGACGTGAAGATCGTCATCACACAGGGCGGCCGCGCACAGGATGCGGGCATGGGTCACCAGGTACGCATGCTCGGCGGTCAGGTCGTCGAACCTGCCGGGATCCTCGGCCAGCTGGTGCAGTGCGGCCGCGGCCGCCTCGTGCTCACCGTGCGCGGCGGCCAAACCAGTCTGCAGAAACCGGGCGCGCCGGGTGTAACGGCAGACCATGTGGTCGATTTCGGCCGCGGTCATGGTGACCTGCGCTGCGTCCTCGGGCCGCGTACCCGCCCGGATGCCGCGATAGGTCTGCAGGCAGTCGTCGATACGTTTCATTGCTTCGGTGACTCCGTCATAAGCCGTCCGCACCAGGTAAATCTCGCCGAGTTGAGCGAGAACCTCCAGCATCAGGTCGTCCCGGTCGGCCGCCTCGATCGGCGCCATCAGCGAGAGCAACAGCTCTTTGGCCCCGAGTTCATCCGAGGCGAAGGCCAGCCGCCGGGCCCGCTCCAGGTCGTCGGGTATCGACATCGGGCCATCATAAGTGGGCCACCGAAGACGGCGGGCGCGCCAGGCGCGCCCGCCGCCACCGGGTGTCTTCGCGTCGCCCCGACGGTGGACGATCAGTTGCAGGTGACCTTGATCTCGAACTTCTTGCTGATCATCCCGGCCATGGGGTTCTTCAGGTCGGCGCCGGCGGCTTCACCGGTGATGGTGTAGGTGCTGCCGTCCACCTTCACATCTGCCGAACCGGTGTTCGCACCGCCCATGGAGGCCACGGCGAGGGCGTTCCCGTCCACCACCAGACCCAGCGACTCGACCTTCGGGGTTGCCTCGTCGGTCATCACGACGCCCAGGCCCTGCTGGCCGCCGATGGCACCGCTGGCGATGTTGATCTTGCCGCCCTGCTTGACGCAGGTCACCGTCTTGACGTCCAGGCCGGACAGGTCCTGGCCCTCGACCTTGACCTCGGTGCCACCACCCGAGCTGACCTGGGTGCTGCCGTTGTTGGCCGACGGCGTGCTGCCCTTCGATGAGCTGTCATCGGAGCAGCCGACCAGTACCGCGGCGGCCGCGACCATTCCGATGCCTGCAACCAGAACGCGATTCTTCGTCATTTCGTGAGAGTCCCTTCGTTTCGCCCGGCGCCCCGGTGGCGCGGCGTGGGAGAAGTACATCCGGGCGTCCTTGCTACCGATCCCAAACTTCGCGGTGGGTATCGTGGCGATATGGCCGATGAGCAGCAGTCTTCCGTCCCGCCGGAACCCGTGCCACCGGCACCGGTGCTGCCCGCCACCCCACCGGATCCCGGGTACGACCCCAGCGGTGTACCGACCTTCGAGTCGGTCCGGGAGAAGATCGAGAACAGGTTCGGTACCGCGATCGGCGCCACCGAACTGGCCGAGGCGACGCCGGAGGGCCGCTCGGTGACTGAGCAGTACGAGAAGCGTCAGGAAGCCGCTGCCGAACGCCTGCGCCAGATCCGGGAGTCGATGGATCAGCCCGAGAAACCCCGTGCCGGTGGTGACGATTAGGTCCTTCA
This sequence comes from Mycolicibacterium fluoranthenivorans, assembly GCF_011758805.1. Taxonomy (NCBI): domain Bacteria; kingdom Bacillati; phylum Actinomycetota; class Actinomycetes; order Mycobacteriales; family Mycobacteriaceae; genus Mycobacterium; species Mycolicibacterium fluoranthenivorans. Next base: position 1,053,989 of record NZ_JAANOW010000002.1, on the reverse strand, counting down.
CGGTCGAGGAGCGGCGCGCCCGGCTGGCCCGACGGCATTTCCTGGCCTCGCGCGGCGGCAGCGCGGAGAGCGTCTCCTCGGCACTGGTCGGCCTGCACGCCAGCGATCCGGCGACCCCTTATCTGTCGCTGTGGGCGCGGATGCCGGGATTCACCGTCGCCGATCTCGACAGTGCGTTGTACGAGCGGCGGTCCCTGGTCAAACATCTCGCGATGCGCCGCACCCTGTGGGTGGTCGGCTCCGAGAGTCTGGCCGCGGTGCAGGCGGCAGCCAGCGACCGGGTGGCGGCCAACGAACGGCGCAAGCTGATCGCCGATGTCGAGAAGGGCGGGATCGCCACGGACGGTGCGGCGTGGCTGGACACCGCGTGCGCGGCGGTGCTGGCATATCTGGACACACACGGACCGACCGGTGCGGCGCAGCTGCGCACTGCCCTGCCCGAACTCGCGGGCAGCTACGACCCCGCACCCGGAAAACCCTGGGGCGGAGCGACGCCGGTGTCACCCCGGGTGCTGACGGTGCTGTCGGTGCGCGGCGATATCGTCCGTGGCCCGAACACCGGCGCGTGGACGACATCGCGGCCGCTGTGGGCGTCGCGGACGTCCTGGCTGGGTGACGGTGCGTCCGCCGACGCCGATTCGGCCGGAACCGAGCTGGTCCGCACCTGGCTGCGCGCCTTCGGGCCGGCCACCGTCGCGGATATCGCCTGGTGGTTCGGCCACACCCTGACGTGGACGCGGCGCGCCCTGGCCCAGGTCGGTGCGGTGCAGGTGGATCTGCACGGCACCCCCGGTGTGGCGCTGCCCGATGACCTGGAGCCCGAGCCTGCGGCCGAACCATGGTGCGCGTTGCTCCCCGGCCTGGATGTCACCACCATGGGCTGGTTCGACCGCGACTGGTACCTGGACGGTCACCGCGAGCAGGTGTTCGACCGCTATGGAAATGCCGGGCCGACCACTTGGGTAGATGGCCGCGTGGTGGGCGGCTGGGTGCACGACGAGGACGGCCGAGTGCACCTGCAGTTGACGGCGGATGTCACCGCGAGCGCACGGAAAACTCTGCAGCACAAGGCTGACGAGCTCACCGCCTGGCTGGACGGGGTGCGGGTGAAACCGCGGTTCCCCTCCCCGCTGACGAAGTCCGCTACGCGCTGACCTTGCGCCGCTTCCGGCTCGGGGCAGGCGCGGATACCGGCGCGGGCATACCGAGCATCTCTGCGAGGAACTGCCCGGTGTAGCTCTCCGGCGTGGCCGCCACATCCTCGGGGGTGCCCTGCGCGACGACGGTGCCGCCACCTGCACCCCCTTCGGGACCCATGTCGACGATCCAGTCGGAGGTCTTGATGACATCCAGGTTGTGCTCGATCACGATGACCGAATTGCCCTTGTCGACAAGACCGTTGATCACCTTGAGCAACTTGCGGATGTCCTCGAAATGCAGACCGGTGGTGGGCTCGTCGAGGATGTAGACGGTGCGGCCGGTGGACCGCTTCTGCAATTCGGCCGCCAGCTTCACCCGTTGCGCCTCACCACCGGACAGCGTGGGCGCCGGCTGTCCCAACCGCACATAGCCGAGCCCGACATCCACCAGCGTCTTGAGATAGCGGTGGATCGAGGAGATCGGCTCGAAGAACTCGGTGGCCTCCTCGATCGGCATGTCGAGCACCTCGGAGATGGTCTTGCCCTTGTAGTGCACCTCGAGGGTCTCCCGGTTGTACCGGGCGCCATGGCAAACCTCGCACGGCACATACACATCGGGCAGGAAGTTCATCTCGATCTTCAGCGTGCCGTCGCCCGAACATGCTTCGCAGCGGCCGCCTTTGACGTTGAACGAGAACCGGCCCGGCTGGTACCCGCGCACCTTGGCCTCGGTGGTCGCGGCGAACAGGGTGCGGATCTTGTCGAACACCCCGGTGTAGGTGGCCGGGTTGGACCGCGGGGTGCGACCGATCGGCGACTGGTCGACGCGGACCAGCTTGTCCAGTTGGTCGATCCCGTTGATCCGGGTGTGCCGGCCCGGGACCTGACGCGCGCCGTTGAGCTTGTTCGCCAGCACCGTCGCCAGGATGTCGTTGACCAGGGTGGACTTCCCCGACCCCGACACCCCGGTGACCGAGGTCAGCACCCCCAGGGGGAAGGCCACGTCGACCTCTTTGAGGTTGTGCTCGCGCGCACCCACCACGGTGAGCTGACGTTTGCGGTCCACGGGCCGGCGAATGGCCGGGACCTCGATGCTCTCCTTACCCGAAAGATAGGCTCCGGTAAGGGATTCCGGGTTCTTCAGCAGGTCCGCGTACGAACCGCTGTGCACGATCCGCCCGCCGTGCTCACCGGCATAGGGGCCGATGTCGACCACCCAGTCGGCGTGCGCGATGGTGTCCAGATCGTGCTCGACGACGATCAACGTATTGCCCAGATTGCGCAACCGCATCAGGGTGTCGATCAGCTTGCGGTTGTCGCGCTGGTGCAGACCGATGGACGGCTCGTCGAGCACATACAGCACGCCCACCAGTCCGGAACCGATTTGGGTGGCCAGCCGGATGCGCTGCGCCTCGCCGCCGGACAGCGTCGCCGCGGCCCGCGACAGCGACAGGTATTCCAGGCCGACGTCGAGCAGGAAGCCCAGCCGGGACTGGATCTCCTTGAGCACCTGCCCGGCGATCGCCTGCTCACGTGTGCCCAGGGTGAGTGCGTTGAGGAAGGCCGCGCAGTCGGCGATGGACAGTTCGGCGACCTCGGCGATGGACTTGGCACCGTGGGTCCCGGCCGCCAGGGTCACCGCGAGGATTTCGGGCTTGAGCCGGGTACCGGCGCATTCCGGGCACGGAATGTCGCGCATGAAGCCCTCGTAGCGTTCCTTCATCTGCTCGGACTCGGTCTGTTCCATCCGTCGCTGCAGGAAGGCGAGGACGCCCTCGAAGTCGGCGTAGTAGGACCGGGTGCGGCCATAGCGGTTCTTGTACCGCACATGAACCTGGTGGTCGGAGCCCTCCAGAATGGCCTTGCGTGCCTTGGCCGGCAGCCGCTTCCACGGGGTGTCGACGTCGAAGCCGAGCTCCTCGCCGAGGCCGGCCATCATGCGGGTGAAGTACTCGGAGGTGTGGCCCATCGACCACGGTGCCACCGCTCCCTCCGCCAGGGTCAACTCCGGGTCGGGGACGACGAGCTCCGGGTCGACCTCCTTCTTGATGCCCAACCCGGTGCATTCGGGGCAGGCGCCGTAGGGCGAGTTGAACGAGAACGACCGCGGTTCCAGGTCGTCGACGGCCAGCGGATGCCCGTTGGGGCAGGCCAGCTTCTCGGAGAAGCGTTGTTCGCGATGCGGGTGGTCGTCTTCGCGGTCGACGAAATCGAGGACGACGATCCCGTCGGCCAGGCCCAGCGCGGTCTCGACCGAGTCGGTCAGGCGCTGTTTGCTGCTGGCCTTGACGGTGAGGCGGTCGACGACCACCTCGATATCGTGCTTCTCCTGCTTCTTCAGCTTGGGTGGATCGGTCAGTGGATGAACCACCCCGTCCACCCGCACCCGGCTGTAACCCTGCGAGTTCAGCTTGTCGAAGAGATCCACGAATTCGCCCTTGCGGGTACGCACCACCGGCGCGAGCACCTGGAACTTGGTGCCGTCCTCCATGGCCAGCACCTGGTCGACGATCTGCTGCGGCGTCTGCCGCGCGATGCGCTCCCCACACACCGGGCAGTGCGGCGTGCCGGCCCGGGCGTACAGCAGACGCAGGTAGTCGTAGACCTCGGTGATGGTGCCGACGGTGGAGCGCGGGTTGCGGTTGGTGGACTTCTGGTCGATGGACACCGCCGGCGAGAGGCCTTCGATGAAGTCGACATCGGGTTTGTCCATCTGCCCGAGGAACTGCCGGGCGTAGGCCGACAACGACTCGACGTAGCGGCGCTGCCCCTCGGCGAAGATCGTGTCGAAAGCCAGCGACGACTTGCCGGACCCGGACAAACCGGTGAACACGATCATCGCGTCGCGGGGCAGGTCAAGGTCCACGCCACGCAGATTGTGCTCGCGCGCACCCTTGACGATCAGACGGTCAGACACACTCCACCCTTTCCGTTCCTGCGCAAGGCACAAGAATCCAGGCCCCATGCTAGGTGCCGGCACCGACAAGCCCGCTAGCGTGGGATTGTGAACAGCCCACACAGCCTCGTCAGCGACGACTACACCGGTCACGTCGACCCCGGGACCGCGGCCCGGCGCACCCTGCCCGCGGCCACCATCATCAAGGCATCCGTCGGCCCGATGGACAACAACGCCTACCTGATCACCTGTTCCGCAACCGGGAAAACCCTGCTCATCGACGCGGCCAATGACGCCGACCGGCTCATCGAGCTGATCGACACGTATGCCCCCGAGGTCTCGCTCATCGTCACCACCCACCAGCATCTCGACCACTGGCAGGCACTGCAAGCTGTGGCCGAGGCCACGGGTGCACCGACCGCAGCGCACGCGCTGGACGCCGAACCGCTACCCGTCACCCCGTACCGCATCCTCTCCGACGGCGACACCATCGACATCGGCGAGCTCACCTTCGACGTCATTCATCTGCAGGGTCACACCGAGGGGTCGGTCGCCTTGGCGCTGCGCGGCGGCGGGGACGGGGCGGGGGACGTCACCCATCTGTTCACCGGGGACTGCCTGTTCCCGGGCGGGGTCGGCAAGACGTGGAAGGACGGCGACTTCGAGCGGCTGCTCGGCGATGTGGCCACGAAGCTGTTCGACCGCTATCCGGATTCAACCGTGGTGCATCCGGGCCACGGCGATGACACCACTCTCGGTGCCGAGCGGCCCCATCTCGCCGAATGGCGCGCCCGCGGGTGGTGACCCGATGAGCAGCCGGCCCGTCCCCGACACACCGGGCCCCGGTCAGGAATCGGTGTGGGACTACCCACGCCCGCCCCGGCTGGAAGAGTTCCGGGGGTCGATCACCGTCGAACTCGGCGGCGAGCGGATCGCGTCGACCGAACGGGGCTGGCGAGTCCTGGAGACCAGCCATCCGCCGACGTACTACCTGCCTCGCGCGGCATTCGGTGACGGGGTGCTGCGCGACGCGGCGGGTTCGTCGTCAGGTGAGTGGACGTGGTGTGAGTGGAAGGGCGCGGCCAGCTACTACGACCTGGTGTCGGGGTCGGTCGTGGCGAAGCGGGCGGCGTGGACCTACCTCAAGCCGACGCGCGACTTCGCACCGTTGACCGGAGCAATCGCGGTGATGGCCGCGGATGTCGACCGCTGCACCGTGAACGGCGAGGAGGTCCTGCCGCAGCCCGGTGGCTTCTACGGCGGATGGATCACCAGCTGGGTGACCGGTCCCTTCAAGGGCATCCCCGGATCGACGGGCTGGTGAATCGCGGGGCCGGGCTCAATCCCATGCCACGGGCAGCCGCTTGATCCCGTGGATGAAGGCCGACCGCAGGATCGCCGGCTCGGCGGTCGCGACGATGTCGGGAACCTGGCGGTACAGCTCGTCGAAGACCACCCGGACCTCGCGGCGGGCCAGGTTGGCCCCCAGACAGAAGTGCGCGCCGCCGGCGCCGTAGCCGATCTGCGGGTTGGGGTCACGGGTCACGTCGAACCGGTAGGGGTCGGCGAACCTCTGCTCGTCGCGGTTGGCCGAGGCGTACCACATCGAGATCTTGTCGCCGGCCTTCATCTGGATGCCGCGCAACTCGATGTCTTCGGTCAGGTTGCGTCGCATGAAGATGAGCGGTGAGCCCCACCGGACGATCTCCTCGACCGCCGTCGGAGCCACCCGGTCGAAATCCTGCCACCAGATATCGCGCTGCTCGGGATAGCGGGTCAGCGCCACCATCCCGTGGCTGATGGCGTTGCGTGTCGTCTCGTTACCCGCCGCCGACAGCAGGATGAAGAACGAGGCGATCTCCGCGGAGCTCAGTCGCTCGCCGTCGACCTCGGCCTGCACCAGATTGGTGGTCAGGTCCTCGGCCGGCTTGGCCCGCCGTTGTTCGGCCAGGTTCATCCCATAGTTGGCGAGATTCGTTGACACCTTGAGGATTTCGTCGTAGTCGCCGGACACTTCGTCATCGCCTGCGCCGAGCAGCACCGTCGTCCAGTGGAAGATCTCGGCCTCGTCCTCCTCGGGGATGCCCATCAGATCGCAGATGATCTGCAGCGGCAGTTGGCCGGCCACCTCGGATACGAATTCCGCCTCGCCGTCCGGGTGCCGCTCGACCATCTGCGCGACCAGCCGGCGGGCCCGCTCGCGCACACTGTCCTCGATGCGCGCCACCACCTTGGGAGTGAAGGCCCGGTTGACGATGCCGCGCAAGCGCAGGTGGCGCGGATCGTCGAGGGTGATCATCGAGCCGAAGAACTCGGAGATCTCGGCAGGCACATCCGACAGCGAGGTGCTGGTCGGGCTGGAACTGAAGATCTCAGGGTGTCGGCTGGCGTGACGCACGTCGTCATAGGTGGTCAGCGCCCAGTGCCCCGCCCCCGACGGGAACCCGGCGAACTCCGGCACCCCGAAGAAGGTGATCGGCGATTCACGGCGCAGGGTGGCGAAAGCACCGTCGCGCAGGTCGTCGTCCCACTCCCAGAACTCCAGCGAGCCGAGATCGATATCGCCGAGCGGCACGTCGGGCGGTGGTGCACCGTTCCTGCGGGGTGGGATTCCGGTATGAGTCAGTGTTGCGGTCATCGTCGACCTCCCGTCAGTGCCGAGTGTGGCACCGCGACAAGTGGTCTGTCCGCAATTTCTCCGCCGGAGTCACCGAATTTTGTCTTCAGAGCTTGGCGATGACCTGCTCGCCGAACTGCTCGACCGCCTCGACAGCGTGGGCCAGGCTGTCACCGGGCACCTGCACCTGGATCCAGGTGACACCGCAGTCGGCCAGCGCGGCGACACCGTCCAGGTAGGCGGCGGCGTCGAAGCCGTCCGCACCGGGTACGCCGCCCTGGCTGTTGCTGAAGGTGATGTCGACGGTCGCCGGATCGCGACCGGTCTCGTCGAGACGCCGCCGCAGATCGCCGATCCCCACTTCGAGTTCCGCCAGCGATTCCAGCGATGCCGTCCGGGCGGTCTGGGCCAGCACCGCGGGTGCGGGAAACGGGCACCATCCGTCGCCGTACAGCGCGGCGCGGCGCCTGGCGGCGCCGGTGTTGCCGCCGACCCAGATGGGCGGGGCGACGGCCGGGCGGGGATGAGCGGTGACCCCCGCGGCCGTGAAATGCCTGCCTTCGAAGCTGTAGTCATCGGTGGTCCAGATGGCCCGGATCACCTGCAGTGCCTCGTCGACCAGGCCTGCCCGCTCCTCGAAATCGACGCCCAGGGCCATGAATTCACGCTTGAGGTAACCGACGCCGACGGCCAGGGTGAAGCGCCCACCCGACAACAGGTCGAGCGTCGCACCGGCTTTGGCGACCACGAAGGGGTTGCGGTACGGCAGCACCACCACATTGGGTATCAGCCGCAGGGTCGTGGTGTGTGCCGCGGCAAACCCCATGGCCACGAACGGATCCAGGGCGTCATGCCCGCCGGCCCGCAGCCATTTCTCGGTGGGGGCCGGGTGATCGGTGAATCCGAAACCGCCGAAACCCGCCTTCTCCGCTGCCACGGCCACCGCCGCCACCCCGGCCCCGCCGACCAATTCGGGGTTGTACGGATGGCTGTGCATTGGATGCGTGAACGCGAATTTCATCGGACTCCACTCGAGGTCGGCGAGGGACCCGGCCGCCCGGAGAGCCAGATGTCCTGCCCGGCCGGAATTCTCACCGGTTCACGGCCCCGCCGGAGCGCACGACTCTGATCGGATAGCGGCACGTCCACCCGGACACCGTGACATTTCATCGTACTTTTGTAAAGTCCATCAACGGCCGGAGATGCAAAAAGCCCGGCACACCGCAGTGTGCCGGGCCTTCGGACGTGATGTCAGGACGTGTGCACGATGAGCACGTCGACCTTCGACCGACGTGCCACGTTCGCGGGCACCGAGCCCAGAAGCCGGCCCGCGATGGTCGAAAGACCGACGTTGCCGACCACCAGCAGATCCGCTCCGGAATCATTGGCCAGGTCGACCAAGGCATCGACGGGTGCCCCGACGATCGCCTTCTCCTCGATATCCTTCGCGCCCGCGACCTTCGCGCGATCGCTCGCTTCCTTGAGGATCGCGTAGATAGGGGCGTTGCCGGTCGTCTTGTAGCCCTCGTCCTTCAGCACGTCGGCGGCGTGGTGGTCTTCGCTCTGCGGGAAGTATGCCGTCGCGACGATGAGTTTCGCGCCCGCTCCAGCAGCGATCTCTCCGGCGCGTTCCACGGCACGCAGTGACGAATCAGATCCGTCCGTGCCGACGACCACGGTCCGATAGGCGCTCATTCATGCCCTCCAAGTGTCAGTAGCTAAGCCAACGCAGACAGTAACCCTTTGCTCGGCGGCCGTGGGCGCGATTCGCGACACCCGGCGCGCCGACCACCGTCCCGTTGGCGCCTTTCGAATACCGATGGTATCGGTCAGGCGTCCGGATCAGGCCTTTTGGTGATGCAGGACATGGGCTGGACGTGACCTGCGTCAAAGCCCGTCCGGCCCCTGCCGAGGGTCACAACGGTACCGAATTTCGTTCACTGCGCCGATGTTTGGCACCTCAACGGCGTCCAGGGTCGACATCCGCCGACATGGCGGTGCCATGTCGGCGGCAAAATCACTGTCCGAGAACATGTATCCGGTGCCGTCCCGTCGGCGAACACCGGACCCGCACCGACGTGCGGTAGCGGCACCGCGGGCCGGGTATTACGGTTCTGCCCTATAGCGAAAATCGGGGGTCCGCCAGGTGCAACTGTCACAGCTCACGCTGGGCCGGCGTGATCCGGCCGCCCGGTTGCGCACCGGCGGACTCGACAGTGTCCTGGTCGGAGTCTTCGCCGTAGTCGTGAGCGCGGCCGGGGCGGCCCGCCCTTCGCTGTGGTTCGACGAGGCGGCCACCATCTCCGCGGGGACCCGCACCGTCGGCCAGCTGTGGGGTCTGCTGGGCAATATCGATGCGGTGCACGGCGCGTACTACCTGCTGATGCACGGGTGGTTCACGGTGTTCCCCGCCACCGAGTTCTGGACCCGATTCTCCAGCTGCCTGGCCGTCGGCGTCGCCGCCGCCGGGGTGGTGGCGCTGGCCCGGCAATTCGTCGGCCGTTCCTCGGCGGTCACCGCGGGTGTGGTGTTCGCGATCCTGCCGAGGATGACGTGGGCCGGGATCGAGGCGCGGTCCTACGCGCTGACCGCAGCGGTCGCCGTGTGGCTGACGGTGCTGCTGGTCGTATCCACGCGCCGGCAGCGACCCGGTTTGTGGGCGTGGTACGGCGCCGGCCTGGCGCTGGCCACCGTGCTCAACGTCTTCATGGTGCTGCTGGTGCTGGTGCACGCGGCCCATGTGGCGACCCTGAGAGCCCGCCGGCCGGCGGTCGCCTGGGCGGTCGCGACCGGCACCGCGGTCACCGCGGTCGCGCCGTTCCTGTTCTTCTGCCGCACCCAGATCGCGCAGGTGCACTGGATCTCTCCGCTGTCGGCCGGCACATTCGGCGAGCTTCTCAAGAAGCAGTACTTCGATCAGAGCCTGGCGTTCGCCGTGTGCGCCGCAGCGATTCTTGCGCTCCCGCTGGTGTTCCGGCGACTGCGGCCGACCGACCCCGGCGCACAGGCCCTGATCCGGCTCGCGCTGGCATGGGTGATACTGCCGACCGCCGTCATGCTGGCGTATTCCGCTGTGGCCGAACCGATCTACTACCCGCGTTACCTGACCTACACCGCCCCGGCCATGGCACTGCTGCTCGGTGTGTGCATCGTGGCCCTCGTACGGACCCGCGAGCGGGCCACCGCCGCGGTGGCAGTGCTCGCCGTCGCCGCCACCCCGAACTTCCTGGTGGTCCAGCGCGGCCCGTACGCGAAGGAGGGTATGGATTTCAGCCAGGTCGCCGATATCGTCACCGCGCACGCCGCCCCCGGGGACTGCCTGATCATGGACAACACCACCACCTGGCTACCCGGCCCGATCCGGCCCCTGACCGCGGCCCGGCCCGCGGCCTACGCCAAGTTGGTGGACCCGGGCCGTGGCGCGCGCGCCGCGGACCGAAACCGGCTCTGGGACGCACATCTGGGCATCTGGGGGGTGGCCGACCAGGTCCGCAAGTGCACGGTGCTGTGGACGGTGTCGCAACGGGACGCGTCCGTGCCGGACCACCAGAGCGGCCCGGGCCTGGATCCCGGCCCGCGGTTGCGCCGGGCACCGGCGTACCAGGTGTCCGAGCGGATGGGGTTCCACATCGTGGAGCGCTGGCAGTTCAACTTCGCGCAGATCGTGAAGTCCACCCGCTGACGGGCTCAGTACAGTTCGGGGCGCCGGTCGCCGAAGAGATCGACGTGAGCGGTCAACGATTTGTCGTGGGTCACCGAAAGGTCGACGTCGGCGATGGCGATACCCGCGCCGGACCCCACACTGTCGAGTACCCACCCGTCGGGTGAGACCACCACACTGCCTTCGGTCCACGGCTGGCCACGTTCCACGCCGGTGCGGTCACAGCAGGCCACGGCCACCTTGCTGGCCCGTGCGGTGGCCATGGCATTGATCACCTCACCCGGATGCTCACCCTCGGGCCGCGGGAACAACGGCCAATTGACCGGTGCGGCAATGAGTTCGGCCCCAGCCAAGGCCACCGGCCGGGTCAGCTCGGGGAATTCCAGGTCGTAGCAGATCATCACGGCGATGGCGCCGTGCCGGGTGGCCAGCACTTGCGGGACCGCGGCACCCGGGGTGAAGATCAGCTTCTCCCGGTCCCACAGATGTGACTTGCGGTAGAACCCCAGCACGCCGGTGGCATCGAGCATGACCGCGCTGTTGTACAGCAGCCCGTCCGGGCCGATCTCCGGGAAGCCGCCGACGACGATCGCGTCACCGGCCGCGCCGATCCAGTTCGCGAACGACGTGGTGGCGGCCGGCAGGGCGTGCGCCCGGGCCTCGTCGGCGTCGTCGAACATGTACCCAGAGGTGGCGAGCTCCGGAAGAACGATGACATCGGCGCCGGCCGTGACGGCAGCTCGGATCTGCTCGACGATCACACCGCTGTTGGCGTCGGGGGCTCCGAGCTGGGGTGCGATCTGTGCGCACGCGATCCGGGTCATCAGCGAAGTCTAGTCACGGCAGCGCCGTGCGGGCCTTGAGCGCCAGCCACAACTCCATCCGGTCGTCGCCGTCATCGAGCCGGCGCCCGGTGAGTTGCGCGATTCGGTCGATGCGATTGCGAACCGTGTTGCGGTGCACAGACAACCGAGCAGCTGCCGGATCCCACGCACCGTTGACCCGCAGCCATTGATCAAGCGTCCGCAACATCTCGGCCCGGTCCCCCGGTTCGAGCGCCTCCAGTGGCGCCAGCACCGCGTCGGCGAATCCACGGACCGCCTCGGTCGCCCCCAGCGATAGCAGCAAGGACACGGTCTCGCCTTCGACCGCGCTGACGGTGCGGCCGAGTCGTCGGCTGACAGCGACCAGGGACCGCGCCTGCATGGCCGAAACCCCCAGCGTGTCAGGGCTGGTCGCTGCGCCGATGCCGGTGGGCAGTCCGCCGGCATGCGACTGCAGGGTCTCGGTGAGTGCGTTCAGATTCCAGTGCGCGATCTCCACCGTGTGGCCGTGGACCCGGACCAAGGCTCCGTCCAGGGTGGAGCGCAGCCGGAACGCGAGCTCCTCCCCCGCCTCGTCCACCACCGCGACGTGGCAGTGCTCGGCGGTCAAGCCGACGCTCGACGCAAGTTGTTGGGCGCGTTCGCGTTTGATCCCGGTGCGCAGTAGCTGTCCGAATACCTGTTCCCTGCGCCGACGCTCGGGCTCATCGGAGAGTTCACGCCGCTCGCGGTCCACGGCGATGAGCGAGACCAGCACGGTCGACGACGCGCGGGCGGTGGCGTCCATATCGGCGCCGAACGCCACGAACGCCAGGGGTATCTGCGCGCCGATGGTGTGCACCTCCAACCCATTGAGCACCGCCCAATTGCGTCCCTCCATCTGGGCGCAGGCCCGGCGTGCCTGTTCGACGGTGTCCGGCGGGGTCCCCGGGCTGGCGGCTACCAGTCCGCCGGCACCGTCGCACACCACACATGGGGTGGCGCTCGTCGAAGCCCACGCCGCGAGCAGCGCCGGCAGCGGTGCGGAGCTCGTCGCCACCGCGGTGAGCCGCCGATTGTTCTCCATGGCCTGTTGAAGTCCACGACGTTCCTGCCGTGCGATGGTTTCGAAGACCCATTTGGTGACGGCGATGAACGGGGTCTGGTCGGGCACGACGAGCATGGCGATACCCTCCTGCTCCGCGGCCGCCCGCAGCGGTTCCGGACATTCCCGGTACGGCAGCCCGTGGCCGACTCCCAGCGCGAGTGCGGCCACACCGGCCGCGGCGCATTCGGAAACGTAGGTGCGGCACGCCGCGGCGTTCATCGGTAGCAGCAGGCCGACGGTCATCAGGAGCTCGCCTCCGCGCAGCCAGTCCCCGGGCGAGGTGAGTTCGGAGACATGCGCGGTGGTGATCTCGCGTTCCAGCCCCGCCGCGCCGGCCACCACTGTCAGCTGCAGTGACGCAGCGGTCGCGACATCGCGGACGGTGATCACCGCCGCTCCGGTGTCTTGTACATATCGTCCAATCTTAATGGTCAGACTGAACAAAACGGCTATGGCTTCCAACAGCAGATTTGGCCAAAGTATGACCACCGCCACACAGGGAGATAGACATGGCCATGCCCAACGCCGACCGGACGGCGACGTTGATCGAGACCCGCTCCATCGACTACGTGCCCGATGACGAACGGCACGGCAAGGTCGCCCACCAGGGGCCGTTCTGGTTCGTCGGCAACTTTCAGCCGTTCACCCTCGCGCTCGGGTTCGTCGGACCCAGCCTCGGCCTCTCGCTGTGGTGGACGGTGGTCGCAGGAATCGCGGGCATCGCGTTCGGCACCCTGTTCATGGCCTTCCACGCCACCCAGGGGCCCGTGCTCGGGCTGCCCCAGATGATCCAGTCGCGGGCGCAGTTCGGCTTCCGCGGGGTGCTGGTGCCGCTGATCGGCACATTGTTCACCTTCGTCGGGTTCAACGTCGTCGATGTCGTCATCCTCAAATCCGGCCTCCAGGAGATCTTCGGCTGGAATTCGGCCGTGGTGGCGGTGGTGATCACCGTGGTGGCCGCCGGCCTGGCCATCTTCGGACATGACTTGCTGCACAGAGCTTTCCGCGTGCTGTTCTGGATATCCCTACCGCTGTGGCTGGTACTCACCTACGGAGTGCTGTCCGGCGGGGTACCCGGAACCGATTCGGTTACAGGCTCTTTCACTTGGGTCGCGTTTCTGGCCCAGTTCGGGGTGGCCGCGTCCTACAACATCACCTATGCGCCCTATGTATCCGACTACAGCCGGTACCTGCCGCGGGGCACCCGGCCGGCGGCGATCATCGCGTCGGTATTCGTGGGAGCCACCGCATCCCCGGTGTGGTTGATCCCGCTGGGCGCCTGGATGGCCACCTACTTGGGCGCCTCCGATGCGCTGGCCGGGATCAACACCACCGGCAACGCCACGGTACCGATGCTGGGCAGCGTGCTGGCGGTGGTCGCGACACTCGTACTGGTGGCGACCATGGGCCTCAACGCCTACAGCGGGATGCTGACGGTGGTCACCGGGCTGGATTCGGTGCGTTCGGTACGCCCCACGCGGAGGTTGCGAGTGATCACCATCGTGGTGCTCGCGCTTGCCTGGCTGGCGATGAGCCTGCTGTTGTCCAACGCGACGGCGGCGCTGAACACCACGTTGCTGATCATGCTGTACCTGTTGGTGCCGTGGACCGCGGTGAACCTCACCGACTTCTTCTTCGTACGCCGCGGGCACTACGTCATCGCCGACCTGTTCACCCCGGCGGGGGTGTACGGCGCCTGGTCCTGGCGCGGGCTGGTGGCCTTCGCCGCGGGCATCGCCGCAGAGATCCCGTTCGTGGTGCTGCCGTTCTATACCGGCCCGGTCGCCGCTGCGATGGGCGATGTCGATATCGCCTTCATCGTCGGGCTGGCGGTGTCCGGTCTGGTGTACATCGCGCTGACCCGGTCGCTGAACTTGTCCCATGAGCTCGCCCTCATCGCCGAGGATCCATCCCTGGCCGATCCCGCCGATGCGGTGGCGATCGCCAACACCGTTGAAACGGAGGAGAAATGACCGATCCGATCGGTCCGGTGGATGCCACGCGCCGGCCCCGCTACACCGAACCCGGCACCTTTGCGCGACTGCCGCGCATCGACCAGGTCGACAGCGCCGATGTGAGCATCGTGGGCATCCCGTTCGACAGCGGGGTGTCCTACCGGCCCGGGGCCCGCTTCGGACCCGGTCATGTCCGCGCCTCGTCGAAACTGCTGCGGCCGTACAACCCCGCGGTCGGGATCGAACCGTTCGCGGTTCAGCAGGTCGCCGACTGCGGGGATATCGCGGTGAATCCGTTCGACATCGCCGAGGCGATCGAGACCATCGACACCGCCGTGACCGATCTGCGCAAGGACGGCTCGAAGGTGCTGACCATCGGCGGCGACCACACCATCGCCCTGCCCATCCTGCGGTCCCTGGCCCGCGATCACGGCCCCATCGGCGTGCTGCATTTCGATGCCCACCTGGACACCTGGGATACCTACTTCGGGGCACCGTTCACCCACGGCACGCCGTTCCGCCGGGCCAGCGAGGAGGGTCTGATCGATATGGAACGGTCCCAGCACATCGGCATTCGCGGTCCACTGTACAGCAAGCACGACCTCGAGGACGACGCGGTGCTCGGATTCCAGGTGATCCGCTCCGACGACTACGAATTCGACGGCGTGGCATCGATCGTCGAGCGGATGCGCAAGCGCCTCTCCGGCGGCCCGGTCTACGTCTCGGTCGACATCGACGTGCTCGACCCCGCACACGCGCCGGGTACGGGCACCCCCGAAGCGGGCGGCATGACGTCGCGGGAACTACTGAACACGCTGCGTGGGCTGGTCGGGCTGGAGGTGGTCGGGGCCGACATCGTCGAGGTGGCGCCCGCCTACGACCATGCCGAGATCACCGGCATCGCCGCAGCGCACGTCGGTTACGAACTGCTCTCGGTGCTCGCGGCCAATCGGGGTTGACCGGGCCTGGCGTGCCGGCCCGCGAAAGGGCGGTGATGGGGCGAGGTTTCGGGGAATCGCCGGTGCAACCCGTCGATCAGCCGGTGCGCCTCGTAGAGCTCGCGCCGCAGATCGCCGGCCCGGGGATCGACCCGCGCGTTGCCACGCGACCGTGCCCTCCGATTTCGTGCATCGACGATTTCCAGTTTGTGCGAGATGTCGGCGACTTGGTCGTAGAGAGCGGTCAGTAGCTGTCGCGCCTGGCTCACCGCCGCATCTTCTGTCACGCAGGGATCTTCTCACCATTTTCTAAGGTGCGCGCACCGGGGTGGGCGTTCCGCGGCAATCGACGAACCCCTTTCCCGCCCCGGCGAACACCGTGACTTTGCTCGAGAATGCCTCGACCTGGCAAAGGCCGAGAGGGCGTGATTTGCCGCCGGCGACTTCCCCCTCCCTGCGTCGACAAGCAAGGTTTGCGGTCGAGCACGTCTGCTGCCAGGCGGCCGGTCGATGTGTGCGCGATCACCGAATTCTTCGACTGCTTCGGCCTGGCGATGGGTGTGGTGTCACCTCGCCGAGGCAGAATGCTTAAGCCGCCCGCCGATCGGGGGGCGGCTGACACGGCGAGGGCAGGCTCGCTGGGCAGTGACGCACCGACGGGATCCGGCCGCGCCGCGGCATCGGCCCTGGTGGAAGGGATAGCAGTGAGTTACAACGCCGCAGACATCACCGAGCTCGACGATGTCCAGCACACCCGCCTGCGGCCGGCGGTGAACCTCGGCCTGGATGTTCTCAACACGGCCCTGCGCGAGTTGGTGGACAACGCGGTCGAAGAGGTCGCCGACCCCAGCCACGGCGGCTCGACCGTCACCATCACCCTGCACGCCGACGGATCGGTCAGTGTCGCCGATGACGGCCGTGGCCTGCCCGTCGACTCCGACCCCGTCACCGGGAAGAACGGCATCGTCAAGACACTGGGCACCGCGCGGGCCGGCGGCAAGTTCTCCGCCCATTCCGACGCGACCAGCACGGGTGCCGGACTCAACGGGATCGGCGCCGCGGCGGCGGTGTTCATCTCCGCACGCACCGATGTGACGGTGCGCCGGGCCGGAAAGACCTACCTGCAGAGTTTCGGCGGCGGCTACCCCGGCACCTTCGAAGGCAAGGACTTCGACCCGAACGCCCCGTTCACCCGCTCCGACACGCAGAAACTGCGCGGCGTGGGTAACCGTAAGCCGGATGCCCACGGCACCACCGTGCGCATCCTGTTCGACTCGGCCGTGGTGCCCGATTCCAGCGTGGATGTCGGTGAGGTGCTGTTGCGGGCGCACGCCGCGGCGCGGATGTCGCCAGGTGTGCACCTGATCGTGGTCGACGAGGGGTGGCCGGGCGGAGAGATCCGGCCCGAGCTGATCGAGCCCTTCCACGGTCCGTGGGGCACCGATACCCTACTGGACCTCATGTGCACCGCCGCCGGCACTCCCGTACCCGGCGTGCGCGCCGTGGTAGAGGGCCGCGGTGAGTACACCACCGGCCGCGGGCCGACCCCGTTTCGCTGGTCGCTGACCGCAGGCCCGGCCGAACCTGCCACCGTCGCCGCGTTCTGCAATACCGTGCGGACCCCGGGTGGGGGGTCCCACCTGACGGCCGCCGTGAAGGGGCTGTCCGAAGCCCTGGCCGATCGCGCTTCCCGGATCCGCGACCTCGGCCTGGCCAAAGGCGAGGACGGTCCGGAGCCGCAGGATTTCGCGGCGGTCACCGCACTGGCCGTCGACACCCGCGCCCCCGATGTGGCATGGGACTCCCAAGCCAAGACGGCGGTGTCCTCGCGGTCGCTGAACCTGGCGATGGCCCCGGATGTGGCGCGCAGCGTCACCGTATGGGCGGCCAACCCCGCCAACAGCGACACCGTGTCGTTGTGGACGAAACTGGCGCTGGAATCGGCGCGAGCGCGGCGCAGCGCCGAAGGCGCCAAGGCCCGGTCCCGCGCGGCATCCAAGGCCAAGGGCCTGGGCACCAACCTGTCGCTGCCACCGAAGCTGCTGCCCAGCAGGGAGACCGGCCGCGGATCCGGTGCCGAGTTGTTCTTGTGCGAGGGCGATTCGGCCCTGGGCACCATCAAGGCGGCGCGCGACGCCACCTTCCAGGCGGCCTTCCCCCTGAAAGGCAAGCCGCCCAACGTCTATGGGTTCACGCTGAGCAAGGCACGGGTCAAAGACGAGTTCGATTCCATCGAACGCATCCTGGGCTGCGGCGTGCGTGACCACTGCGATCCGGAACTGTGCCGCTACGACCGCATCCTGTTCGCCTCCGACGCCGACCCCGACGGCGGCAATATCAACTCCAGCCTCATCTCGATGTTCCTGGACTTCTACCGCCCACTCGTCGAAGCGGGCATGGTCTACGTGACGCTGCCGCCGCTGTTCGTCGTCAAGGACGGCACGCAGCGGATCTACTGCCAGGACGAATCCGAGCGCGATGCCGCGGTGGCCCAACTGAAAGCCACCTCCAAACGCAAGGTCGAAGTACAACGAAACAAAGGTCTCGGCGAGATGGATGCCGACGACTTCTGGAACACCGTGCTGGATCCGCAGCGGCGCACCGTCATTCGAGTGCATCTCGACGACGGCGAATCCAAGCTGCACCACACTTTGTTCGGCGGGCCGCCGGAAGGCAGGCGGACGTGGATGGCCGATATCGCCTCCCGCGTCGACACCTCTGCTCTTGACCTGACGTAGGAGAACTCATTGTGACCGCCACCCTGGACGTGCCCGAGCAGAACCCCGATCTGGTGCTCGACCAGAGCGCAGATGACTACTGGAATCACTACCAGCTGACCTTCGCGCTCTACAGCGTCAGCGACCGCGCCATCCCGTCCGCGTTCGACGGGCTCAAGCCCGGCCAACGGCGCCTGCTCTATCAGATGCACGATTCGAAGCTGCTGCCCGGTAACAAGCCGCAGAAATCCTCCAAGGTCTGCTCAGCCGTCACCGGCAACCTGCACCCGCACGGCGGCGCGTCGATGTACGGCGCCGCGGCACTGATGGCCGCCGAGTTCCAACGGGTGAAAGTCATTGACGGGCAGGGCGCATTCCCGCGCATCCAAGGTGACATTCCCGCAGCTGACCGCTATACCGAGATGCGGCTGTCGGCACCCGGTGCAGCACTGACCGCCGAACTCGACGATCACGCCGTACCGATGGTCTCGACGTTCGACGGAGAGTGGATCGAGCCGACAGTGCTGCCGGCGCGCTGGCCGGTGCTGCTGTGCAACGGTGCCGTCGGTATCGCCGAGGGCTGGGCCACCAAGGTGCCGGCGCACAACCCCCGCGAGATCATGGCCGCCTGCCGGGCGCTGCTGGCGACGCCGAAGATGACCGACGACAGGTTGGTCAAGCTCATTCCCGGCCCCGACTGGGGCTGCGGCGCCACCGTGGTCGGCACCGCCGGGTTGCGCGAATACCTCACCACCGGACGCGGCGCGTTCACCGTGCGCGGCACCGTATCCGTGGAGGGCAAGAACGTCATCATCACCGAGCTTCCGCCCGGTGTCGCCAGTTCCACTGTCCAGGAACGGATCCGGGCCTTGGTCGAGTCCGGGGAACTCCCCGGTGTGGCCGATATGTCCGATCTGACCGACCGGCGTAACGGGCTGCGGATCGTGGTCACCGCCAAACGTGGTCACAATGCCGAGCAGATCCGTGAGCAGTTGCTCGCACTGACACCGTTGGAGTCCACCTTCGCCGCCAGCCTCGTCGCTCTCGACGAGGACCGGGTACCTCGCTGGTGGTCGGTACGTGAACTGATCTCGGCATTCCTGCACCTGCGCGACTCGGTGGTGGTGCGCCGCAGCGAGTATCGCCTGGAGAAGGTCACCGCCCGTCGCCACCTCGTGGCCGGCCTGATGCTCATCCACCTCGACATCGATGCCGCGGTGGCGGTCATCCGCAGTTCCGATACCGTCGACGAGGCTCGCCAGGGCTTGCAGGAGCGCTTCTCGATCGACGCCGAGCAGGCCGATTATGTTCTGGGACTGCAGCTTCGACGGTTGACCCGACTCGACGTCATCGAACTGCAGGCCGAAGCCGAAAAACTGGATGCCGAGTTCCTCGAACTGACCGAACTGGTGTCGAACCCCGACGCGCGACGCGCGGTCATCGACAAGGAACTGGTGGAGACCGCGAAACTGTTCAAGGGAGCCGAGTTCGACCGTCGCACGGTGCTGGACTTCGAGGCCACACCGACGGTGGCGGGCTCCGATGAGGACGGGGCGCGCGAGCGGAAGGTCAATGCCTCCTGGCGTCTTGATGACCGCGGGGTGTTCTCCGACAGTCACGGTGACCTGCTCACCTCGGGCCTGGGGTGGGCGGTGTGGACCGACGGGCGCGTCAAGTTCACCACCGGCAACGGCCTGCCCTACAAGATCCGCGACATCCCCGTGGCGCCGGACATCACCGGGTTGGTGCGCTCAGGTGTGCTGACACCGGGGTATCACCTGGCGCTGGTGACCCGGCGCGGAAAGGTGTTGCGCATCGACCCCGCCGCCGTGAACCCGCAGGGTGCGGCCGGCAATGGTGTGGCCGGGGTGAAGCTGACGGCCGGTGACCCCGGCGACGAGGTCATTGCCGCGCTGCCGCTCACCTGCGAGAACGGCGAGGCTGTCCTTTCGATCTCCGAAAAGGGTTGGAAAGTCACCGAAGTCGCCGATATTCCGGTGAAGGGGCGCGGTGGCGCAGGCGTCACGTTCCACCCGTTCGTCAACGGCGAGGACGCGTTGATGGCGGCGTCGGTCTCCCCCGCCGGGTTCGTCCGAGGCGGCAAGCCGGTGCGTGCCGAGAAGCGTGCGAAGGCTTCGATCAAGGGTTCCGGCAGGGATGTGACGCCCGCGACCTAGCAACCGCTCAACTACGCAGCGGGCGGCCTTCCACGTCGGGCACCTTGCCGAGAAGGATCAGGATGCCATCGATGAAGGGCCAGATGCCGCCGATTCCCAGCGTCAGCCAGGTGACCGCGATCTGCGCGACGGCCAGCTTGGTGTACCCGAGGTAGAAGCGGCCGAGCCCGAAGCTGCCGAGGAGGATTCCCAGCAGACCCGCGGTCACCTTGCTCTTGTCGGAGAGCGGCCGACCGGTCAGCGGATCCACTCCGGGGTGGGCCGGCTGAGGTGCGTAGGTGGGGTCTTGCTGGGGCTGAGGTGTTGTTGTCATGGCGGTAATCGTCGTTGCGGTCCTTGGAATAATCTTGGAGCTCGCGCACGCCGATGTGGACGATCGTTCGCGCGCTCACGGGCCGATACGGATCGGCCCCGGGTTCCAGAGGCCGCTACGGGTGGCGGTCGCGAGGTTCAGGTGCGCTTCGGGGGCTTCGACGACGGGATCGAAGCGGCGTAACGAACCCCAGTCGCGGCCCCAGTCCCGGGACAGGTAAGTGGGGACCTGGGTGACACCGTTGGCGTGCAGCATGGGCTGCGTGCACCACTTCGAGCTGATGAACTGGCCGGAAAGCACACTGACCATTCGATTATGGCTGATCACGGCCATCTCCTGCGGTCTCGGAGTCGCGCTCTTCTACAGCGAATGGTTGACGGCCGCCGCGAACTGCACGTGCTTTCTCTCAGCTCGCTCGCTTCGTCGCGGAATCAACTGCGCCACTTCCGGATCGTCCTGGTGGGCCGGCGGGCTCGGGTGACTTGTCTGCGCCACTCGTATTCGCACGGCAAGATCGCGCAGTGCGGTCTCCTCATCACTGCCGACGAATCCATTTATCCACGCCCACAACGACGCCACGAGGGCAGGAGGCAGCGTCGCGCCGTTGCCCACGAATCGTTCGAGAAGTTCTCTGATGGCGACGTTCTGCTCGCCCGCGCCGATCTTGACGCACAGGCATGAATTCACCGCGTCCGCGAGGAACGGCTTCGCC
Source organism: Mycolicibacterium fluoranthenivorans (assembly GCF_011758805.1). Taxonomy (NCBI): domain Bacteria; kingdom Bacillati; phylum Actinomycetota; class Actinomycetes; order Mycobacteriales; family Mycobacteriaceae; genus Mycobacterium; species Mycolicibacterium fluoranthenivorans. The sequence continues at coordinate 1,032,953 of NZ_JAANOW010000002.1, read as the reverse complement.
GATCCCAGGAGAGCCCAAGCAAATTCGTTCTCGTCAACTGTGTTCATCACCGCACTCCGAGTCATCGGACGGTTTCGGGTACGGTCAGCACGAGGCGGATTCGCCACCAGATAGGGCCTGACCGCCCGCATCACAGCGTGATCGCCGCGGCCGGGGTGCCGTCGAGATCGTCGAGGATCGCGGCCTGCGCGGCCGGGGGCAGGGTGTGCAGGATCTCGCGCACCCGGGCCTGACGACGCGCCACACCCTTACGCTCAGGCATCCCCGGCGTCGCAATCAACTGCGGCGGCACACCCTCGATCTCCTCCACACCACCATCACTCTGACCGGCATCCATCATCGCCTGCTCAGCCGCCGCAGTCGCCTCGTCCTTCTCCTCCGACATACCGATCGGACCAATCCGACGACCATTGAGGAACTGCTTGACCACCGGCTCCTCCGAGGTCAACAACACCTCACGCGGACCGAACATCACCAAATGCTTACGGAACAACATCCCGATGTTGTCCGGCACCGTCCGCGCAATATTGATGTTGTGCGTCACGATCAACACCGTCGCATCGATCTGGGCGTTGATATCGATGAGCAACTGCGACAAATACGCCGTACGCACCGGGTCCAGACCCGAATCCGGCTCATCACACAAGATGATCTGCGGGTCCAACACCAACGCCCGCGCCAACCCCGCACGCTTGCGCATACCGCCGGAGATCTCACCGGGGAACTTGTGCCCATCGTTGGGCATACCCACCAGTTCGAGCTTCTCCATCACGATCTTGCGGATATCAGACTCGGACTTCTTCGTATGCTCCCGCAACGGGAACGCCGTGTTGTCGTAGATGTTCATCGACCCGAACAGCGCGCCGTCCTGGAACAGCACACCGAACAGGGTGCGGATCTCATAGAGCTCCTTGGCCGAGCACTCCAAGATATTGGTCCCATCGATGACGATCGAACCCTTCTCCGGGCGCAACAGACCGATCAACGACTTCAAGAACACCGACTTACCCGTACCCGAAGGGCCCAGCAACACGCTGACCTCACCCTCGGGAACCTTCAGCGTGACGTCTTCCCAAATCTTCGACGACCCGAACGACTTACTCAGTCCAGTCACGTCGATTGCGACACCCATAGGAAATCCTCTCGTGTTCTTGTCAATTCGGAGGCGCGAGCCTCAGATGCAACCACTGACGCACGGATCGGTGGGAGGCACCGCAACCCCGGGATCTCCCGCGGGAAGCTGCGTGGTCAGATCGACGTCCCCATCGAGATCCGGGGCCATCGGAACGAAGTGGCACAGCAGCGAGACCGCCATGCTGCACGGCGAGTCATTCGGAGCGGCATGTGCGGGCCAGGCCGTCGCCAGGGCAACCAGACATCCGAAGACGGCAAGGGATGACACTTTCACCGGCCGAACCACGTTTCTCTCCTTTGGTTGCGCGCACTAGGCGATGGTGGCCGCCAGGTCACCGGACATGGCGGCCAGTTGCGGGCCCCAGCTGCTCCAGTCGTGCTGGCCACCGGCAGGGAAGTCGAAGTGCCCGTTACGGCCGCCCATGGCACGGTACTGCGAATAGAAACTGCGGTTGCTGCCCTGCGCCTGATCGCAATACCCGATCATCGCCGCCGGATCGCTACAGGTCAGCGTCTGCGGGCTGAACACCCAGATCCGGGTGTTGTTGTCCACCAACAACTGCCCATGCACGTCGGGGTCATGCCACTTCCACCGCCCGAACTGCGCCGGGCCCCACATGTCCTGGGTGTTGACCCCACCGAACTGCGCCATACCCGCGGTGATCGCACCATTGAGAAACGTGTTCGAGGGAGTCAGGAAGCCCGACATCGAGCCCGCATAGCGGAACCGGTCCGGGTGGAACTCCGCCAGCGTCAGCGCCGCCGTGCCGCCCTGGGCCGCACCCACGACACCGTGCCCGGTCGGGGCCAGGCCCTTGTTCGCGGCCAGCCAGTCCGGCAGCTCCTGAGACAGGAACGTCTCCCACTGCAAGCTGGCGTCCTGCTCCCAGTTCGTGTACATGCTGAACGCACCACCGGCCGGGGCGGCCACCGAGATGCCCTTACCGGCCAGGGTGTTGAACGCGCCGGCATTGACCCAATTGCTCACCCCGGGTGCGGCGTTGAACGCGTCGAGGAGGTAGACCGCGTGCGGACCACCGGCCTGAAGGGCCACCGGGATATCACGGCCCATCGCCGCCGACGGCACCTGGACGTACTCGATCCCGTCCGCTTTCGCCTGCCCCGGAGAACACAGGCAGACGCCCACCATCAACGCGAACAGGTTCCGCAGCAGCCGACTGGACGTGCTCATCGCCACCCTCGTTTCCATCGCGGTACAGACGGTGCGTATTTCGCCTCCGGCATCGAGCAGCGCTCAGACAGGGGGGTATGCCGGCGGCGGGTACACACCACGAAGCGCCCACGGCAACCAGCTGAAGAAATACTCAAGTTCATCACTCGCGTCGTAGTCGGGACTTGGATCCACGGCTATGTCTCCGATTCGAGGCGCCGCAATGCACGGAACGCGCAGGGCGTCACCACGGCGATGAGCACGAAGAACATGACGAACACTGCCCAGAAGTTCAGGGCGCCATGCCATGCGAAGGGACCGGTACGCGCGAAGGGAATGAAGACGAGCGGCACGTAGACAGCGGCGGTCAGAAAGCAGATATAACCGACCCAACGCGGAAACAGCGGCCGGTCACGTCGATCCATCAAGATCGCGATACCCAAAGCCACGCTCTGCAGGAAGGAGAACATCCACGTCAGATCGAAGAACAACCAGCCGAGGTCGTACAACGTCTGGATGGTTTCGGCAGACCTCGTTTCGACCCGGAAGGCCGCCGTCTGCCACACGATCGCCGGAACCACGGTCACCACGCCCGTCATCAATCCGCCGATGAGCTCCGTCATCGACAGGGGCCCCATCGGACCCTCCATCCGGCCGACGAGCTTCGACAGGACGATGCTCCAGGTGTAATAACACGGGGCCCCAACCGCCATGAGCACCATGCCGATTCGGATCGAGGTCTGATGCTCGTGGAAGTACGCGGCGATGCCGGCCGCGTCCAGGTCTTCACTCGGTGGCGGCCAGAAGCCCGCGAACACCGCGAATCCCAGCAGCCCCAGGCCGACATAGACACAGACCGACCAGAGGCCGACGCGAAGCAGTCGATAGTCGGCCCGCTCGGTGGAAGCCCGACCGTTGACCGCCGGGTTCAGCGTGGATGTCACAGTTCCTCCTCATGGTTCTGCCGTGGCTTCTTCGGGCGCAGGGCCGAAGAATGACAGCTCGACAAACGGACCATAATCGAATCTTGGATAGAAAAGGTGCAGAACGGTCGTTTGACGCGTTCGTCAAATCAAGAAGCCCCGGACAGTGGCCATGTCATCGAGCCTGCGCGCGTGTGAATCCGCAACGGGATCAGCCAGCACACAGGTGACCCCGGCGGCGTGTAGCGCCGCGACCCGGTCCCGCACCTGCGCCCGATCGCCGATCAACGATATGGCGCGTGCGAACTCTTCCGGGACAGCCTCAGCTGCTGCCGATTTCGATCCGCTCAGGAACTGCCTTTGGATCTCGGCGGCTTCCTTCTCATACCCGTACCGCGCGAAGAGCGTGTTGTAGTAGTTCTTGCCGGCGGCCCCCATTCCGCCGACGTACAGCGCGACATTCGCACGGACGGCGTTCAACGCACTCGTGGTGTGGTCGGGATCGTCGGAGATCAGCAGCGGGCACTGGACGCTGATGCCGAGATCACCGAGTCCATCGTGACGACCGTTTCGCCCTGCCCGCAGGGCGTCACCGAATGCGCGGTCCGCGCGTTCGGGGTGGAACAGAATGGGCTGCCACTCGTCGAAGATCTCAGCGGCCAGTTCGACATTCTTCGGCCCTATCGCCGCCAGCGACATCGGGATCCGGTCCCGCACCGGTGTGCCGATGATCTTCAACGGCTTCCCCAGGCCGGACCCGCCCGATGCCTCGTCCAACGGCAGCGTGTAGTGCTTACCGCGATACTCACTGGGCTCGCGCCGCCAGATCTTGCGGCAGATCGCGACGTGTTCGCGGGCACGTTCGACGGGCGCGTCGTATCTGACCCCGTGAAAGCCCTCGATGACTTGGGGGCCTGACGCACCGATCCCCAAGACGCATCGGCCACCACTGACATAGTCGATACCGGCGGCGGTCATGGCCAGGTTGGTCGGTGTCCGCGAAAACATCGGCAGGACACCGAAGGCCAATTCGGTGTGACGGGTCTTGGCCGCGACATAGCCCATCTGACTGACCGCGTCCACGCTGTACGCCTCGGCGATCATCACCCGCTGCAGACCCGCCTGCTCGAATTCGGGCAGCCTATCGACGACGGCCGCGAAATCACCTCCGTAGTAACGCAGGGGCATGCCCAGCCTCACCGCACCATCTCCTTCGTCATCGTCAACAGGGCGCCCCTTCGAGAATGGTCAACAGATCCCGAAAGATCGCCTCCAGACCTTCGAGGTCCGGCGCCACGGCAGCCTGCTCATAGCCGATGAGCAGATACAGTGCCGCGTCCGCGAAGCGGTGTGCCCGCTGGTCGTCGTCGGTGATCTGGCGGGCGGAATCGAAGACGACCTGTCGGCGCAACATATCGACTTCTGCCTGCACTCGGCGCACATCGGGGTCGACTCGACTCCAGGCGCGAATGGCACTCTCGGCGGTATGGTCCAACCGCAGCGCCACGTCCACCAGTCGCTCGATGCGCCGGTACGGATCGGGTTCGCCGCGCAGAAGCTGCAGCTGGGTGAGTGTCGCTTCGTTCTTCCAGTGGTCGATCACCTGAGCGCGGTATTGCGCCCAACCGTCGAAGAAATGGTAGAACGAACCGCTGGTCACCCCCAGCCGGCTACACACCTCTGCAAGCTTGAGTTCGAGGTGTCCCCCGTCGGCGAGCACCTCCAATCCGACAACCATGTAATCCTCACGCGTCGCGGACTTGTGCACACGCCCCCGCTCGGACGCCACCGTTGCCATGATTGTATTCTAATCTACAGTAAATAATATGCGTCGCTTTCGAGGCGGTCCTGACCCGATGAACGGCGGCCGCGACGCACCCAACCGCTTGGACGCCACCACAGAAGGGCTGACGGCATGGTTCTGCACGAGAACACCCCGCCGATATCGGCGCCCGGTATGTGGACAGATCCTCCGGCCACTGCGGAGTGGCTCGAGCAGCACGTTGCCGAGATCACCTCACCGGTGACGATCCAGAGGGTGGGAATCGGGCAGTCGAATATCACCACACTCGTGACCGACCACGTCGGACGCCAATGGGTGATGCGTGAACCGCCACCCGGCGATACCGCGGGTAAAGCGCACGATGTCGTCCGCGAGGCGCGCATCCTCGCGGCCCTCGCGGATACCGACGTGCCGGTTCCCCGGGTCGTCGGTACCGGCACGACTCTGTCCGGGTCACCGTTTCTGATGATGGAGCGGATGGCCGGCGCACCGCTGGAAAGCGAGGCCGATGCCAGGGCCTTGGCTCCCGGCGAGCGGCGCAAACTCGGCGTCGCGGTCGCGGAGACCCTGGGCCACCTGCACCGTCTGGACCCCGCGAGGTTGGGTATCGCGGCATCGAGCAGCCCCTACCTGGTCCGGCAACTGCGCCGGGTGTCTGCGGCGTGGGAGCGGGTGGGCGCCGCGAGCCGCCACGATCGAGACTGGCAGGCCGTCTGTCGTGGGCTGTCGCAACGGCTACCTCAGCGGTCACCGGCGGTCATCATGCACGGGGACTACCGGCTGTCCAATCTGCTGGTCTCCGGCGGGCGCGTCACGGCAGTGCTGGACTGGGAGTTGTGCACCGTCGGCGACCCCTTCGCCGATCTCGCGTGGCTGCTCGACGACTGGCGACCGGCCACCGAAGCCGCGATCGTGATGCCGTCACCGACGCGTGCGGGAGGCTTCCCCGATCGCGACGCCATGGTGGCGGTGTACCGGGATATCACCGGCTTTGCGGTCGATGACCTCGACTACTACCGCGCATTCTCACAATGGCGGGCCGCCAGTCTGCTCGAAGGTGTGCGAGCCCGGCGGCTCGCCGGGGTGATGGGATCCCACGCGGCCGTTGACCCGACCGCCCTCGAACACTCGATCGGCGTACTCCTGACCTCCGCGGCGGGACACCTCGCCCGTACCGCCTGAGGAGAAGAGCTAAGCGGGAGCGGTCTCCGCAAGCCCGTGACGGATGACCGACTGCGCGTTGGCAACCACCGCCTCCACCGAGCCACGTCGCGGATTCCACCACTCCACAGCCCAATTCAGCGCACCGAGCACCAACATCTGGGCGATGTAGAGATCCAACTCCGGCCGTAGCAGCCCTTCGCGTGCCACGTCATTGATCAACCTGCGCCAGATCTCGCCGTATCGCTCCTCTTCGAGGACCTGGCGCTTGCGAATGGCTTGGGGAACCTGCCCGGCGTTGCGAATCGCAGCGGTGGTGTAGTGCGAGATCTCGAGTTCGTGCCTCAGGTGCGCCTCGACCGCGATCAGGAGCTTCTCCAGCGGGGCGGTCCCATCGGGGACCTCGTCGAGGATGGCGGCGACGTGTGCCCGCATATCGGCGATACCCGCCCACATGACCTCTTCGATGAGTTCGTCGCGGGACGGGAAGTAGTAGTAGATCGCCGGTGCCTGCAGGTCCGCCTCGGCCGCGACATCGGTGAGCCGCAATCCGGCATATCCGTGTTCGGACAGGACATGAGCGGCGGCGTCCAAGATCCGCGAACGCGTCAACGCCGATTTAGATTCCGGGACCGGCGGGCCGGAAACCGCCTCGTCGGCGTCAACGGGCAGCCGGGAGCTTTGCCTGGGCATCCGCTCATGATACGGCGGAAATGACGAGCTCACGGACGTCGGCCACGATTCGGACGGCGTGCCCCGCCACGGACTGCCCAGAGCGCCGTCGCACACCCACTCCCGCGTTGATGCCACAAACATCAACAAAACTTAATTTCTAGTAGAAAATGCTTGACCTTGGCACATCTGTTGCGCACAGTTGACGCGTGATCTCCACAACAGGATCGGGTGCGGGCATGGTGGCTCACGTGCCCATGGCGCGCTGTCGAGCACGGCGCCGGCGCACGCCGGCCCGCACGCCCCGCCGCGCAGCGGCCGCAATCGGGTTGGCGACGGCAGTGGCTACCGCTGCCGCAGCACCGGCACACGCCGACAATCGTCGGTTCAACAACAGCGTCATCGCCGATGTGTACACCGTCCAGCACCAGGCCGGGTGTACGAACAACGTGGTGGCGAACCCTCAGTTGCAACTGGCCGCGCAATGGCATGCCGTCGACGTCCTCAACAACCGCCAACTCGGCGGTGATCTCGGGTCGGACGGCTCCACACCCCAAACACGCGCAGACGCAGCGGGATACCACGGCGTCGTACAGCAGACGGTCGCCATCAACCCGGCCTTGGCCATGAGCGGTATCGAGTTGATCAACCAGTGGTACTACGACCCCGGCACCCTGGCCATCATGCAGAACTGTGCCAACACTCAGATGGGGGTCTGGTCGGAGAACAGCCTGGACCGCACGGTGGTCGTCGCACTCTACGGCCATCCCGCCTGACGGTCAGCCGTGACACTCGATCGAGTTGCCGCGCTCCGCGACGAGCGCACTGCGCTGTTGACGCTGTGCGAGAGCTTCACCGAAGAGCATTGGTGCACCCCGAGCCGGGCAGCCGGATGGACCGTGCAGGACGTCCTCGCCCACATGGGATCTGGCTGCCACGCGATGTTCACCGCTGCCGCTCCACGAATGCTCTTCAGCCGTGACATCGAGTCCACCAATGACGACATGGTGGACGTGCGCCGCAGTTGGTCTCCCGCGCAGGTGCTCGGCGAGTACCGCATCTGGAGCGCACGTGTCATCCAGGTGGCAGGCGCATTATCCCGCACCCCAATGGCATTCGTGCCGATCAGGCTTGCCGAGCTGGGTCGCTTCCCCCTCCGGATCCTGCCGGCGGGGGCGCTCACCTTCGACCACCACGCCCACCTTCGGCACGACATCCTGCCTGCCCTGGACCTACCGGATCCCGGTACCGATGCCAACCGGATGGACGTCGTCATCGAGTGGATGTTGGCGGTGCTGTCCAATCAGATCCGAACATCGGCTCCGTGGATGGACAAGCCGATCGCACTGACACTGCGGGGTATCGGAGGTGGTGTCTGGACCGTGCGGCCATCCGGAAGCATCGTGCGGGGTGACGAACACGCCGAGGTGATCGTCGAGGCCACGGCGATCGAGTTTCCGGAATGGGGAACCACGCGGGTTTCCTGGCGCGAACGCGATGTGTCCATCATCGGCGATCAGGACTACGCCAGCCGATTCCTGGACCAGCTGAACGTGGTGTGACAGGCTGCGAGTTCGCCGCCCGTGCGTCTCACCGGGTGTCAGGTGAGAGCCGCGCGGTCACCGTGGATACCGTGCACAGTTCACCCCGACCGCCGCGCCCCGACACCTCGACCACCGCCGAAGACCGTCCGATGTGGTGGAGTCGGGCGACTGCGACGAAGGGTGCATCGGCCACGACGGGCCGTAAGTAGTTGGTGTGTACGTGTGCCGTTGCCAGAGCGGGGTTTCGGGCGCCGACCGCCGCGGCCGCCGCCAGTTCGGTGACACAGGCCGACACCCCGCCGTGCATGATCCCGAATCCGTTGACCCAGTTTCCGGGATCGGCCAGCGAGATCTGTACGCCCTCGGCGAGGTGGTGAACGTCGATACCGAGCACCGCCTCGATACTGATCGCACCCGTGCCGACACTCGACGCAGCCTCCGTCACGACCACGGGATCCTGTGCGGTGGCCGCGAAGAACACCGTGCGCGTCGTTCCCACCGCGACCAGATCGCCGGCACCGGTGGTGATTCGGCACTGCACGAAGGCCTCCGACCCCTGGACGACCTCGACCGCCTCCGCGAACAGACGACCGCCGACGGGAAGTTCACCGATCACATCCAGCGTCAGCTCGGCGGTCAAGGACCAGGTGTCGGGCGGGCGGCGCACGTACGGCAGCTCGCCGAGGATATGGTCGGCCAACACCATCAGCGCGCCGGCCAACGGCCGCCCCTGGGCGTCACACGCCCAGGAAGGGACGACGTAGGCACAGCGGTTTCCCGACGCGGTCGGCGCACAGTCCCGAAGTCCGAAGCGCGCTTCGACCGATCCCGGATCGTCGATCGTGCACCACTGCGTGCGAGCCTCGACACGGGTTGGCAGGTGGCGGTGATCAGTCAAGGGGCATCCTCAATGAAGGGTGATAGGTGCTGAGATACCACAGAATTGCGGGCGACGGTGGCCGGTGGTCACACCGACTCTCCGAGAAGACGCCGGGCGGCACGCTCACCGCTGACCACCGCGGTCTCCACACCCAGGTGCGCCAGGTAGTCCCCGGCAATGCCGATGCGTGCCGGCATCTTGTTCCGGAGTTCTTGCATGGCGCGATAGTGCCCCGGCGGACAGATCGCCAGCGCACGCTCGATTCCGAAGACCTCTGCGACCGGATCCGGGAATCCCTTGCCGAGGGTCTCGCCGACATGGCGCAGCGCAGTCTCGATCAACTCGTCGTCGGTGAGTTCTCGGGTGGCTGCGCTGGAAAAGTACGAGTTCGTCATACACCCGCCGGCCGGTACCAATTGCGATGTCGCCGAAGTCTTCACGATGGTCCCCAACAACGGACGAGGTCCGGCGCCGATCGGCAGTAGCATCTCGAATTCGTTTGCGGGCCAGGGATTTTTCACCCACCGCAGATTGACATGGGCCATCGACGCATACGGGGCAGATCTGAGCGCCTGCACCTCCGTCGCCCCCAGACCGGACTCGAGTAGACCGGCGGCGCGCGCAGCGTCCGTGGCGACGATCACCCCGTCGACACGCGACGTCTCGCCCTGCGCGGTGGATACCACCACCTCGGCACCGTCGAGATCCACCGCCACCACCTCGACCCCGAGGCGCACGTCGACATTTCTTGTCAGTGCGGCACACACACTGCCCATACCGTCACGTGGCAGGAAGAACTTGGCAAGGTGCGCCCGCTTCATGATGCCCTGCAGGTATGGCACGGACAGGTCCCGGCAGTCGGTGCCGAACGACGGCTCGATCAACGGACGAACGAAATATTCGAACGCGTTGTCGCCCAGCCTGGTCCGCGCCCACGTCTCCATGTCCTCGCCCCGGTCGAAGTCCGCGAGGCTGTCGGTTTCGAACGGATCTGGGGCCGGCCCGGCAATCGCCAGCACGGCTCGCAGCGCCAGACGTGCTTTGTCGCGGAACGACAACATCGGAAGTTTGAAGAACGACGGTACGTAGTCATATCGGATGGGATGCAGGTTGCTGCCATCCCACAGACCGGCAAGAGGTGACCATGGTGTCAGCAGATCCGGTGTTCCGCTGTCCGCCAGCAGTTCGATACACCGCGTATACGAGTTGAGCATGTAGATCGCGCCCAGTTCGACCCCGAAACCGTCGCGCTGCACCGTCTGGGTGCGGCCGCCGAGATCGTCCGAAGCCTCGAAGAGAACGACATCATGCCCGGCCCGACTCAGCACAAACGCCGCAGCGCTGCCCGCGGCTCCCCCGCCCACTACCGCGAACATCCGTTCCTCTCAATGTCGAGTTATCTCGTGCCGGCAGAATCACTTCCGTCAGCGGATTACGCCAACAGATACAGACCGATCAACACCGCACCCACCACCACGTTCCACACGCCGAAGACCGCCTTCAGCGCAACCGGCGCTTCGCGGATCTCCATGAAGTACCTACCCACGAAATGCACCTTGGTGAAGGCGATCACGATGATGCTGATGGCCGCGTAATGCTCCGGCAGCTCGTGCCCGACACCCAGAACCCAGGACGCCAGCGTCGCTGCGATCAGAGCCAACCACACCGCGGTGATACGGTCGCGCAGAAGTGTTGTCAGCATCATTTCACCAGGTACAGGAGTGGGAAGATGACGATCCACAGCAGATCGACCATATGCCAGAAGCACGCCGCGCCTTCGAGATAATCCCGTTCGCGGCCCACCAGGACCGGCTTCCGCGTCAGCTTGACCATGAACCCGAGGAGCGCCAGACCGATGGCGACGTGGAACAGGTGCAACCCGGTCATCACGTAGAAGTACATGAAGAATTGATTGGTGGTGGGCACCAGATCGTGGGAGATCTTCACGCCGTACTCGATGGCCTTGTTGACCACGAAGATCCCACCACAGGCCATGGCACCGAAGATCAGCCGGCGGGCAAGTTGGTGGGCGTTGTGGCGTACCGCGCGGACCGCGGTGACCACCAGCAGCGAGCTGGTCAACAGCACCAAGGTGTTGACCACGCCGAAAGTCTGATTGAGCGCGAGCTGGGAGTCGTTGTAAAGCCCGGGATCTTGGCCGCGGTAATACAGGAACACGCCGAAGAGCACCGCGAACACCGTCATGTCGCCGAAAAGGAAGACCCAGACGCCCTCCTCGGCCGGAAGCCGGCGTTCGGGTTTCTCCACTTCTGCCGTGGCGTCGGTGGGCTGCATTCGCGCCGATGTCATCGCACCCGGGCCAATACCACTGCGCTTCGGTCAGCCTCGTCGTTGTCGCTGCCGGTGGCAGGCGTCCAAGTTTTCACTGTCGGGCACCCCTTCGTCGTCGATGCGGGCCGATGGGCAATAATTTAACATGAAATAAAAACGAGGGTAAGGTGCGTGCCATGCTCAATCAGCTCAGTGATGAAGAGGCGTTCCTGGTCCAGACGGTGCGGGCTTTTGTTGATCGTGAGGTCAAGCCGTCGGTGCTGGAGGTGGAGCATGCGAATGCTTATCCCGAGCGGTGGATCGAGCAGATGAAGCAGATCGGGATTTTCGGGTTGGCGGTGCCGGAGGCTTACGGCGGTAGCCCGGTGTCGATGCCGTGTTATGCCCAGGTCACCCAGGAGTTGGCGCGGGGGTGGATGAGTCTAGCCGGGGCGATGGGCGGGCACACCGTGGTGGCGAAGTTGGTGACGTTGTTCGGTACCGAGGAACAGAAGCAGCGGTATCTGCCGGCGATGGCCACCGGACAGTGCCGGGCGACGATGGCGTTGACCGAGCCGGGTGGGGGTTCGGATCTGCAGGCCATGAGCACGGTGGCGCGTACTGAGGGTACGGAGTTGGTGATCAGTGGGGCCAAGACGTGGATTTCGAATGCGCGGCGCTCGGATCTGATCGCGTTGTTGTGTAAGACCGATCCGTCGGCGCAACCGAAGCATCGGGGGATGTCGATCGTGTTGGTCGAGCATGGGCCGGGGTTGACGGTGTCGCGGGATCTGCCCAAGTTGGGGTACAAGGGGGTGGAGTCGTGTGAGTTGGCTTTCGATGGGTATCGGATCGGGGTGTCGGCGATCTTGGGGGCGCAGCCGGGTCGGGGTTTTGCGCAGATGATGAAGGGGTTGGAGACCGGGCGTATCCAGGTGGCGTCGCGGGCGTTGGGGGTGGCCACGGCGGCGTTGGAGGATTCGTTGGCGTATGCCCAGCAGCGGGAGAGTTTCGGGCAGCCGATCTGGAAGCATCAGTCGATCGGTAATTATCTGGCTGATATGGCCACCAAGTTGACCGCGGCGCGGCAGCTGACCTGGTATGCCGCGCGCATGTATGACAGCGGGCAGCGCTGCGATATGGAGGCCGGGATGGCCAAACTGTTCGCGTCCGAGGTCGCGATGGAGATCGCGTTGAACGCGGTCCGCATTCATGGCGGGTACGGGTATTCCACCGAGTACGACGTGGAACGTTATTTCCGGGATGCCCCGTTGATGATCGTCGGGGAAGGCACCAACGAGATCCAACGCAACGTCATCGCCGCCCAACTGGTCGCCCGCGGCGGACTCTGACGACGCCGTGACCGACAGAACGATCGAGCACAGCACAGACGCTCGCTGGGACGGACTGGAGGCGCCCTGGCCGACGCTGTTCGCCTGGGTGGAGCGTACGACCGGTGGTCGAATCCTGGAATGGAAACGGCAGGCCCGCTGGCGACCGGCGTGGTTTCTCACCGTGGAGATCGATGGCGAGATGCGCCGGCTCTACGCCCGCTGTCAGCGCGAAGAAGCCATGCCCTGGACGCGGACGCTCTCGCTGCGACGCGAGTTCGACATCATGCGGGTGTTGTACGACGAAGGCGTCACGGTGCCCGCTCCCCTGGCGTTCTGCGAGGAACCCGAGGCGATTCTGATGGCCTCGGTCGATGGGCGGGATCGATTCGACGAACGCGACGACCCACGGATCCGCGACCTGGTCATCGCCGACTACGTCCGCCGGCTCGTTGCGGCTCATCGGCTCGACACCGGTCCGTTCGAGGCGATCGGCCTGTCCAAGCCGTCGACACCTCAGGACATCGGATACATGGGGTTCGGACTGTCCGAGAAGTGGTACCGCGAGGTCAAGCCCGCCCCCGACCCGGTCATCGAATTCATCGTCGCCTGGCTTCATCGCCATGTTCCGGCGCACCGGCATGACGTGTCCTGGATCCATTTCGACGCAGGCCAGTTCCTCCATGCCGAGGAACAGGTCACCGCGTTGATGGATGTCGAGTTCTCTTGTCTGGGCGATCCGATGGCCGACCTCGGTGCGATGCGGATGCGCGATACCGCCCAACCCATCGGCGACCTGACCCATGCCTTCACGGTCTACGCGCATGAGAGCGGCCAGCCGATCGATCGCTCTGTGGTGAATTTCCACGCGGTCCGCTTCGCCTTGCTCACCGCGATGCTCTCGGCAGGCACCCGCGCAGACCCGCCGGCCGAGTTCGATCTCGCCCAGTGGCAGGCATGGTCGTTGATGTCACTGACGGTGTGCCTGGAGATCATCGCCGAAGAGAGCGGCTTCGAGCTCGACCCGCCTCCGGCGCTCACGTATCCGGCCATCCGAAACGATCCGGCTCACCTCGCCGTCCAGCGGATCGTCGACGACGTCTTGGCCGACGAGAACCTCGACGATCACACGGGATTCCGCCTCCGGGTGGTGCGAGACCTGCTCCCCGGACTACAACGCAGCGCGCAGGCGATGTCCTGCGTGGACGCACTGGACCAAGTCGAGGCCGACGAACTGCTCGGCTTCGCACCGCGGGACTGGCGGCAGACCGATGAGGAACTGGAGGACTTCGTTCGACAGCACGGGGCCACCCGTGAGACCGAGGTCGCCCGGTTGCTGGCCCGGCGGGTACGCCGACAGATCGACCTCATCGAGCCCGGGATGCGCGACGTCCGCGAATTCCGGGTACAGCGCGTCGATTGGGCTGCGATACCGACGAAATGAGACACCACCTCCCGCGCCTTAGGACATGACAGGGTGGCGCTCCTATCATCGACCCATGCCCGCGAAACTGCCAGCACCCGAGTCCAGCGACACCAAAGCGCAACGGACGCGCACGCGCATCCTCAACGCCGCCGCCCAGGTACTCAGCGTCAAGGGTTACGCGGGCACCCGGCTGACCGATATCGCCGACCAAGCCGAACTCCGTGCGCCTGCGATCTATTACTACTTCAAATCGCGCGAAGACCTCATCGAAGAGGTCATGTTCTGCGGGATCAGCGACCTGCGCACCTATCTCCAGGACGCCCTTGACGCGCTGCCGCCGGATACGGCACCCATGGACCGCATCATGACTGCGGTCGAATCACATCTGCGCCATGAGCTCGAGTTGTCCGACTATGCGCGGGCATCGATCCGCAATTCCGGGCAGATCCCCGGGCACCTGAAGACTCGCCAGAAGAAGGAAGAGGCCGCCTACGACCGGATCTGGCGCGGGTTGATGAAAGACGCCGCGGCCGAAGGCCAGATCCGTGCCGACCTGAACCCTCCACTCGCCCAGGCCTTGGTTCTGGGCGCCCTCAACTGGACTGCCGAATGGTGGCATCCGCGGCGCGGCTCCGTCGAGACAATGGTGTCCAACGCACAGGTTTTCGTGAAACACAGCCTGAGCCCGGTTCCCAAGAAGCAACGCACCACACGGCGCCGCTGAGCCGGCCCCTGGCACCACAGCCCGGCGCGGAATCCGGTTTACAGTATTTTTGATTCTATGTTAAATTATTTTCCATGACTGAGGCTTATATCGTTGACGCAACTCGAACCGCAGTGGGCCGTCGCAAGGGCGGCTTCGCGGGATCACATCCGGCCGACATGGCCGCGCATGTGATCAAGACTGTCGTCAACCGTCACGACATCGATCCGGCCGCCATCGACGACGTCATCCTGGGGTGCCTGGACAACATCGGATCCCAGGCCGGCGATATCGCACGCACCGCCGCCCTGGCTGCCGGCCTGCCGGAATCAGTACCCGGCGTGACCATCGATCGCCAGTGCGGATCCGCCCAGCAGGCAGTGCATTTCGCGGCCCAAGCGGTCATGAGCGGCACCTCCGATCTCATCGTGGCCGGTGGCGTCCAGAAGATGAGCCAGTACCCGATCCTGAGCGCTTTCGCCGCCGGCGAGCCGTTCGGATCGACCGATCCGTGGACGGGTTGCGAAGGCTGGCGGGCCCGCTACGGCGACCAGGAGATCTCCCAGTTCCGCGGCGCCGAAATGATCGCGGAGCAGTGGAAGCTCAGCCGCGAAGACAACGAGCGTTTTGCGCTGGCCAGTCACCAGCGCGCGCTCGCCGCGATCGCGGAGGGCCGCTTCACCCGCGAGATCACCGAGTTCGCGGGGATCAGCGTGGACGAGGGACCGCGTGCCGACACTTCGCTGGAGAAGATGGCGGGGCTGCCGACCCTCGTCGAAGGTGGCGTCCTGACGGCCGCTGTCGCCAGCCAGATCTCCGACGGCGCCGCAGCACTACTGGTGGCCTCGAAGGCCGCCGTCGACCGGTTCGGCTTGACCCCTCGCGCTCGCATCCATCACATCTCGGTCCGCGGCGCGGATCCGGTGATGATGCTGACGGCGCCCATCCCAGCCACCCAGCACGCGCTCAAGCGCGCCGGCATGTCCATCGACGATATCGACACCGTCGAGATCAACGAGGCTTTCGCGCCCGTGGTGTTGGCCTGGCTGGCCGAGCTGGGGGCCGATCCCGCGAAGGTCAATCCCAACGGCGGGGCGATTGCCCTGGGGCACCCGATCGGCTGCACCGGCGCGCGACTGATGACGTCCATGCTGCACGAGTTGGAGCGCACCGGGGGCCGGTTCGGCCTGCAGACCATGTGCGAAGGCGGCGGCCAGGCCAACGTCACGATCATCGAACGGCTGTAGGCGATGAAGCGTTCCCTCTACGACGCCGACCACGAGGCCTACCGCGAGACCGTTCGCGAGTTCCTGGCCAGAGAAGTCGTTCCCCATCAGCATGATTGGGATCGCGACCGCTGGATCGACCGTTCGGTCTTCGCCCGCGCCGCCAAGTCCGGTATCTACGCGCTGCAGATCCCCGAGGAGTACGGCGGGGCCAGCGAGGCCGACTACCGCTACCGCATGGTGGTCTGCGAGGAGATCGCCAGGATCAACGCACTGTCGTTCGGCCTGACGGTCAGCCTCCAGGATGACCTGGTCCTGCACTATCTGCTCGATCTGACCAACGACGAGCAGAAGGCACGCTGGCTGCCCGGTTTCGCCGCAGGCGAGCTGATCGGCGCGCTGGCCATGACCGAACCCGGCGCGGGCAGCGATCTACGAGGTATCCGCACCACCGCGCGCCTCGACGGTGACAACTGGATCCTCAACGGCCAGAAGACGTTCATCTCCAGCGGGATCATGTCCGATGTCGTCGTGGTGGCCGCGCGGACCAATCCGGACGGCGGGTCCAACGCGCTGAGCCTGTTCGTCGTCGAACGCGATACCCCGGGCTTCGAGCGTGGCCGCAAGCTCGACAAGGTCGGACTCCCCGCCCAGGACACCTCCGAACTGTACTTCCGCGATGCGGCGGTACCGGCGCAGAATCTGCTGGGCGAGGCAGGTAAGGGCCTGCAGTACCTGATGAGCCATCTGCCGCGGGAACGACTCGGGGTCACCGCGAAAGCGATGGCCACCACCCGGGCGATCTTCACCATGACCGTCGAGTACTGCCAGAGTCGCCACGCGTTCGGCGGCCCGCTGACCGACAAGCAGCATGTCAGGTTCGAGCTGGCCGAGATGTCCACCGAGATCGATATCGCCGAGGCCTACACGGACCGGAGTGTGCTCGCCTACAACGCCGGCGAGCTCACGCCCGTCGATGCCGCGAAGGGCAAGTGGTATCTGAGCGAATTGCAGAAGCGAGTCATCGACCGGTGCTTACAGTTGCACGGCGGTTACGGGTACATGCTCGAGTATCCGGTGGCACGGGCCTATCTCGATACCCGCATCCAGACGATCTACGGCGGCACGACCGAGATCATGAAGGAGATCATCGGTCGCGATATCGCCGCGTCCTGAAATCGTGACCAGTTGCGCGGGCCGAGGTGTCACTCGGTCCGCGCAGCTGCGTTCGGGGCTCCGCGCCGGCCCGACTTCGTCAACTTCCCCACCCGACAGCATTTTCGAATCTACAATAGAAATATCTCAACCATTCGACATGAGGAGTGGACGGTGTCCAGCAGCCCAACGGATTCGGTGACGCAACAGGCAGCCGACATGCCGCCCACCGATACCCCAGATCGACCATTCGACCCCGTCGACATCTCTCCGAAGGCGTTCTGGGCGCTCTCCGCCGAGGAACGCGACGTCTCGTTCGCCGAACTCCGTCGGCGCGCGCCCGTGAGCTGGCAACCGCCCGCCGAAAGCGACCTGGCACCGCCGGGAATCCCTGGCTTCTGGGCGGTCACCACACACGAGTTGATCCGTGAGGTCAGTACTCACCCCGAGCTGTTCTGCTCAGGTCAGGGCATCCAACTGGAGGATGTGCCCGACGAATTCCTCGAAGCGGCATCGTCATTCCTGGCCATGGACGGTCCGCGGCATCTCACCTTCCGCCGGTTGATGAGTGCGTCGTTCACCCCCAAACAGGTCAAACGTATCGAGGAGCAGATCCGCGAACGCGCCGCCACGATCGTCGACGAGTTCTTGGCCAAGGGCGAGGGCGACTGGGTCGAGAATGTCAGCAAACAGATGCCGATGCACACCTTCTACGACATGGTGGGGCTGCCGCAGGACCGCCGGGAAGAGGCGGCCCACTACGCCGATGAGCTTGCCGGCTGGAACGATCCCGATATCGCCGCCGGCCGCACGGCGGCCGAGGTGATGAACGACGCGTTGGTGGGCAACCTCAGCATCGGCCTGGACTTCGCCGAAGCCACCCGTGCCTGCCCGCGCGACGACATCTGGTCCAACCTGGTGTCGGCACAGGTGGACGGTCGCGACCTCACCGACGACGAACTGGCCTCGATGTTCGTGCTGATGTCCTTCGCCGGCAACGACACCACACGCACGACCCTGTCCCTGGGTGTGAAGGCGTTCGTCGACAACCCCGACCAGGTGGCCCACCTGCTGGAGGACTTCGAGGGCCGCATCGACGCGGTCATCGACGAGGTCCTGCGGTGGGTGACACCGGTGATGACCTTCCGCCGCACCGCCACCCAGGACACCGTCTTGGGCGGCCGGCAGATCCGCCAGGGTGAATGGGTGGTGATGATCTACTCATCGGGCAACCGCGACGACGCTGCTTTCGCCGACCCCTGGACATTCGACATCTCCCGTAAGCCCAACCAGCATGTGGCCTTCGGTGGTGGGGGTCCGCACTACTGCCTCGGCGCATTCCTGGCCAGGATGCAGATCCGGCACATGCTGGACCAGATCCTGCACCGGCTCCCCGATCTCCGACTGGACGCCCCCGACATGTTGGTGAGCAACTTCGCGGCCGCCGTCAAGCGCATGCACGCCGGCACAGGCTGCCCCGTCCAGCACTGACGAAATACCGCCGTCGGCAACCGATCTGACATCGGTTGCCGGCGGCGGTATCGCTTTGCAGCATCGTGGGATGGCCGGATCAGGCCGCGAGCTGGAAGAGCCCCTCGATCAGGCGGCGCCGTTCGGGCCACCCGGCCGAACGCAGATCGACGTGGCCGGCCTCGGTGACGATCACCTCCACATCGTGGGCCGGCGTCGACGCCGGCCGGCTCAACGCCTCGACAAGCGTTGAGCGGCCGTTGAATTGCGCCGGCACTGCGATGATGGACAATCCCGATCGGTTCATCCGGGCTGCCGTGCAATAGTCGGGGTGGCCCCCGATTCCGCCGACCACCTTGGCGCCGACGCCCTCGACGTTGACTTGACCGAACGGATCGATCTCGATCGCGGTATTCACCGCCACGAACGGCGCACCCCGGGACAGCCGGGTGACATCGTGGCTGTGTTCGATACCCCGCAGGATCGGCCGACCGTCGGCCCATCGGTACAGCTCGGCGCTTCCGAACAGGTAGGTCGCCGCCGGCTCACCGAGGAGCAACCCCCGCCGTTCCAGGTCCATCACCGCATCGGTGAGCAGACCGGTGTCGATGGCCAGTGCCTTGGTGCAGCGCTGCAGCAACGCGGTACCGAGCTGACCGGGCCCGCACTGGAGCCGGGCGCCTTCGGGGATGAGGTCGAGCACCCGGTCGGCCAGGACATCGTGGATGGCCTCCGCCGGCCGCGACGGCAGATCTGCAGGGGCATCGCCGGCGCGGCCGACGATCGTCACCGCCTCCGATGACACCGGTTTTCCGGCGCAGGCCGACGGCGCCCCGTCGTCGAGTACGGCCCACACCGGCACGCCGATGTCGACGAGCGTCTGCTGCCACGACACCTCGGTGCAGAACTGAAAGCCGCCGTCACGTCGGGTCATCCGGGTGAGCAGCACGTCCGGACGCAGATGGGAACCCAGTAGTGCGGGGATGGCGGCCATGCTGGTGGGCACCGCACTGGTGACCGGGCTGGGAAGCAACGTCCGCACCCCCCAACCCGGCATGAGGGTGACGATCCGGGTAAAGGCCTCCGGGGTGATCCCCAGCGGCGCCACCGGGCTCCAGCCCAACACCAAGGTCAGGCCGAGGCCGCCGGCCGCGTACGTGCTCAGCACCTCGCCGACGGTGGAGCCGTCGTCGAGCATGTTCGCCGCGCCCACACCATCGCCGAGGGCGATGACGAGATCTCGATCGCCGGCGCGACGCAGCAGGGCGGGCAGTTCCGTCGTTGACACCTCGGCGATTCCTAGCAGCCCACGGCGGCTGCGGTGAGCAGGGCCCTGCGGTCGACGACCTTGACCCGGGGTCGCGAGGCCGCCGCACCCAGCTGTCGCTCGGCGGCATCGATACGGCGCCAGCCGGCCAGGTCCACCACGGTCACGCCGTGCGCCGCGAAGTCCGTGGCATCCAGCCCGGTCCGGGAAGCCGGGTCCGGCAAGCTACCGGCCCGGGCATCGGCCAGGAGGTTCGTGACGGTCTCCCGCGCACACAACCGGTTGGTGCCGATGACACCTCGCGGGCCGCGTTTGATCCAACCGGTGACGTACACCCCCGGTACCGCGACACCGTCGCGGATCACCCTTCCGCCCTCGTTGGGAACGACACCGGCGGCCTCGTCGAAGGGCAGCCCCTCGATCGGCGTGCCGCGATATCCGATGGACTTCAGCACCAGCGCCGTGTCGATCGAGACGACGCCCGCGCCGCCGTCCACTTCCAGGGCCTGTACGCCATCGTCGCCGACGACGCGCACCGGCCGGGTACCGAAGCGCAGCACGATCCGCTTGTTGCCCGCGGTGCGCGGCCGCTGCGCGTACTCACCGACGATATCGAATTTCAGGGCACGCTCGTGATCGTCGGGCCGCGCTCCGAGCTCTCCCTCGACCACCACATCCACGCCCGGTAGCCCACCAAGGGCCAACAACTCCCCCACCGAGAACGCGCCGTCTGCCGCACCGCGGCGGCCCAACAAGACGACTTCACGGACGTCACCGGCAGCCAGCTGGTGCAACGCATGCTCGGCGATATCGGTGGCCGCCAACTGATCCGGGTCCATCACCAGTACCCGTGCCACATCCAGTGCCACGTTGCCGTTGCCGACGATCACCACGCGCGAACCGGCCAGGTCGAATCGCCGCTCGGCATGATCGGGGTGTCCGTTGTACCAGTTCACGAACTCGGCGGCGCCGATGGTCCCCGGCAGCTCCTCCCCGGGGATGCCCAGCTCGCGAGTCGTGGAGGCGCCCACCGCATAGATCACCGCGTCATGCGTGGCCATCAGCTGCTCGTGGGTGACGTCTTGACCGACCGCGACGTTGAAAAAGCACGTCACGTTGGGGCTGGCGAGCGCCGTCTCGAAGACCTGTACGACGTCCTTGGTGCGTTGGTGATCGGGCGCCACGCCGAAACGCACCAGGCCGAACGGCGTTGGCAGCCTGTCGAAAACGTCCACCTGCACTCCGGTGGTGCGTGCCAGATCGGCCACGGCGTAGCACGCCGCCGGGCCGGCGCCCACCACCGCCACCCGCAGGGAGTCTCGTCCCACCGGAGCCGGGGTCCAGTTCGCCGGGATGGGACGGATGGCCAACGGCTCGGTGGCAAAGAAGTCGGCATTGATCGTCTTGAATCGTTGCTGAGATTCCGGCAGATCGTCCTCGTGGTAGATCGCGCCGACGGGGCACACCGCGACGCACGCACCACAGTCCACACACGATGCCGGATCGATGTACAGCATCGGTGCGGCCGCGCCGGCCTGATCGGGCACGGGCCGGATGCAGTCGACAGGACATACGGGAACGCAACTCGCATCAGTGCAGCAGTTCTGGGTGATGACGAAGGCCATTGCCTTGTGCAACCTCTCCTGTGGTCTTCGAGGGAATGCGGGAACGGCGCACCGACGGTGTGCCGGACGTCGGTCAGCCG
Organism: Mycolicibacterium fluoranthenivorans; assembly: GCF_011758805.1. NCBI lineage: Bacteria > Bacillati > Actinomycetota > Actinomycetes > Mycobacteriales > Mycobacteriaceae > Mycobacterium > Mycolicibacterium fluoranthenivorans. The sequence continues at coordinate 1,011,131 of NZ_JAANOW010000002.1, read as the reverse complement.
TCGATCGAGATGGCACCGGTCGGACAGTTCGCCACGGCTTCTTGCGCCATCGCGACATCGTCTTCCGCGCCGCCGATCACGTGTGCCTGTCCGTCGTCCCCGACCTCGAACACGGTCGGTGCCGTCATCTCACACATTCCGATTCCGGAGCATTTGGTTCCGTCCACGCGGATATTCATCAGAACAGCCTTCTCATGAGTTTCACGGCCCGGTCCGTGTAAGGCGGATAGACGAGCGACAGGTCCGGCCGCGCGGTCTTGGCCAACACGGCACGACGGTGGCTCAACGCCTCGAACCCCCAACGGCCGTGGTACTGCCCCATCCCGCTGGCACCGACACCGCCGAACGGAAGCTGCGGAACCAGGCAGTGCATGGCGATGTGGTTGATCACGGCGCCACCGGAAGGAATGGCGTCGATCAGCGTGCGGCCCAACCGCTGCGAACCGGTGAAGACATACAGCGCGAGCGGTTTGGGTCGTGAGTTCACGAACTGCACGGCGGCCTGGGTGGATTCCACGCTCATGATGGGCAGCAGCGGGCCGAAGATCTCATCCGCCATCACAGGGTCGGTAGGCGCCGGATCGCGGATGACGGTCGGTTCGATGGTCAGTGCGTCGGCATCTGCACGGCCGCCGGCGACGATCGTCCCGGTGGTCGTGTCGATCAACCCGGCAAGCCGGTCGAACTGCCGCCGGTTGACGATCCGCAGACCGCTGGTGTGTTCCTGAGCCCGAAACGCCGCAACGGCGGCGATGACCTTATCGGTGAAGCTGTCGGCCACAGCCTCTTCGACCAGCACGTAATCCGGCGCGATGCAGGTCTGTCCGGAGTTCATGAGTTTGACCCACGCGACACGGCGCGCCGCGACATCCAGGTCGGCGTCGGCAGTGACCAGCACCGGGCTCTTGCCGCCCAGTTCGAGTGTCACGGGAGTCAGGGTGGGGGCCGCGGCCGCCATGATCTTGCGGCCGATCTCGGTGCCACCGGTGAACAACACGTGATCGAACCCTTGCGCGATCAAGTTCTGCGTGGTTGCGCCGTCTCCCTCGATCACCCTGATTGATTGATTGTCAAGGTATTTGGGAATGAGTTCGGTCAGCAGTTCCGAAGTGGCCGGCGCGAGTTCCGAGGGCTTCAACACCGCACAGTTGCCGGCCGAGATCGCGGCGACCAGCGGGGCGACGCTCAGATAGAACGGGTAGTTCCACGGCCCGATGACAAGCACCACACCCAACGGGTCGTACTGCACCCAGCCTCGGCCGGGCAACTGCGCCAGCGGAAGTGACTGCCGGTCGCGGCGCATCCACTTCTTCAGATGCTTTCGCGCATAGGCGGCTTCACCTTTGGTGGAGGCGATGTCGCCCAGCCAGGCTTCCACCGGCGGGCGGCCCAGGTCATGGGCCAGGGCGTCGGCAATCGCCGGCTCCTGCTCGTCGCACAGCGCCTCGATGGCTGCCAACTGGTCCAGGCGCCACCCCAGCGGCTTGGTGCGGCCGGTCGCGAACGCGCGCCGTAGCTCGGGCAGCACGATGCATTCGTTCGCGGCACCCGAAGTGTCAGTTACTGCTTTCAGCGTCATCGAGGCCTCAGAATTCCGGCTTCGGGACCACGCCGGTGCTGACGGCGCCGGTGAGGCCGCCGTCGACCGCCAGGGCCTGCCCGTTCACCCACCGCGCGGCGTCGGAGGCCAGGAAGAGCACCACCGAGGCGATATCGGCGGGGTCTGCGTGCCGACCGAGGAGTTCCTTGACCCCGTCCAGGGTGTCCTTGCCCATCGACTCCTCGAAGTCGACCAGGATCGGCGTCTCCACCGGGCCCGGAAGAACCGCGTTGATCCGCAATCCCATCTGGGCCAGGGCCAGCCCCATCGACTGGGTGTACACGGTGCTGACTTCTTTGGAGAAGTTGTAGGCGTTGCCCTGCTGCGGGTTGGCCTTGAACCAGGCGGCGCCCTCCTCGAAGGTGTCGGTGGCCAGCACGTCGCGTATCGCCTCGAGCCGCTCCGGCCAACCGAAGCCGGCGGTCGAGGACACGATGGTGATCGACCCTCCGGGCACGAGCCGTTCGAAGAACGCTTCGCTGAGGTGCCGCACCGCGAGGCTGTTGACCGCGAAGACGAGATCCGCCGGCGCCGTCCCCGGAATACCGGCGACGTTCATGAGTCCGTCGTAGGGCCCCTCCAGGGTCTCCAGGGCCGCGTCGATACTGCGCGGGTTGGCGAGGTCGACCTCGATATGGCGAGTGACCTTGGCCTGCGGCTGATTACGATCGAGGCTGGTCACTTCGGCACCGGCAGCCAGCAGCTGCTCGGCGACGGCGTGGCCGATACCGGAGGCGGCCCCGGTGACGACGTAGTGCTTTCCCGAGTACTCGGTCATGGTGGTTCTCCGGTCAGTCGAGGGTGTAGGGCAGGGATTTGACGGCGTGCACGAAGTTTCCGGTCAAGAACTCGGGGTCACCGACCCGTAGGTTGGGCGCTCGGTGGACCAGTTCCCGGAAGATGGCCTCCAGCTGCATCTTGGCCAGGAAGGCACCCATGCAGAAGTGCGGTCCCCCGCCGCCGAAACCGACGTGTGCGTTCGGCTCCCGGGTGATATCGAACTCGTGTGGATTGGCGAAGGCGCGCTCGTCCCGATTGCCCGATGAGTACATCATCAGCACCCACTCCCCTTCGCGCACCAACTGGCCGCACAGTTCGGTGTCCTGGGTGGCGGTTCTGCGGAACGTCATGACCGGACTTGCCCAGCGCACGAACTCCTCGATACCGCGCTTGATGTGGCCGTCGAAGTCCCGTTCCAGCAATGCGCGCTGATGCGGAAACTGTTGCAGGGCCATCGTGGTCAGCGTCACGGTGTTACGGGTGGTGTCGTTGCCGGCCACCGAGAGCAGCACGAAGAACGCGCCGAGTTCCTCATCGGTGAGTCGGCGACCGTCGATCTCGGCCTGCACCAACAGCGACATCAGGTCCGATGTGGGATGAGCGCGACGCTGCTCGGCGAGTTCGAGCCCCGTCGTGAGCAGCCCGACCAGGGATTCGTTGAGGACCTCGCCCGATTCGCGTCCGGCGGCCACATCGGCATCCGCCCAGGACACCATGCCGTCCGCATGGTGCGCCGCCTCATCGCGGTACTCCGCAGGCAGCCCGATCATCTCGTAGATGGTCCACATGGGCAGCCGCTTGGACACCTGCTCGACGAAGTCACCGCTGCGCGTCTTGAGCAGGTCGGTCACGATCGTCGCGGCCTGGACCTTGATCTGGTCCTGGATCTTGGCCACCTGGCGTGGCGTGAACACCGAGCTGATCAGCCGGCGCAGGATGGAATGCTGGCTGCCGTCCATCGCCAGGAAGGACTGTGCGGCGTCCAGAATGTCTTCCGGCACCGCCTCGATCATCACGCCTTGGCCCGAGCAGAACAATTGCGGGTTCTTGCTGATGTAGGCGATGTCCTCATTGCGGGTCACCGCCCAGAGACCGTCGATCTCGGCTTCCATCAACGCGCCTTCGATCGGCGCGTGCCAGCTCAGCGGCCGTTCGTCGCGCAGGATCGTGAATGACTGCTCGCGTTCGTCGGCGGTCTTGGCCCAGAAGCTCAGCGGGGAGATGCTGACGGGATCGTATTCCCTGGCGGTGGTGAGCATTTGGGTGTTCATCAGGGTGCCTCCGCGTAGCGTTGTTGGAGCTTGCGTTTGGCCAGCTTTCCGGTCGCCAGCCGTGGGAGTTCGCCGACGAAGTCGACGCTGCGCGGCGCCTTGTAGTGCGCGATCCGTTCACGCACATAGTCGATCAGCTCCGCGGCCAGCTCTTCGGAGCCCGACCAGCCGTCCCGCAGCTCGATGACGGCCTTGACCTGTTCGCCCATCTCGGGGTGCGGCACACCGATGACGGCGACATCGGAGACCTTCGGGTGCAGCGCCAGCACGTTCTCGATCTCCTGGGGGTAGATGTTCACCCCGCCGGAGATGATCATGAACGCTTTGCGGTCGGTCAGGAACAGGTACCCGTCTTCGTCCAGGTATCCCACGTCACCCACGGTCGACCAGTTGTCGTGGCCGGGATGTCGTGCACTGGACGTCTTTTCCGGGTCGTTGTGGTACTCGAACGGGGCCTGTTCGCGCTCGAAGTAGACGGTTCCGACGTCGCCGGGGCCGAGTTCGACGCCCTCGTCGTCACAGATGTGCAAGGTGCCCAGCGCTGCCCGGCCCACCGACCCTCGCTTGTTCAGCCATTCAGGGGTGGTCACGACCGTGACGCCGTGGCCCTCGGTGGCGCCGTAGTACTCCACGAGAATCGGTCCCCACCAGTCGATCATCGCCTGCTTGACATCGGGTGGGCACGGCGCGGCGGCATGCACCGCCAGCCGCAGCGTCGACGTGTCGAAGGAGTGCCGCACGTCCTCGGGCAGCTGCAACATCCGGATGAACATGGTGGGCACCATCTGGGTCACGGTGATGCGGTGGGCCTGGATGGCGGTCAAGGCGGCGGTCGCGTCGAACTTCTCCATCAAGACCACGGTGCCGCCGAGGGCGTGCACACCGCCGCACCACTTCAGGGGTGCGGCGTGGTAGACGGGCGCCGGGGACAGGTAGCGGTCGCCGGCACTGATACCGAACGCGTGCGCCAGCATGCCCACCAGAGGGTCACCGGGCTCGTCGACCTGAAGGTCCAAGAGGACGGGCTTGATCCCCTTCGGCCGTCCGGTCGTCCCCGAGGAGTAGAGCATCTCGGTCCCGCGAGGCTGGTCCCGCAGAGCCTCGAAACGATCGTCGATGAGGACGTCGTAGGGCTGATGACCCACGATCTGGCCACCGAAGGAGTACCGATACCCGACCTGAGGTGTCAGCGCGACGATCTCTTCGGCCAGGTCCCGGACCCCCGCCGAGGCGAACAGCACACGCGCGCCGCAATCACTGACGATGTAGGCCGCCTCGTCCGCGGCCAGGTGCCAGTTCACCGCGGTGATGTACAGACCTGAACGAATGGCAGCCCAATAGACCGCGAAGGCTTCCACCGTGTTGTCCGATAACAGCGCGATCACATCGCCGCGACGCAGACCCATACCGTGCAGGGCGCTGGCGATGGACGCCGAACTCCGCTCCAGCTCGCCGTAGGTCAACGTCCGGCCCGACTCGGCCATGATCACGGCCGGACGTTCCGGATCCGATATCGCGTGGATTCCCGGGAACATCGGTCAGGCCAGCAGGTCGTCGCGGCCGTCGGCCTTGAGACGTTCGATGTAGGACGGGTAGAGCTTCTTGCCGAGCGGCGCCAACTTGAGCAGGCTGGCCACGTTTCCGTCGACCTTGATCTTCTTCTTGGCCATCGCCAACGGCAGATTCACTTTGCCCTGCCAGTAGGCGCTACCCGTATCGGCGGTCATCGACATGGTGGCCATCGGCTCCGGGCCCCCGTCGAGGCCTTCCTGGACCACCTTGTTGGCCATATCGATCAGGACCACGGCCTCGGGATCGGTGAAATCGAACGCGACCACGAGGCCGGTGGCTTCGAGCTTGGGGCCGATCTCGGGATCCACAAAGGCGGCTTCGAAAATGCCGCCGATGTACTTCGTGACCTCGGCCGAACTGGCGAACCCCATCGTTCTCCTTAATTTACGTTTGATTCAAAACTTATGTTGGCCCACACTCACCCCAGGGCTGAGACCATGGTCACATCAACGTTGCCATAAGTCAACTTATGGTCGCGCCGATGTGCGCTTGCCCCACTGCGTCCGTCGGCCACCCGCAGAGAAGATCCGCCACGCCGAAACCATGTTGCCGCACAGATCCTTTGAGCACATTCCCTAGGGATACGCCGCCCTCAGGCGGGCACCGCCCTACTCGGCGATTCCTCCGGGTCGACGTCCTTCAAGGCCGCCGCCCGCAGGACCAGGCCCATACCGACGAGGAAAACGGCATAGGTGGTCAGCGCCAGCCAGAAGATGAACACACCTCGCCACGAGAACGGCCCGCTGTGGAAGAAGAAGGCCAGCGGGTCGGGGATGAACGACGCGGCAATCCAGAAGTTCATATAACCGACCCAGCGGGGCAGCGTCGCACGCCGATCGCGCAGAATCGCCGTACCGATGGCGATGTTCTGGATGATGAACGGCGCAATGGGCGTGATGAACAACAACCAGGAGATGTCGTTGAGCGTGACCGTCAGCTCCGGGTTGCGGTCCGGGCGAAACGCGATGACGGCCATCAGCAGCATCGGCAGCAGGAGAAGGACACCGGTGGCCGCACCCGTGACCAGCTGAATGAAGGTGAGGATCGGGTGCCGCCCCTCGATCCTCAGCATGCGGTAGCCGATCAGCCCGATTAACGGAAAGACCAGGCAGATGCCGAGTTGCGCGATCACCAGGCCGCACAACACCCGGGTGTCGTTCGCGTAGAAGCTCACCACCTGCTCGGTGGTACTGGAGGACCCCAGCGGGATCGGCAGGACGCCGGCGATGAGCCAGCCGCACAGCGCGACGATCACGGTTGCGGGGCCACACCAGGCACAGATGAGCTGGATACGACGTGACATGACAAACACCCATCTGCCGACAAATTTTATTCTCAATTAGAAGATAGGACTTGTGAGCGTGCGCACACAAGACCCCTGGACAACTCGGGCGGCGCCGCCGCCACTCGATCCGGCCCCACTCCTGGCCGACGGCGCAGCGTCAGCGGGCACGCAGGAGTATTCGCTCCGCACGGGCAAGCACCGGCTTGTCGACCATCTTTCCGTCCACGACGCACACCTCACCACCGACCGCCTCGTCGACGACCTTGCGTGCCCAGTCCAGCTCTTCGGGTGAGGGCGCGAACCGCTGGTTGACGGCTGCGACCTGGCGCGGATGGATACACAGCTTCCCACCGAAACCCAGACGGACCGCGTGGGATATGTCGTCGGAGAGCATGCCCATATCGCCGAGTTCGGTGGTGACCCCGTCCAGCGGGGCGGCCCGTTCCGCGGCCGCCGAACCGAGCACCACGGCACTTCGGGCGTACTGCAACGCTTGATGCAGGTCGGGGTCCACACCGAGTTCAGCGCCGAGGTCGATGCTGCCGAACGCGGCGCGCACCACGGTGTCCACCGCACAGATCGCCTCGGTGGCATTGACTCCCGCCGCCGTCTCGATGAGCGCGACCAGCGGTGTCCCCGGCGCCAGCTGCTCGGCGATGCTCTGTAGCTGAGAAGCGCTGTGCGCCTTGGGCACCATCACTGCGCACTTCCACTGCGCCAGCATCTGCAGATCATCGGCGCACCACGAGGTATCGGTACCGTTGACCCGCACCAGCACCTGGACGCCGGTGCTCAGAAAGTCGCCCACCGCCACACGCGCAGCGTCCTTGTCGCCGACGGCGACGGCGTCCTCGAGATCCAGCACCGCGATATCCGCACCGCTGGCGACGGCCTTGGCGAAGCGGTCGGGTCGGTCGCCGGGGACGAACAGGACGCTGCGCGCAGCGGCGATGCGACCGGCAAGGCTGCTCAGCGCAGCACCGCCGGCTTATGGGAGGCAACGATCTTGTCCACCACCAGCTTTGCCGTCTCCGCGCACGCCGTGGTGCCACCGTTGGCATATTCCTTGACGCCGTCACCGACATTCCACAAGCCCTGGAAAGGGGTTTCGTGGGTCAGGTCGTATCCGGCGACCGCACGCTGCGGAGGCCAGTCATCTCGCGTGACGGCGATATTCAGGATGCGCGCACGCCGATCGAAGTCCTCGATGTTGTCCCGCAGGTCCTGCAGCAGGAATTCGGTCTCCGCCGCCTCATCGAAGTCACCGGTGGGATTCTTGGGCACGGCGGTACCCGCGTAGAGATTCCAGCCCTCCGGCGCCATCTCGGGACAGACATCGGTGAAGTTGGCGATATAGGCCAGTCGGCGTGATTTCGCGAAGCTGAGCATGCCGGGTACGTCGATGAGACGCTCCTGGCTGGCGAAGTTCACCGTGATCATCGACGTCGGGCGATCGGCCGCCTTGACGAGATCCTGATAGTCCGGCGGAACGTTCTCCTCACCGATCAGCTCGACGGTGCCGGCCGGGCCGATATCGCTGACCACCACGGGCGCGTCGATGCGCACCGTCTCGCCGTCGCGCGTGACGTCGATCCCGGTCACGACGTCACCGTCACCCTTGTGGATCTTCGTCACCGGCGTCGACAGCCAGATCTGTCCACCGTTGGCCACCACGGCCTCGGCCAGCGCGCGCCAGATGCCGATGGTGCCCTCGGGATGGAAGCCGAAGCGTTTGAACGCACTCTTACGGGTGAAGTAGGTGAGGAAGACCCGCGCCGGCAGATCCTCTGAGCCCACCGCGAACACCGAGGCGCACATGTTCCGGAAGATGCCGTGCACGCCTTCGTTCTTGGTGTACTTGGACACCCAGTCGGCGGTGGACAATTCGTCTTCGGGCAGACCGGAGTCGTTGCGAGCGGCGCCGATTCCCTTGACCAGCTTGGCGCCCTGGCGGGTCAGCTTGCCGAGCAGGAAACCCCAGCCGCCGCCGGTGACATCGACATCCTTGCCCGCGATCCGGTACAGGATCGGCGGTTGCGGCTCGCGGATGTCGAAGCGGGCCCCCACCTCGTTGCAGGTCTCTTGGGTGATACCGCCGACCTCGATGACGATGGCACCGTTGTTGACCTTGAAGCCGTCGATATCGTCGGTGGAGGCACGACCTCCGACCTTGTCGAACCGCTCCACCACCAGGGTGCGGTAGCCGAGTTTGGTCAGGCGAGCGGCGGTGAAAAGGCCACCCGCACCCGCGCCGATCACCACGGCGTCAAATGTGTGTTCTGCTGACGTCATCGTCATTCTCCTTGGGTCACGTGTCAGGGGTCAGTACGAGCGGGGCAGGCCGAGCGAGGTCTGTGCGACGAAGTTGAGCACCATCTCCCGGCTGACCGGGGCGGTGCGCATCAGCCGGGTCACGAACCACAGCTCCGAGAGCCCGTACTCGTGCGAGAGGCCGTTTCCGCCATGGGTTTGGATCGCCTGATCCAGCGCCTTGAGAGCTGCTTCGGATGCCGAGAACTTGGCGATGTTCGCTGCTTCGCCGGCGGGCTCACCCGCGTCGAACTGCTGGGCGGACAGCGCGGTGGCCAGGCGGCTCAGCTCGACGGCGATGTGGCTCTCGGCCAGCGGATGGGCGATGCCCTGATGGGCGCCGATCGCGGTCGACCACACCTTACGTTCCTTGGCATAGGCGACGGCCTTGTCGATCGCGTACCGTCCGACACCACCACAGATGGCACCGACCAGGATCCGCTCGGGGTTCAACCCGTCGAACACCTGTCGCAGCCCGTTTCCGGCCTGTCCGATCAACGCCTCCGCACCGACCTCGACCTCGTCGAGAAAGACGGTGAACTGCTTGTCCGGCGAGACGATCGAGGTGTCGATCTCCTGATAGGACAACCCCTTCGAGTCAGTCGGCACCACGAACAGCGACAACGTGGACTTCTCCGGTGTGGACAGGTCGCCGTCGCGGGCCACCACCAGAAGAGCGTCGCACTGATCGATGGCCGAGATGTAGTACTTCGAACCCGAGAGCACCCACCCGGTGTCGGTTTTTCGCGCCGTCGTCTTCACATTGTGGCTGTTGGAGCCCGCATCGGGCTCGGTGAGACCGAACGCCATCTTCTGGCTGCCGTCGGCGATCCCGGGCAGCCACCGCTGCTTCAGCTCCTCGGAGCCATGGATGGCGACGATGCTGCCGCAGATCGCCGGCGAGATCACCCAGATGAGCATCGGCATCCCATGGGCGGCAAGTTCTTCGACCACCACGACCGCCTCGGCCATACCCCCGCCGCCACCACCGTAGGCCTCGGGCAGATGAACCCCGAGGAGGCCGGCGGCGCCGAGGTCCTTCCAGAGTTCCTCGATACCCTCGCCCGCCCGGCCGCGCTCCAGAAAGTACTGCTGCCCATAGCGACTGGCGATACCCGCCACGCTCTCCCGGATCGCCTTGTGCTCGTCAGTGTCCTGAATGAGCCCTGCCATGATCATCGTCCTTCGAAAGTCGGTGTCCGCTTCTCGGCGAACGCGGTGAACGCACCCGCCGCATCGCGGGTGATTCCTGTCTTCTTGGTGCCGCGCAATTCCGCGGCGAGCTGTCCGGTGAGGTCGTTGCCCCAGCTCTCCCGCAACAACGCCCGCATCGTCGCGAACGCGACAGTCGGCCCTTCGGCCAGCTCCCGAGCCAACGCCGCGGCACGAGCATGCAGTTCGTCGGCCGGCACGATCTCGTTGACCAGGCCCCACTCGAGGGCCTCCTCGACACTGATCGGCGTATTACGCAGATACGCCTGGGCAGCCCGGCGCGGTCCGATCAACCGTGGGAGGTGATAGGTACCGCCGCCGTCGCCCGACAGCCCGATGGCGGCGAAGGCGGGAACGAACCGGGTTCCGGTGGCGGCAATCACGAGGTCGGCGGCATAGACGAACCCCATGCCACCGCCGGCCACCGCGCCGTGCGCCGCCGCCACAATGGGCGCTTCGATCCGACTCAGGATGTCGAAGGCCTCGTGGAACGGCCAGATCATCCGCTCGAACAGCCGGTCGTAACCTTCTCCCCCACCTTCCAGGAAGTACGAGATATCACCGCCCACGGTCAGCGCCGGGCCGCTACCACTGATCAGGACGGCGCGCACCGAGGGATCAGCGGCGATGCGGCGGGCCACCTCCAAGAACTCCTGGGCCATCCGCAGATTGATGGCGTTGCGCTGTGCGGGGCGATTCAGGCAGATCGTCGCCACCCCGTCTTCCACCCGGAAGTCGATGGTCTGCAGACGGCCGTCGCCCTCGAGTGCGGCATGCCAGGCTGCGGTGTCGGTCAGCTGGTTCAGTGACACGATGCGACCGTCGCCGTCGAACGACAGGATGTGGACGAAGGCGGCCTCGAGTTCGCCCCCCGAGCGACGAGCACTGCCACGATAGGTGCCAGTCACCACCAGCCGGCCGTCTTCCAGTGTCTGGAAGTCCTCGGCCACGGCACGTGCCTTGAAATGCTCACCGATACGCCACCACAACTTCGCGCGCATGGCATCGGGTCCCACATGGGTACCCCCCATGCCCAGCGGCAGACCCTGTGCGGCGTGGCCGACGAAGTCCGCCGCCAGAAGCTGATTCAGTGCGTCCACGTCACCCTTGGCCAGCGCCTGGTAGAGCCGTTCTGCCGTGGCGACTTTCGTGTCCCTGGTGAGCTCAACCGACATAGCGGACAATCGATTCGATCACGGCGGCCGGCTTGGCAGCGCCTTCCACCTCGACGGTGGTCACCAAAGTGGCCTGCACCGCCGCGTCGAGCTTGTCGATCTGGGTGATGCGCGACGAGGCCCGAAGCTTGGCGCCCACGGGCACCGGGGTGATGAAGCGGACCTTGTTGAAGCCGTAGTTGATGGCCATGGTGACGTTGTCCACCCGGTACAGATCGTGCATGAATCGCGGCAGCAGCGACAACGTCAGAAGCCCGTGCGCGATGGAACCGCCGAACGGCCCGGATGCGGCCCGCTCGGGGTCGACGTGGATCCACTGGTGATCGTCGGTGGCATCCGCGAACACATTGACGCGCTGCTGGTCCACCTCGACCCAGTCGGTCGGGCCGAGTTCGGCCCCGTGCGCTGTCTCGAACTCCGCGAGATCCTGAAAAACCCTCATGCCGTGCGGGATCCTTTCTTTAGACGTGCTCTCCGACGGGTTGTCCGTCGTGTATCTGGTCGAGGTACTCGGCCATTCCGTACAGTTCGCCCTCGCCTTCGCGATGCCAACGGATGGCGGATTCGACGATGCGGGTACTCGCCGATCCATCGGCACTGCGATGTCTGAGTGGGACCGAGGACAGCGCCTCACCGCGCAGTCGCCAACGCCGCTCCCCGGCAACGAGGGTGACGTCGATGCGCTGCTGAAAACCGTCCTGGTCGCGCACGGTGGTAATGGTGACGTCGTCGCAGCGATGCACGTCCGCACCGTCGAAGACGAATCCCCCGCACCGGCTACTGCCATCTGGGTCGCCAAAATACGCGGCCATGAAGCCGAATTCGGCGGTGCACCCGTGCAGCCACCGGTAGAACCAGGGGGCTTGCCACGACCGCGGCCCCCAGGAGTGGTCGCGCAGGCCATGCCCCAGCACCTCGTAGGCGTGTGCCCCGATCTCCAGACGACCGGTCACCGCACAGAGTTGTTCGTAGTGGTTGGGGGCGAAGGACTGACCTGCGGACTCGAAGGTCTGCTCATGCGGTGCGGCGATGGCGCGGTAGCGCAGGTGAACCTGCGCTGACACCAACGGACTCGAGGTCAACGCCGACTTCGGATCACGCATCACCCGAGGGTCGGCCAGCACGGAGACCTCACCGGCGAACCGAATTCCGATCTCCACCATGGGCTGCACCACCTCGACCACCAGGCCACCGGCGTCCATCGCGGCATTGGTGGTCACGGCCGGGCGATCGAATCCGAAACCGACCGCCCCACCCGGAAGGTAGAGGCAGACCGTGCGCTCCCCGATGCCTTCGTTCGGCCGGTTCGCGAGTCGCAGAAACCCACCGAGACCGGTCGCCGGATCGTGGAACTCGAAGTACATCGACTCGTTGAAATTGTGCTCCGGCCCGACCACATGGGTGTAATCGTCCTGCGCCACTACCATGTTGGCCTCCTCAACAACGAAGCAGCCTCGATGAGGCTGAAGGTGATCTCCTCGTCGACGCTTCCCAACAGCTGACGTGACGCATCGGCGCGGCGCCGGGTTTCGGCCGCCTGCAGAAGCGTCGCCGAGGTCCAGTAGGCCAGTGCCCGATAGAAGGTCACCTCATGCAGATCGATGTCGGTCCGGTCGGCATAGAATCCGGCCAGTTCCTCTCGTGACGAGAAGCCGCCGATCCGCGTGGGACTGAGCGGGCAGCCGATCGGCTCACCCGGTGCACGCCAGCTGTTGAGCAGCCACGCCAGATCCATCAGCGGATTCCCGGCCGTGCAACGCTCCCAGTCCACAACCGTGCGGACCTGCGCGTCCTCCCGGGTCACGATGTTGGCGAGCCGGTAGTCGCCGTGCACCACCCCGACCCGGGACTCCCGCATCGGTCTGCGGGCGAGCAGCCTGGTGCGCAGGGCGCACCAGGCCGAATCGTGCACGCTGCTGGTGCCAAAGGACATCCAGACATCCGAAACCGCGGCGATCTGCCGGTCCAGGTGCGACGAGCCGAACACCGGCAGTCCGATGACCCGCGGATCCACGGTGTGCAAGCCGGCCAGTGTGTCGATGATGCTCTCGCCCAGCCGCCGACGCTGAGCCGCGTTCAGACGCGACGCCTGGATCTCGTCGTCGAGGACCACACCGGGCACGAACCGCAGCACCATGAAGTGCCTGCCGCGTTGTTGGCCGTAGCCGACGACCTGCGGAACCGGCCGGCCGGCGGCCCGCAACCGCGTCAGCAACGTCGCTTCGCGGTCGAAGGAGCGCGGGTCGGGATTGATCCGCTCCCGCAACACCCACTGCCGCCTGGCTTGATCGGTGACCAGCCACGTCGCGTTCGTGCAGCCGAGACCCAACCGGGTCACCGTGACGGGCCCGTGTGGCCCCTCACCCTTGTCGGCCAGCCAACTCGCCAACACCCGTGGCCGCCCCGAGACCGGCCGATCGTATGCCGACACACGCGGCCGATGCGGCGATCTGATGACCATCGCTGCCGCCCTCCTGCGCGCTGACAATATTTTTTCGAATGCGGCCTCGACCGCCCATAGCGGGGTTCATCACGCCTATATCGCCACGCTAACATACTTTTCTAGTTGCTGTTAAATTTTGTACAGCACAGCAGAACGGGAGCAACGCACATGTCACAGTCATCCGCCGAGATGAGCACGAGCACGGAGAAGGTCACCGATACCGTCACGTGTGTCGCGTTGCCACTGCCCCTACCCGACCTCCAGGTGGTGAATTCCTATGCCGTGCAATCGCCCGACGGGGTGACCCTGATCGATCCGGGGTGGGCCTATCCGCAATCCGAGACGATCCTCCTCGGCGCACTGGACAGCCTCGGATATTGCGCGCGCGACGTACGGCGAATCGTGGCCACCCATCAGCATTGGGACCACTACTCCCTCGGCGTGAAGTGGCGCGATCAATACGGCATCGAACTGCTGCTGGGCCGCGAGGAGCAACACAGCATCGCGGCCTTCTTGGCGCAGCCCGACGTCGTCCACCCCCATCAGGTGGGCATACTCAGAGAAGCCGGCGCACCCGATCTCGCCGCCGAAATCGATTCTCTGGACTGGGAACCCTACGAACGGGATGTGGCGTTCGCCCCGCCGGATCGCTGGCTCGACGATGGTGACGTGATCGACTGCGGCACCACGCAGATCGTCGTACGTGCCACACCCGGTCATACTCGGGGGCACATCGTCTTCGAGGACACCCACCAGGGTGTGATCTTCACCGGAGACCATCTCCTGCCCCGCATCACGCCGTCGATCGCGTTCGAACGAGCGCCCGGGAAACTCCCGCTACGCTCCTATATCGACTCGCTGAACCTGGTGCTGCGACTGCCCGATGCCCGGATGTTGCCCGCGCATGGCACGACCGCACGGACCACGCATGCCCGCGCCCAGGAGTTGCTCGAGCACCACGAGACCCGACTGCGCCAGATCGGCGATCTGGTCGCTGCCGGAAGTTCGACGGCGCTGCAGGTGGCCTCGGAGATGCGGTGGACCCGCCGCGAACGGACGCTCGACGAGTTGGAGATCGTGCACCGCATGACCGCCGTGCTCGAGGTGCAATCTCACCTGGACTTGCTCGAGGTGCGCAATGTGGTGACCTGTTCGGTGGTGGACGGCGTCCGGCACTTCGCCGTGCGCTAACTGGTCAACTGTTGCACCAGGCGGTACTTCTGCACCTTCCCCGTGGGCGTGGTCGGCAGGTCCTGCGCGCGATAGAACACGACGCGTTTCGGGACTTTGAACCGCGCCAGCTTCTGCCGGCACAGAGCGAGCACATCCTGCTCGGTGAGCTGCCAGCCGGGAGCGGGAACCACCACGGCACAGCCGATCTCACCCCACCGCTCATCGGAGAGCCCCACGGCGAAGACCTGACTGATGCCGGGATGCCCGGCCAGCAGGTCTTCGATCTCCTTGGGCATGACCAGTTCGCCGCCGCTTTTGTAGAGCTCTTTGCTCCGGCCGGTGACCCGAAGATAGCCGTCGGCGTCGACACATCCCAGGTCCCCCGAGTGCAGCCACCCGTCGCGAAGGGTGCGTGCGGTGTCCTGCGGGCGATTCCAGTACCCGAGCATGGCCGTCGGTCCGGCGGAGAGCAGCTCACCTTCGACCCCGGCCGGCATCGTCTCGCCGGTATCGGGATCGACCGCGCGATAGCTCACGAGCGCGTCGGACCCGGGCACACCGGCCGCACCAGCCAGCTTCGGCTTGCCCACGGTCCCGCAGAGCACGTCGAGCGGATCCTCGGGCAGGGTGAGTGTCATGGCCCCGCCGCATTCGGTCATGCCGTAGCCGGTGACGATCTCGGTGACACCGAAATCCCGCGTGACCTGCGGCCAGAGCCATCGTGGAGCGGGCGCGGACCCGCACAGGACGGCCTGGAGTGAGCTCAGGTCGTAGTCCCCGCGCACCGGGCTTTCCACCATCGCAACCGCCATGGTCGGCACACAGAGCAGATCGGTGGCGCGGTGCTCGGCGATACCCCGGAAGTAGCCCTCCGCGCTGAACGTCGGCTGCAGGATCACCGCTCCCCCGACGAACATCACCGACAACAAACCCTCGACATAGCCGAACATGTGGTAGCAGGGCAGCGAATACAGGATTCGACGTCCGTCTTCATACGCGCGGGTGAGGGCGGATGCGTACGCGGTGCGCAGCACCGCATCGTGGGTCACCACGACGCCCTTCGGGGCGCCCGTGGTACCCGAGGTGTAGAGCATGTCGCCGGCAGACAGCGGGTCCACGGCCTGAATCGACGATGCGGCGGGGCCGTCACCTCCGAGGTCCGCCAGCGACCGCACCGACAGCGCACCGCGCCGAGGTTCACCCCCGGTGTCGAGAACGACGACCCGGCGCAACTCCGCCAGACCGTCCGCGCCGGCGTCCCGGTCGGCGAAGCCCGGCGAGTGCCAGCCCGGCACGATGGTGTCGAGCATGTGCTGATAGTCCAATGACCCGAACTCCGTCATGGTGACCAGCACGCGGCAGCCGGAATCCGCCAGTACGAAGGCCAATTCGTTCTCGCGGTAGAGGTAGTTGAACGGGACGGCGATCGCCCCGACGCACGCGATCGCGAACTTCACACTCACGAACTCGGGGTAGTTGGCCATCAGCATGCCCACCCGGTCGCCGGCCCGCACCCCGAGGGCGAACAGGCCGGCGGCGAGTCTGCGGGATTCCTCGGCCACCTCGCGATAGGTCATCGTCGCCGAGTCGGCAAGCACAAAGGGCCGCGACGGATACCTCTCGGCGCACGCGTCGAGCCAGCCGGCCAGACTGACCGGCCGCCATGAGGGAAATCGGTGACGTAGCACCTGGCGACGTTCCTCGATCGACCGCCGCACGGTCACAGTTCGTGCAGTTCGTGCTCGAGAATGGCGTCGCGCAAGGCGAACCGCTGCACCTTACCCGTCGGCGTCCGCGGGAACTCGTCGACCAGGAACCATCGAGCCGGCACCTTGTAGGAAGGCATGCGCGTGCGGACATGGTCGATCAGGCGATCCCGCAGGCCTTCGCGGTTCCCCTGGGCCACCCGGCATGCCACCGCGACGATCTCACCCATCCGCTCATCGGGAAGTCCCACGGCGACCACGTCGATGATCTCGTCGTGGTCGGCGATGATGGACTCCACCTCGGCGGGTGAGATGTTCTCACCGCCGCGGATGATCAGCTCCTTCAGCCTGCCGGTCACGGTGAGGTAGCCACGATGGTCCATGGCACCGAGGTCACCGGTGCGCACGAATCCGTCCGGGTCGAGAGCACGTGCGGTCGCCTCCGGATCGTGCAGGTACTCGACGAACTGCTGATACCCGCGCGCACAGATCTCCCCTACCTCGCCGACTCCGACGGTGGCCCCGGTGTCGGGATCGATGATCTTGCAATCCAGGTGGGGTAGTTGCCGCCCCACCGTGTTCAGCTGATCCTGCGGACTGTCCCCCGGACGGGTGAGCGACAGCACCGGCGCCAGCTCGGTCTGGCCGAACAGGTTGTACACGTGCGCCCCGAAGACCGAGGCCGCACCGTCGATCAGATCGGCGGCGACATTCGAGGCCCCACCCATGATGACACTCAACTGCGTTGCGGGCATATCGATCTCACGCTGGCGCCGCAACAGGGCGTGCAGCACCGTCGGGACGTAGAACAGCACCGAGACGTTCTCCCGGCGTATCGCTTCCAGCGCCTCGTCCGCGGCGAAACGCTCGCACAATACCGAGGTGCCCGCCAACCAGAGCGGCCCCAGGGTGGCGATGACACACCCCGCGGTGTGGAACAACGGCAACGGATTGAAACACCGCGCCTTGGGGGGTGCCCCCGTGGCTTCCATCGTCAGTTTGGCCACGTTGACCAGGGCCCGGTGGGTCAACAGCACACCCTTGGGGCGACCGGTGGTACCCGAGGTGTACTGCAGCATGACCGGCGAGTCAGCACTGATCTCGGGTGCCGAGGCTGCTGCCGCCGGGGCCAGCCACACCTCACGTTCTGACAGCGAGATTCGCCGCAGACCAGGGATATCCGCGCACACGCGCTCTGCGACTTCACCCATCGCGTACCCGCGGCTGACATCGGCGTGCAGCAACACATGGGCACGGCTGTGCCGCAACGCGTAGTCGAGTTCGTCGTCGCGCAGCACCGGGTTGAGTGCGACCAGTACGGCCCCGGCCAGTGCGGCGCCGTACTGGATCACGGTCCACTCGACGAGGTTGGGGGCCCACAAGGCGACGTACTGGCCGGGCTCCACCAACGTCGACAGCGCCGCTGCCACCCGACACGCTTCGCCGAAAAGGGCTGCGTACGTGAGCCGTTCGATATCACCCGTACCGTGCCGGACGCCGATCACGGCTTCGGTGTCCGGGTGATCTGCGGCTCGCGCCGCGAGCAACCCACCCACCGAATCGTCGATGAGCGGCACCGAGCGATCGCCCTCCCGGTACGCCGGCGCAGATCTCATGGTGTCGCTCAGACGGGGTTGCTGCCGAGCTTGGCGTCGGACATGTCGCTGATCTGCGACCACTTCGCCGTGATCTCCGCCAGGCTGGGCTGGGCGGTGAAGGTGACGCCGTCGTTCTGGAACTGCGCCACGCGCTGCACCAGGCCTCCGCCGACGACGAACACCGATGCGGTGTCCTCGTTCTCGGCAGAGACCAGATAGCCGACCGCCGGAGCGACGAGTTCGGGATTCAGCTTGTCCAACAACTCCTGCGGGGCGATGTCGGCAGTCATCCGGGTCGCCGCCATGGGCGCAATGGCGTTCGCGGTGATGGAGTACTTCGCGCCTTCGATCGCCAACGTGTTGATCAGACCGACCAGACCGGCCTTGGCGGCCGCGTAGTTCGCCTGGCCGAAGTTGCCGTACAGGCCGCTGGTGGAGGTCGCGACGACGATCCGGCCGAACTTCTGCTCGCGGAAGTGCGGCCACGCGGCACGGATCACGTTGAAACCACCGTAGAGGTGCACCTTCTGCACGGCGTCCCAGCTGTCTGCCGTCATCTTGTGGAAGGCGCCATCGCGCAGGATGCCGGCGTTGCTCACCACGCCGTGCACCGCGCCGAACTCGTTGAGCGCGGTGTCGATGATCGCCGCCGCACCACTTTCATCGGCCACGGAATCGTAGCTCGCCACTGCCTTTCCGCCGGCGCTGCGGATCTCCTCGACCACGGTGTCGGCGGCCTGGGTTCCCGCGCCGGAGCCGTCCCGAGCGCCACCGAGGTCATTGACGACGACGAGTGCGCCGTTGGCCGCCAGGAACCGGGCGTACGAGCGCCCCAAGCCGTTTCCCGCACCCGTGACAACGACAACCTTGTCTTGAACACCCGACACTTGAACTCCTCCGTTAACTGTGCTTTGCGATTGAATCTAGGTTAGAAAAAAGTCTCGCGTCAAGGCAGTCGCAGCGCGCCGCCCCCTACTGGAGCCGGCGCGGCTCCCGTGACACCACCGATACGAACGACACGCACCCACCGGGCCGCCCACCGAGATTGTGCGTCAGCGCGGTGTGCGGATCGGCCAGCTGTCGTTCGCCGGCTTGCCCACGGAATTGCAGCCACGCCTCGTAGAGCATGCGCAATCCACTGGCGCCCACCGGGTGACCGAACGACTTCAACCCGCCGTCGGGATTGACCGGCAGCCGTCCGCCCGCGTCGAATTCGCCCGCCAGCACGTCCTTCCAGGCCTGCCCGGTGTCGGAGAACCCCAGGTCCTCCATCAACACGATCTCGGTCGGTGTGAAGCAGTCGTGCACCTCGGCCAGCGACAGCTGCTCGGCCGGCCGCTCGATTCCCGCCTGGGCGTAGGCATCTTTGGCCGCCTTCACCACCTCGGGAAATGTCGTGTAGTCATACGCCGAGTCCATCGATCCACGCGTCGATCCCGCGATCAGCGACAGCGCCTCGACGTACATGGGTGTGTCGGTGAACTCGTGTGCCCGCTCGGCGGAGACGATCAGGGCGCAGGCCGCACCGTCGGACACACCGGAGCAGTCGAACACCCCGAGGCGGCCGGCCACCTTCGGGGCACCGTCGATGGTCTCGCGGGCCACCGGGGAACGGAACTGCGCCTTCGGGTTTCGCGTGCCGTTGTCGTGGTTCTTCCACGCGACGTGTGTCATCGCGGCCCGCATCTCGTCGGGATGCACGCCGAAACGGTCGCAGTAGGCGGGATCGAGCAACGAGAAAGCGGCCGGCGCGGTCATCGAGATCTCCGGCGCGGTACCGTCGCCCGGCGGGTCCTGACGTAACAGCCCCGAATAGCCCGAGTCCTTGAGCTTCTCCACACCCACTGCCATCACGATGTCGTAGGCGCCCGCGGCGACGGCGTAGCACGCATTGCGGAATGCCTCCGAACCGGTGGCACAGAAGTTCTCGACACGGGTGACCGGTTTGTCGTCGCTACCGATCGCGCGGCTCAGGGTCAGACCGCCCAGGCCCGAGCTCAACGTGCCGAGCCAGTAGGCGTCCACATCCGCGCGACCGACCTGGGGCACACCGGCAAGGCATTCCTGGTAGGCCTCGAGGATGAGGTCATCGGTGGAGGCGTCCCAGCGTTCGCCGAACTTGCTGCAGCCCATGGACACGACCGCGACCTTGCCTGCGATTCCGTTACTCGGCACTGTCCTGCACCGCCTTCCAGAAGTAGTCGTGCACACCGCCGGCGGTGAACAGCCGCCGGAAGGAGAACCGAACCCGGCTGCCGACGTTCAACTCCGAGGGTCGGGCATCGGCCACCTCCAGGGTGCACCGTCCGCCGCCGTCGATGTCGATCACGGCCTGCACCATCGGCGGCGACGGCGAGAACGCCAGCCTGTCCACCGTGTAGGTGACGACCGTACCGGCCAACTGCCCGGCCGCGACGTCGACCATATCGTCGACCGCGGCGCACGATCGGCACACGCGCGTCGGCGGCAGATGGGTGAAACCGCAGTGCGTGCAGCGTGATCCGGTGAATCCGAACTTCCATCGCTGCGATCGTGCGGCCGGTGGCGCAGCAGCCCGATCGGGTTCGGGCCTGCGCGGCGATTCCCGTTCGACGAGTCCGCGCCACGACAGGTAGGTCAGGTGCGGCACCGGGAGTCCGCCACCGCGCTGCGCGCTGAGCGCTGTGCGCTGACGAGCCCCGGTGAGCGCGGCAGTGGTGCGGAAGACGACGGCGTCACAGCCGTCCACGGCCGACAGCAGCAGGATGGTCTCGCCCGGTTCGGCGGTATCGAGGGCGCCGGCCAGGGCGATGAGCGGATCGGCGGCACCGGTGTGCCCGACGGGCGAGGTGATGACCGATTTCTGGCCTTTGACCAAGGTGGCGGCGCGCTTGACCACAGCCGTGTTCGGACAGGCGAGGACGACGTGATCGGCATCGGCCAGGCCGGCCGCATCCAGCGCCTCGCGCGCGGTCGACCGGATCAACGCGCTGTAGCGCTCGGCCCCGAACCGTTCCTCCCACTGGTACCCGGTGGTGGACGCCGGATCCCGCCACCGGTCCAGGAACTCGTCGGTCTGCGAACGGGCTGCGAGAATCTCGGCGATCGGGTCGCCGTCGCCGAACCAGAGGGCCGCCGCGCCATCGCCGCCGGTCTTCTCGTCGGCCGACCCCGGTTTGCCGACGCGCACGTCGGCGGCGATGACCAGTCCCCCACCCCGCGCGCAGGCGAGCAATCCGGCGATGGCGCTGCGGGCCGTACCGCCCAGATCGGCGGCCAACACCTCGGTGGGCAGACCGAGTGCCGCGTGCACCGCGCTCGCGTTCGTCTTGTCGGCGTAGGCGGGCGTGGTGGTGGCCAGGTAGAGCGCACCCGGGTGCGCACCTGGCTTCACCACCAGGCCGGCAGCGCTGACGGCCATGGTGGTCGAGTCTTCGTCGTACGAGGCGACCACCCGGTCACCCTTGCGCAGGCCGATATCGGCTGCACTCAGTCGATGACGGGGCAGGTAGCTGCCGTACCGCAGCAATCCGAACGTCACTATGCCCCCCTGAACACGGCAGCGATCCCCTGCCCGCCGCCGATGCACATCGTCTCCAGGGCCAGCCCCCCACCGCGGCGCCGAAGTTCGTGAAGCATGGTGGCCAGGATGCGCACGCCGGTCGCCCCGATCGGGTGGCCGAGCGAGATGCCCGAACCGTTCACGTTCAATCGGTCCTCGACATCGGCCGGCTTGAGCCCCCACCCGGACAGCACCGCCAGCACCTGGACGGCGAAGGCCTCGTTGATCTCGATCAACGCGAGGTCATCAAAGGTCAAACCCGTTCGGCTGAAAAGCTTCTCGACCGCGCCGACCGGCCCGATCCCCATCCGGGAGGGCTCGCAACCGACCGCGGCCCAGCCTTCCAGGAATCCGATCGGTTCCAGGCCCAGCGACTCCAGCCGATCCTCGGCCACGACGAGACACGCGGCGGCGGCATCGTTCTGTTGGGCGGCATTCCCCGCGGTGACGGTGCCACCCGGCTGGACCGTACGCAGTCGCGCCAGGGTGTCGATGGTGGTGTCGGGCCGCACGCCCTCATCGGCGACCACCACGATCGGATCACCGCGCCGCTGAGGCACCTCCACGCTGACCAGTTCGTCGTCGAAGAGGCCGTTGTCCTGTGCCGCGACGGCGCGTCGATGGCTTCGCACCGCGAACTCGTCCGCAGCCGACCTGTCGATACCGTAATCGGAGGCGAGATTCTCCGCGGTTTCGATCATTCCGCTGATGGGACCGAACCGCCATACCGGCTGCGACAATTCGCGCCCACGGTCCAGGCGGTCGTAGAGCATCTGGTTACCGGACCGCGAACCCCACCGGGCGGTGGTGGTGTAGTGCTCGATATTGCTCATCGACTCCACACCGCCGGCCAGGACGACATCGGCCGCACCGGTCTGCACCGTCATCGCTGCCGTGATGACGGCTTGCAGCCCACCACCACAGCGACGGTCGATCTGCAGGCCGGAGACGGTGATCGGCAATCCGGCGTGCAGGGCCGCCCACCGACCGATACACGGGGCCTCGGAGTTGGCATAGGACTGCGCCATGACGACGTCTTCGATGACCTCGGGATCGATACCACTCTGGGCGACCACGGACTTGATGACGTGCGCCGCGAGGTCTTCGGCCCGAAGCGGCCGCAGGCTGCCACCGAAGGTGCCCACCGGTGTGCGCAGCGGCGCGACGATGGCGGCGCGCCTCATTTGTCGCCCCGCCAGCGATCGGCCGACGGGTCGAGCAGGCTGTTGAGCCGCTCGTCGGGTAACCACACGATGGTCTCGAGTTCGAGTGCGTCGAGGAAACGCACCCGGCCCGTGCGCAGGTCCACCAACTTCAGCCGTGGCGAATTGGCCTGGTCATCGATGCTCACGGCGACCTCGGCGAACTCGCTGCCGATGACGGCACCCACCCCCGGAATCGTCACCGGTGCCGACTCGTCGAACTGGATTCCCATGAATGCTCCTTAGATGAGGAAGCTCAGTGACGGCACCGGCTGGTCGGCGTCGACCAGCTGCACCTTCTTGTACGCCAGCCGCATCTGCCCATCGACGAGGCGCAGACGGTAGGTGACCCGGCCGCCCCAGATGTGGTTGCCGCGCGGGCGCGATTCGACGACAAGGAAGTTCGCCCCGACCTCAAGATCGAGGGAGCCTTCGGGATTCGGTCGCCCACCGAGGAATTCGATGTTGGAGATCAGCCGTCGCAGATGTGACGGCGGAGCCTGCGCGTACCGGCGCCCGGTACGCACTTGTTTGAGCCTGGTCGAGATTCGGCTGCGGTTGTCGTAGATGATCGACATCTGACGCGTGGGGTCGGATCCGCCTGAGTCGGCAGGCACCCAGTACAACGCATCATCGGTCCAGAGGGACTCCCACGCGTCGTAGTTGTTCTCGTCCGCGTAGCGCGCCTCGCGGTAGAGGAACTGTTCGACGGCGAATCGATCGAACTCCTCGGGCGCCGCCTCGAGCACGTCCGAGCCGTGCAGTGACGTGGTCACGGTGCTCAGTCCCTTTCCATCAGCGTCTTGTAGTGGGACCAGAAGCCGCGCATCCCCGTCTCATCGGTATTGGTACCGATCTTGAATCCGTTCTCGTCGACGGTTTCGCGGTTCATCCCCCGGCGCACATCGAGCCACTCCGGGGTCAGGGCGGCGATGCCCTGCTGATTGCGCTCATACATCTCGGTGTCGTCGGCGAGCAGCATGCCTGCCGGTCCCACCGAGCCGATGCACTGAGAAACCATGCGGCGATTCAGTTCTGGCGCGCCGGCCAGTTGGACCGCGGTGGCGTACTGCACGCACTGGTCCACCGCGACCGGCTGGATGTTGAAGACCTGAATTTCGGCGATGAACAGGTTCGGGAAGATCATCACGTGCGGCGCGCCTTCGATGAGGATCTGCTCGGCGGCCTCCCCATGCTTGGCCCGCATCGCGGCAACGTAGTGGGGCACCCGTGATTCGGTGGTGCCGAACCAGCGCATCGGCTCGGCGTACTTGCGGAACTCCGGCCGCAGGTCGTTCTCGCTGTGTCCGCCGCCGAGGTCTCGGGTCACCGCGGTCGAGGAGTCACTGTAGAGCGGGCCGATGGTGCTGCCGGTGACGCCGAAGATGGATCCGTGCACGAACTGGGGGTGGTAGCCATCGGTCTCGTTCTCGGCCAGCAACTTCCAGTTGGCCTGCGCCTTGTGCTGAAGCCAGCCGGCGGTGAGTTCCACCCGGCCCTCCGGCGACAGCCGGGTCAGCCGGTCGATCTCGCCGGCGGCGGCACCCAGATGCTCGACCAGCGACGGCCCGTCGGGTGCAAAGCTGCCGAAGACGAAGCCGCCGTAGGAGTCCACGCGCGGTACCCGCCCCATCGCGAGGTCCAGCTTACGGTCGCCGTAACCCTTGAAGAACGGAAATCCGATGAGCTCGCCGTCATTTCGGAAGGTCCAGCCGTGGTACGGGCAACGGAAGGTGCTGGAGTTGCCCTTGGCGTCATCACACACCTGGTTGCCACGATGAGCGCACCGATTGAGCAGCAGGTGCACCTCGCCGTCCCGGTCCCTGGTCATGATGACGTCCTGGGGTCCGAGCTTCTTGCGCACGTAGTCGTTGGGCTGGGCGACCTCACTCTCGTGGCCGACGAACACCCAGGTGCGGTACCAGATCTTGGCCAGTTCTTCGGCGTAGATCGAGGCATCGGTGTACAGCGTGCCGTGCACCTTCTCCGGCCGGATCAGCCGGTCGTACCGGCTGCCGGTGTCCGCTGAGGGATCGATGACAGAGGTCATGAGTGAACTCCTTGTCGTGGGCCGAACGAGGGTCGCCGCTTCTCGCCGAAGGCGGCGACGCCTTCGGCGAAGTCGTCGCTGCCGAACAGTCGTGCCTGATGCGCGGCTTCGTGATCGAGAACCTCGACCGGAGGCAGCGTGGGACTGATGGCCAGCAGGGCCTTGATGACGCCATAGGCCTGCGCAGGTCCCGCGGCGAGCCGGTGCGCGTCGACGTGCGCGGTCGCGAGAGCCGCGCCGGGTTCGGTGGTGGCGTCGACCAGCCCCCAACTCTCGGCAACCCGTGCGTCGATCGGTTGCGGGAGCAGCAGCATCTGCCGGGCACGGGCCGTGCCGACACGACGTGGCAGCGACGCGAATGCGCCCATGTCGCCGGCGAGACCGACGTTGGTGAAGGTCGTCGCGAAACGGGCGTCGCTGCCGGCGACGACGCGGTCGCAGGCCGCGGCCAGCGCGGCGCCCGCACCGAATGCGGCGCCTTCGACCGCGGCGATGACCGGTTTCGGCGTGTTCCAGATCGCCCGGATCACGCGCTGTGCCAGCTGCGCGCGGTCCATGGCCTCGGCTTCGGACATGAGCTTCATCGTGGAGATGTCACCGCCCGAGCAGAATGTGCTGCCCGCACCGGTGAGGATGATCGCCCGCACCCCGGCGTCGGCGTCCGCCGATTCGAGGGCATCGGCCAGTTCCAGCCGCAGCGGGATGTCGATCGCGTTGCGCACCTGCGGGCGATTGAGGGTGAGGGTGCGCACGGCGCCGTCATCCTCGATGAGGACGTTCATCGCCCGGTGAACTTCGGTGCTCGCCGTTCGATGACGGCGCGAAGCCCCTCCAGGGCATCGGCTGTGCCGGACAACTCCGAGACGGTGCGCGATTCCTCCGGGAGCCGCTCCTCGATCGAGGCACCGACACCCGACCACACCAGCCGTTTGGTGGCCGACAGTGCCTTGGTGGGCATCGCAGCCAGCTCGGCGGCGATGGTCTCGGCGCGATCGGTGAGGTCGGCATCGTCGACGACCTCGGTGATCAGTCCGATCGCCGCGGCCTCGGTCGCAGTCAACGTGGGGTTGGTGAGCAGGATGCGCAGCGCCTGCCGCAACCCCACCAGCTGCGTGAGAGTGACCGAGGACCCGCCATCGGGTGCCATCCCGACCCGCACGGCCCCGGAGAAGAACTTGGCCGACTGCGCGGCGATCACAATGTCGGAGGCGCAGACCAGTCCGAGTCCGCCGCCACCGGCCGCGAACCCTTGTACGGCGGTGACCACCGGTACCCGCAGTTGGATGAGGGCAGCGGTGGCCAGCTGCAGCCAGGCGGTGGCTTCGCGCAGGTAATCCGGCAGCGCCTCACCTTTGGATTCGAAGGTGTGAATGTCACCGCCGGCGCAGAAATTACGGCCTGCTCCGGTGAGCAGCACCACCGTGACCGCGGGGTCGGCGTGGCAGGCGAGCACCG
Organism: Mycolicibacterium fluoranthenivorans; assembly: GCF_011758805.1. NCBI lineage: Bacteria > Bacillati > Actinomycetota > Actinomycetes > Mycobacteriales > Mycobacteriaceae > Mycobacterium > Mycolicibacterium fluoranthenivorans. The sequence continues at coordinate 984,758 of NZ_JAANOW010000002.1, read as the reverse complement.
CCTCGTGCAGTGCCTTGAGGGTTTCGACGTTGAGACCGTTCGACGTGCCGGGGCGGTTCAGCCGGATACTGGCGACACCGTTGGGCGCGACCTCTCGTAATACTGCGGCGTCGATCGCTGTGGTCATGCCTTGACCTCTCTGTTCTTGAATGCCGATACCCCGGCTTGGCCGGCCTGACCGCCGATCCGCCACACGACGGCATCGGTCTCATCGGCGTTTGCGATGTCGAAATCCTTGTTCAGACCATCGGTCACCAGCCGCTTGACGGTGGTGAGAGCCGAGCGGTCACGTCCGGCCAGTTTCGCCAGGAACACTTCGACGGATTCGTCGAAGGTGTCCGCGGGAAAGCTCTTGTAGGCCAAGCCCAAGTCGACGGCAGCCGAACCGGTGATCTTGTCGCCGGACAACAGCAGCCCCAGGGCCTGCTGCCGACCGAGCAGGCGCGGCAGACGTGCGGTGCTCCCCCCGCCGGGGATCATGCCGAAGTTGATGTGGTTGTCCGCGATTCGTGCCTCGTTCGCGACCAGCACGATGTCGGCGGCCTGCATCAGCTCGAAGCCACCGGCCATGGCCACACCTTCGACAACTGCGACAACCGGCACCTTCGCGCGGGTGATCGCCTCACAGGCGGCTTTGAACGAGGTGAACAACGTCCGCAACTCGGCGGAGCCTTCGGCACGCAACCTCTGGACTTCGTCGAAATCGCCTCCGGCGCAGAAATTCCCGCCGGCCCCGCGGATCACGATGACATTGACGTCCTGGCGGTCGCCGAGCTGGTCGATCGCGCTCTCCAGCGCATGGCCGAGCGCGACGTTGATCGCGTTCATCCGATCCGGCCGATTCAGCGTAATGCGCCCGATACCGCCTTCGATATCGGTGAGAACAGATTTCACATGTACCTCCCGCCACCCACTTCGATCACCGTTCCGGTGATGTAGCTGGACAGTTCTGAGCCCAGGAACACGACGGCACCGGCAACCTCGCCCGGTTCGCCGGCACGCTTCATCGGCACATCGGCCTCGCGCTGAGCGAAGACATCCGGGGGCATGGCCGCGGTCATCGGCGTGCGGATCAGACCGGGTTGCACCGCATTGATCCGCACATTGTGGTGGGCCACCTCTTTGGCGGCGGCCTTCGTCAGTCCCACGATTCCGGCCTTGGCGGCGCTGTAGTTGGTCTGGCCGGGATTACCCGACTTCCCCGACAGCGACGAGATGTTGACGATGCTGCCGGACTTCTGCTCCCGCATCACCGCCGAAGCCTCACGGATACCGAGCCAGGTACCGCGCAAGTGCACCGTGATGACCGCGTCGAAGTCGGCGACCTGCATCTTCTTCAGGGAGGCGTCACGCGTGATGCCGGCGTTGTTGACGAACACGTCCAGGCGGCCGAAGTCGCGACACGTGTTCGCCACCAGCGTCTGCACCTGGTCTTCTGCCGTCACATCGCACACCGCGCCGACACAGTCGAGATCCGGGGTGGCGATGTCGCCTGCCGCACGGGCCGTGGCGTCCCCGTCGAGATCGGCCAGCACCACCTGTGCTCCGTGCTGATGCAACGTGCGCGCGATCTCGAGGCCGATCCCCTGGGCGGCGCCGGTGACCACCGCAACCTTGCCCTGCAGCAGTTTCTCCATACCCGTCTCCCGTCGACACCTCCGGCATAGACAAATCTAGCCGATATTTCTAATCTAGGTTAAATCAAGTGGCTACGGTGATTCAACAGGCCACGTCGAGGAAGAAGGACCACCATGGATCTGGGACTGTCAGGAGCACGGGTCGTCGTGACCGGCGGCGCCTCCAACATCGGCCGGGGAATCGTGCACGCATACGCCGCCGAGGGCGCCCGAATCGTGTTGAACGACATCGACGAACCTCAGGCCAAGAAGGTGCGGGACGAGGCCCTCGACCTCGGAGCCGAAGCAGTGGAACTGGCCATCAACGATCTGACGACCCCCGGGGGCGCGGAGGACACCATCGGCCTGGCGGTCACCACCTGGGGTGGTGTCGATGTGGTGGTCAACAACGCCGGCTGGAGTGTGCCCGGTTTCGTCGCCACCGATACCGATCGCGACAAATGGCAGCGCACCATCGAGGTGAACTTCTACAGCGCGGTGGCCACCACCCAGGCGGCCATCGGCCCGATGAAGAACGACGGCGGTGGCGCGTTGGTCTTCATCGCCAGCGACGCGGCGTTCGGTCAGATACGCCAGGGCATCTACGGCGCGTCGAAGGCCGCCATGGTCGCGTTCGCGCGTACCACCGCACGTGAACACGGCCGCCATGGAATCCGCTCCAACATCGTCTGTCCTGGTCTGGTGATGCCGGAGAGTGCCGACGCCGTGGGCGCCTCCAGCCTCTGGGCCGTGGGCGAAGACGAAGTGTTCAACCCCAACCAGATCGAGTTCATGCTCAAGGACACCCCGATGCGCCGGTTGACGACCGCCGAGGATGTCGCTCGGGCGGTGCTGTGGTTCTCCTCGCCGCTGGCCGCACGCCAGGTGACCGGGCAGATGATCTCGGTGAGCGGCGGCTACACGATGCCGTGACCCGGTCAGATGGGCTCGAACGAGGAGATCAACCACTGCCCATCGACCTTGTCCAGACCGACCCGCACTGATGAGGCGGTGTCGGTGGGCGCATCGGTACCGACGATCGACGTCTGATTGACGAAGACCAAGACCTCTGCGTGGTCGCCGGTTGCCGAAATCGAGCCCGCTGCAGGTACGTTCGCGATCGCCGAGATCTTCTTCTCCCGAGCGCCGGGGATCACCACATCATGGATCAGCTTTGCGTAGGAGTCACGGAACGCGCCCGTGAGCCGCGCCTGAGCGGCGCCGAGCGTCTGCTCGACGGTATCCGGCTGGTAGGAAAGCAGCGCGACGGTGCCATCGCGGGCGGCCTGGACCGACGCGGTCGCGGCCGCCCGGGCATCCCGCGAGGATCCGTCCACCCACTTCAACCATCCGGTGACGCCGCCGAGTACGACCACAAGCAGCGGCACCACGATATAGGCGACGACCTGCCGCCATGACATACGGTTCTTTGCCACCGAATTCGTCGAGGTCGCCGGCTCGCTTTCCTCGTCGATGAGGTCGGCGGATGAGGTCGGCGCGCTGGTCATGCTGGGGGCGGTCACGGGTATCCTTCTCGCGGTTCGGAACTGATGATGAAGTGCCTAGGGCACGAAGGCGACGTTGGATACCTTGACCTCGTTCCCCAGCCTCTGTACCGAGATCCGCATCCGCCACGACCGAGGCCGTTGTTCTGTCCCGTCGGCGACAGTCGTCTTGACGCTCACCGCGACCAGTACCTGCGCGTCCTGATCGGTCTCGGACTCGATGCCGGCCGAGACCACCGTTCCCACGGACTTCGACTGCGTCTTCTTCACCACCTCGATGAAAGGCTCTGCGCGATTGTTGAAGTCGTCGTAGAACGCGCCGGTCGCCGAGTCGAGAATGCGCTTCACATCGCCTTCGACCTCATGGTGATCGATCGTCGTGAGATCGGTCGCGGCTTGCCGCGCCACGTCGACAAACGATGTCTGCCGTTGGTCGAGCTGCCGGGACTGATGGGCCCGCACACCGAGCCAAGCCCCCAGCGATGCCACGCCGATGGCGGCGAGGAGACCGCCCACCAAGGCCAGCTTTGCCGGGTCACGGCGCCATGTGCGTGATGCGCCGTCCTGGTCCGGCGGGTACTCCGCGGTATCCGGGGTTGCTGTCGTCACTTCGGGTTCGGCGGCATCATCATCGACTGCCATGTCTGCTCCTGAGCGTTGTGGGCCAGGTTGGCCTGGGTGTAGACGTGGCCGTCCGGACCGAGGTAACTCCCCGTCGCCGGGTCGTACTGCGCCACGGCGATCGGCGGCGCAACCGGGCCCGGCGGCGCGGCACCCGATGTGCCGGTAGGTGCCGTACCCGGCCCCGCCGCGGGCGGCAGCTGAGGAATCGGCTGCCCGGACAACGTCGCGTTGGGGTCGCCCTTCCAGTTGAAGCCGTCGTTGAGGGGGACGTAGTTCTCGTCGCTTTCACACATCTTCACCGTCGGCGCGCGCTTACCCGGACGCGTTTCGCACGGATAGTTGCGCGCACCCCGCACGTTGAATTGCGAGTCCTGCGGTACCCGGCAATAGAATTCACCGGCCGGGCGGTCCGGATAGTCGGTGAGACTGGTCGTCCGGGCCTGCTGTGGCGGGAGATAGCCGGTCAGGCATGGTGGCGGCAGGTTGAGGTTCAGGTTGAAGCTCAAGAAGGCACCTTTGTACGCCTGCTTGGTGTTGCGGTTGGTGACGCCTGCACCCTGTACCACCTCGACCGCCGACGGGGCGAGAACCAGGAGCTGTTCGATATTCGGCTGATAGGTCACCGCCACGTCGCCGATCGTGACCAGGTTCGCCAGGACCACCGGCAGGGTGGGCTGCAACCGGTCGAACAACTGCCGGACCTGATCTGCCGCCTCCGGGCCGTCCTTGAGGATCCCCCGGACCGACGTGTCCTCGCGCTTCAGTTGCGATGTCACCGATGCCAGGTTCGCGGCCCAGTTCTCGATCGAGCCGGCGGTCGCGGTCTGCGAATCGAGGATGGGTCTGGAATTGTCGATCAGATTGGTGAGGGAGTCGAGATTCTTGCGTGCGTCGATCGCCAGCGTGGTGGAGCCCTTGACCAGTCTGGCCAGATCCGGTCCCAATCCCCCGACCGCGGTGGCCGCCTCACCGACCGCCGTCTGCAGGTTGTCACCGGGGATCGCGTCCAGCCCCTTGTCCGTCGCCGCCAGCAGCGTGCTGATATCAGGAGGGACCGAGGTGCGATCCCTCGGGATGACATCGCCTGCCTTCAGCGGACTTCCGTCCCCGTGCGGCAGCAGGGCGACGTACTGCTCACCGATCGATGACGCACTGTGCACTTCGGCCGTCAGGTCGCCGGGAATAGGGATTCCGGATTTCAGCGCAAGATCGGCGACCACGCCGTTGTCGTCGAGGCGGACATCGGTCACCTTGCCGACCTCGGTGCCCCGGTAAGTGACGTTGGCGTTCTTGTAGAGACCTGCGGCCGCGGGCAACTCGACGGAGACCTTGTACTGACCGACGCCGAACAGCAGGCCGGGCAGACCCATGTAGTTGAAGATCATGATGGTCCCGCCGACCAGCGTGATCACGGCGAAGAACGCCAGCTGGATGAGGACTCGTCTGCTGAGAACCATCTAGGGCCCCTGATTCAGGTGGTACGGAATGATCAATGGATTGCCTGAGGTGTACGGACTCGGCAATTGACCGATGGTGCGGCCCCATTGCATTTCGAGTTCGGTGAGGTTGCCCTCCCACCGCGTGCCGGTGAGGAAGGACGAGTCGAGCCGGCTCAGTGTCAGGTCGATGATCGCGGTCAGGTTCGCGTAGTCACCGCGGAACCACTTGCTCAGCGTCTCCTTCGCGAAGGGGTACACCGAGAAGAAGCTCAGGGAACGGGTGAGTGCAGGTCCGGAGTCGGCCAGCGACTTCAGCACGGGGCCGATGTCCTTGAGTTCCTGGACCAGAGCCTCCTTGGTCTGGTTGGCCGAATCTGCGGCCAGTGCACTGAATTTGCCGAGCTGATCGAGGGTGTCGGCCAGCTTGGTGCGTTCGTCTTTGAGAACCGCCAACGCATCCGGGATGGTGTCCAGCGCTTTGTCCACCACGGGCCTCTGCTCGGCGAATCCGGAGACCAGATTGTTGAGGCTGTCGGTGGCGGCGATGATGTCGTCGGTCTGAGCATTGGTATTCCGCACGAACGTATCGAGTTGAGTGATCAGACTTCTCAGATCTTTCTCACGTCCGGCGAATGCCGTGCCGAATGCGGTGGTGATGTCTTGTATCTGGCCGATACCGCCGCCGTTGAGCAGCAGCGATACCGCGGCCAACGTCTGTTCCGTCGACGGGTACCCACCCCCGGATGCCAACGGGATCAACGACCCCTCGTGCAGTCGGCCCTCGGCCGGTTCGGCGACCGGTGGCGCCAGCTCGATGTGCAGTGAACCGAGCAGGCTGGTCTGGCCGATCGTCGCGGTCGCGTTGGCGGGCAACTTCACATCACCGTTGAGGCGCATCGTCAGCAGAGCGTGCCAGCCCTGGCGTTCGATATTGGTCACCGTGCCCACGTTGACGTCCCCGACCCGGACGCGGGAGTTCTGCTGAATGTTGTTCACGTCCGGCATCTGCGCCTGGATGGTGAAGGCTCCGGGCCCGTCGCCCTCGGTCCCCGGCATGGGCACGGAGTTCAAACCGTGCCAACCCCCGCAGCCGGTGAGCAGCATGGACAGCACAGTCACCGCGATCACCGCCGCGCCGAGACGCCTGGGCGCCGTCATGAGCCTGCTCCGGCGGGAACCATCATTCCCGGAAGTCCTGCCGCGGGATCCGGTTGAGCCGCCTCGGCCGGCAGCGGCGCTGCGGCGGCTGGGGCTGCCGGTGACGGCGGGACGTAGTCGGGACGCATCCAGTCCTCGCTGTAGGTCACTTCGTTTGGCCGGGCGGTGGCGCCGACGATGGGGTTGCCGCCGATCGGGAAGAAGTTCATCTGGCGGTTCTTCACAATCGGGGCCAGATACTGCACGCACAGCTTCGACGATTGCTCGGCGTTGAGTCGTGACGCGGCCTGGACCGCACCACAGATGAAGCTGATCGGATCGCTGAAGTTGTTCGTCGACAGGGCGCCCGACAACGTTCCCTGCGCCGGCTGATAGATGTTGATGAAGTTCTGCAAGACGGTCGGCGAGATGTGCAGCAACTGCTTGACATCGTCGATGCTCTCGGTGACCGTCTGCGACACCGCACCCAGTTTGTCGGAGGTGGTGCCCAGTGATTCCTTGTTGTCTGCCACGAATTTCGACACTGATCGCGAGACATCGCTGACATTGCGCACGGCGTTGCTCACCTCATCCGGGTCGTCGGCGAGAGCCCCGCTGACCGACGCGAGATTCTGGTTGAGCTGCTTCATCAGACCCGAGCTGTCCTGCAGCGCCGAGACCAGCAGTGACAGATTCCGCAGCGTGCTGAACAGGTCGCTGCTGTGGTCACCGAGCGCCGAGGTCGCCTGGGACAACTTGACCAGAGTGTCGTGGATGCTCGCCCCACGACCGCGCAGGTTGTCGGCGGCGGTGTTGACCAAAGACCCGAGTGTGCTGGTACCGCCGGGTTCGGTGGGCTGCAGCATCTCGGTCAAACGCTGCAGCTGGGTACGGACATCGTCCCATTCGACCGGGACGGCGGTCCGCTCCCGCGGGATGACGGCCCCGTCGGCCAACGTCGGTCCCGCCGTGTAGGCAGGCGTGAGCTGAATGGCCCGGGCGGTGACCAGCGAGGGCGCGAGAATGACCGCCTTGGCGTCGGCCGGCACCTTGTACTTGTCCTGCACCCAGAAGCTGACCTTCGCCCGCTGCGGCTCGACGTCGATCCGGTCGATCTCGCCGACCGGGACGCCGAGGATGCGGACTTCGTCACCGACGAAGAGACCGTTCGTGTTGTCGAAATAGGCCACGACCTGGGTGCGCGAGATGTTCGTCGTCGCCGGGATGACCACGACGAGCCCGGCGATCAGCAGTAGTGCAAAGAGGGCCACCACGGCAATGCGGATGCGCGGTTGGGTCATTGGTGTTCTCCTGCAACGGGAGTGCCGTCGGGACCGATCTCACCGGGCGCGGGCTGGTAGACAGCGCTCGGAGTCGGCTCGGGCACGGACACGTGGCCCGGGGATTCGGGCGCCGGTGGACCGGGCGGGGGTCCGCCGGGCGCCGCCGGCGGACCGGGGTCGCGGTAGGGATAGCACCCGGGACCGGGCAACGGGATGCCCGGCGGCCCGCATTGCTGATCGCCGGGCTTGCCGGTGATGGCATCCGGGATGGTCATCCTGGGCTCGCCACTCTGCCCGGTCCGCGGGAACGGAACGGGAAGTGCCGGGGTGCCGGGCTGGCCGGTCTGGGGGTCGGTGCGCTGGGAGGGCGCGAGCACGTGCGGGTCCAGGCCGAGATCCGAGAAGGCGGCGTCGATGAACGGCTGAACGAACTGCCCCGGCAACAGGTTGGACAGGTAGGCCTTGAAGAACGGACCCGATGCCACCGACTCGCCGAGTGCGAAGGCGTACGACGTGAAGCCCTTGATCGACTGCTGGACTTCGGCTTTCCGATTGGCGACGATGGTCAGCGCGCCGTTCAGCTTGTCCAGAGCCGGTTTGAGCGTGTCACGGTTGTCACCGATGAACCCGTTGATCTGGGCCGCCAGCGCCGAGATGTTGTTCGAGATCTGATCCAGCGCGGCGCGCTGACCCTCCAGTGCGATCAGCAACGCGTTGGAATCACGGACGAGTTGGACGATCTTGTCACTGCGCTCGGCGAGAACGCTGGTCGCCTTGTTCGCGTTGGCCAGCAGGTTGCGCAGTTGGTCGTCACGGCGGTTGAGGGTGTCCGAGAAGCGACCGACACCGTCCACGGCGAGCCGGAGGTCTTCCGGGGTATTGCGAAAGGTGTCGGCCAGTGTGGACAGCGAGGCGGACAGCTGATCGGTGTTCAATCCGCTGATCTGAGCCGTGATGTCGCCGAGCGCATCCGGCAGCTGATATGCCGAAATGGTGCGCTCCAGCGGGATGACGTCCTTCTGCTCTCCGTCACCGCGCGGGGTGATGTCCAGAATCTTGGACCCCAGCAGGCTTTTCGTCTTGACCGCGGCTTCGGTGCGATCACCCAGGTGCACATCGTCGTCGACCTGGAACCGGACGAGAACCTTTGCGCCGTCTAGGGAGATGCTCTCGACCTTGCCGATCTTGAATCCGGAGACCTGCACCTCGGCACCGGACGTGAGACCACCCGCTTCGGCGAAATAGGCGGCGTAGCTGGTCTGCGCGGACACCAGGGGCAGCTTGTCGTAGTTGAGGACACCGACGCCGATCGCCGTCACCGCGACCACTCCGACGGCACCGATGATGAACGGGTTTCGTTCTTGGAATGCCTTCATCGCGGAGTGCACCTCCCCGAATCCTGGCCTGCCATCTTGACGTAGACGGGCTGTCCACCTTTACCGTTGAGCTTCAACACCAGATCGCAGATGTAGAACGAGAAGTAGTCGCCGTTGAGGCCCTGCCGTCCCAGAATTCGGTACGACTCGGGCAGGGTCGCCAACAGATTGTCGACGTAGTCGTGGTCGGCGACCACGATGCCGGCTGTCCGGTCGGTCTCCTTGACCGTGGTGGCCAGCGGCGGCCGCGCCTGGGCCAAGAGATCGGCGATACTGCCGGCCGCGGCATTCGAATACGCCACGGCATTGCTCAGATCGCCTTTTCGCGATTCGAGGGTGTGCACGATCTCCGACAGCGAATCGACTGCGGTGCCGAACTTCTCCTTCTGATCGCCGAGGGAACCGAGCACGGTGCTGAGATTGGTCACGACCTGGCCCACCAGTTGGTCGCGGTCGGCCAGGGTGTTGGTCAGTGCCGCGGTCTGCGAGAGAAACGAGCCGACCGTCGCGCCCTGACCTTGTAGCGCCGAAAGTAGTTGTCCGCTCAGCGCATTCACCTGGTTGGGATCCAAGGCGCGGAACAACGGCCGGAAGCCACCGATCAAGGCATCCAGGTCCAGGGCGGGTGAGGTGCGGTCGACGGGGATGGTGGCGCCGGGCTGCAGCAGCCTGGGTGACCCGGTGCCCTCTTCGAGAGCCAGGTAGCGACCGCCGATGACGTTGTCGTAACGGATCGCCGCGCGGCTGCCTTCGGTCAGCACGACCGAGTCCTGCGCGGTGAACTCGACGGTCACCGTGCTGTCCTTGTTCAGCGCGATGCGCTTGACCTTGCCGACTTCGACACCGGCGATGCGCACGAAGTTTCCGTTCTCCAGTCCGGTCACATTCGTGAACGCCGCCCGAAACGTCCGTGCCTCGTCGAAACGGAACTGCGCGAAAATCGTGAGCAGTGCGAACATTCCCAGTGCTGCCACGATCACGAACACGGTGAGCCGCCAGGCTGCGCCTGACAGGTTGTCTCTCACGTCGTCGGCCTCTCACTGTTCGTCTGATGGAGTCGTGTCATGGCTGTGCTCATCCCGGTGGCTGCGTCGACGGATCCGGCGCCGGGCCGCCGATCCCCGGAGGGATGGGCGCCTGGGCATCCGGCGGCGCGGGTGGCACTCCGGGGAAGAGCGGCGCCCCGCCGGGTCCGTACTGCGCAGCGCCGTAGGGCGGTTCCCATGGCGAGGTGGGACCTGGGGCCGGACCACCCTGGTAGCGGATGCTCGGAGGTTCCGGCACGGCCCGGGTCACCGGGAAGAAGTTGGCCCACCCCGGGAAACCGATTCCCGGATTGGGTCGGTTGTCCAGTCCAGTACCGAACCCGGTGTTGGTGACGAGGGTGCGTACCGGCCAGTTCTTGGCCACATCCGGCAACGATCCACAGCCCGGTTTACCCCCGGGGCCGCCCTTGGCCCCGTTGATCGGGAGGTTGTCGGGATATCGGTAGGGATCATCACCGAGGAGCAGCGCGGCGTCGACGATCAGCGACTTGCCGTTGGCGCCACCGGTGTAGTCCGCCTGGCCGAAATCGATCGCGTTCTTTCCGCCGAGGAACAGACACGTCAACTCGGGGTTGTACTTGTTGAACAGACCCGTGGTGGGACGCAGGACGTTGATCGCATCGACGAGGTTGTCCTTGTTCGGACCGAGAAGTTGGGTGCCGCTCCGGGAGAACCCGATGACGTTGACCAACAACGAATCCAGTTGGTGCGCCTGGGACGCCACCGTGGTGCTGGTGGTGCCGGCAGCGTCGAGGATCCGGATGAGGTCCGGTGCCGCGGCCGCATAGGTGTCGTTGAAATCTCTGAACGCGCGCCAGTCCTGCCCGATGGTCTCCGACCGCGCGTTCAGGGCGGTCAGCACTTCATTGGCCGACGTCGTGGCCTCGCCCATCCGCGGACCCTGACCACGCACACCCTCGGCAACCGCCGAGAGCACCGAATTCAGCTTCGCGGGATCGATCTTCTTGATGACGCCGACGAGGTCCTGGAACACGGTGTTCACCTCGGTGCTCACGTTCTGGGACTGCAGCACCGCACCGGCCGCCAGCGCTTTACCCGACGGGTCCTCGGGGTAGATCAAGTCGACATACTTGGCCCCGAAGACCGTGGTCGACGCGATCCGCGCCACCACGTTGGAGGGCACATAGCGGACCTTGTCAGGGTCCAGCTCCAGTCGCAGACTCACCGGATCTCGCCCCCCGGCGATCGACCCGACACGCCCCACCTGCACGCCGCGCATCTTGACTTTCGCGCCGACCTCCATCACCAGGCCGGCGCGATCGGAGGTGAGGGTGACCGGAACATACTGCCGGAACGAGCCGTTGAACAGCGCCCAGGTGAGGGCGATGCATCCGACGGTGAACACGATGAGAATCGCTGTCCACCAATCGGGGTGGATCCGAGGTTCGCCTGCTCGACGCGCCATCTGCTCAGCCCGCCAGGTTGAAGTTGCCGGACTGCCCATAGATGGACAGCGTGACCAACAGGGTGACGAATACGGCGACGACCAGTGAGGTCCGCGTGGCCCGACCGACCGCTTCACCCACCCCGGCGGGGCCCCCGGAAGCGGTGAAACCGTAGTACGTGTGGACGAGCATGATGACGACGGCGGTGACCACGGCTTGGACGAACGACCAGATCAGGTCGGTGGGAATGAGGAAGGTGCGGAAGTAGTGGTCGTAGACGCCGGTGGACTGGCCGTATATCACGGTGGTACCGACACGGGCGGCCAGGAAGGACATGATCACCGCGACGCAGTAGAGCGGTATCACCACAACGACACCGGCGAGCACGCGCGTCGTGGCCAGATAGGCCAGCGAACGAACCCCCATCACCTCCAAGGCGTCGATCTCCTCGTTGATGCGCATGGCACCGAGTTGCGCAGTCGAGCCGGCACCGATGGTGGCGGCCATCGCGATGGCCGCCGTCAGCGGCGCGATGAGTCGCACGTTGAAATACGCTGAGGCGAAACCCGTCAACGCCTCCACACCGACCTGGGCGAACTGGTTGTAGCCCTGCACGGCAACCAGCGCACCGGTCGAGACGGTGAGAAAACCGACGATGACGACCGTGCCACCGATGACGGCGAGCGCGCCCGTTCCCAGACTCATCTGAGCGATCAACCTGACCAGTTCGGTCTTGTAATGCACGAACACATCCACCGCCGAGCCGAGCGTGCGCCCGTAGAACTGGGTCTGCTCCCCGACCCTGGTCCAGCTCGCGTGCCATGCCCGCGACTGCCGCGACAGCCGCGGGAAACGCTGTCGGATAGTGGTTTTGACGCTCACAGGTTCACCTTGATTCCCACTGCGGTCATGAAGATGTTGATGATGAAGAGCGCGAGGAACGAGAACACCACGGTCTCGTTGACCGCATTGCCGACACCGGCCGGGCCGCCGCCGACGGTGGTGCCCATGTAGCAGGCGATCAAGCCGGCCGTCATCCCGAACAACGTGGCCTTGACGAGGGAGACGACGACGTCCCCGACACCTGTGACCAGGGTGAGTCCGGCCACGAACGCACCAGGTGTCACGTGCTGAAAGAACACGGAGAAGGCGAATCCGCCTGCGAGACCGACCAGAATGACCAGTGAGGACAACAGCAGCGCCACCACGGTTGCGGCCAGCACACGTGGGACCACCAGGGCCCGGATCGGATCGATCCCCATCACGCGTTGGGCGTCCAGTTCCTCGCGGATGGTGCGTGCTCCGAGGTCCGCGCACATCGCCGTGGCGCCGGCGCCGGCGACGACCAGCACAGTGACGATCGGACCGATCTGGGTGACCGCTCCCAGCGCTGCGCCGGTACCCGAGAAGTCTGCTGCGCCGAATTCGGCCAACAGCACGTTGAAGGTGAACACCGTCAGAACGGTGAACGGGATCGACAGCATCAGCGTCGGCAACAGTGACACCCGTGCGACAAACCATGACTGGAGGACGAATTCACGCCACGGGAACGGCGGCCGGAAGATGGCGACAGCCGTATCCAACGCCATGGCGAAGAATCCGCCGATGGCCCGTACAGGTTTCGCCGCGGTACTGGTCTTGAACACCAAGCTCCTCACAAGTTCCCGTCTGAACTGACGGTCACGGGTACGCCGCGCCCGCTCGACCCCGGCCGGCAGTTCGCTGAAGCAAGCACAGCGCGCATCTCCTTCGCCCTCCGGCCGTGGGTCACATCGATAGCCATCGAGTGACGCGGCTCACGGATAGAATCAAACTTAGACTAAAAACGTCAAGTCTGAACGAGGGGCGCACACAGTCCGATTTTCACGGCCCGGCCATCCGCGCAGGCTGACCCCGTTTTGACGCAATCGTCAGAGATCTGGCTACCCAGCCTCGGCGGTATCACTGGTTAACAGCACTAAATTGATTCCCGAGCCGCCACGGCGCCAGCGCCATCCACAGAACGACGCCGACCGCGATCGCATCCGAGATGAAAGCCGCCAAACGACTCCCACATTTTTTGAATCAGTGATAAATTTCTTCGATGGTCAACACCACTCCCCATCCCGCCGCCGACGATTTCGCCGAGGCCTACGGTCGAGCGTGGACCGACGATCCCAATTTGCTTTGCACGTACTTTGCCGAGGGCGGCACGTACGCGGATGTGGCGATGGGCGGAACCTATGTGGGCCGGGAGGAAATTCGGCGCTTTCACCGGTGGATGCTCAGATTCTCGCCTGATTCGCTGATCGTGTTCTCCCATCCCGCCGTGCAGGACGACCGCGCCTACTACGAGTGGACGTGGAGCGGCTCGATCAACGGCCCCCTCCTGCTCCCCAGCGGCGGCCGCGTCGACGCGGCCGGCCGCCACTTCTCGGTCACCGGTATCGCCACCTGCCGGTTCGACCAGGAGGGAAAGTTGACCAGCCATCACGACTACTGGGACGTCGGACTCCTGGTCGAGCAGCTCGGGCAGTCGCTGGTCGCGAAGCCTCGCCCCTGAGTGTCACCGCACGGTCGGGGGCGAAAGTCAGAACATCAGTACGGTGAAGCGCCAGTCGAGCACCTGGCGATCGGTTTCCTCGCCGGCGCCGACGGCATAGACCTGCGACCGGAGATTCAGTCGCCCCCCACGCCCATCCGGCAGCGCGACGGCGTCCTCGACGTGGAGGTCACTGTACAAAGTGTCGCCTTCATGGACCGGACCGGTGTGATCGCAGGAAGCCCAACTCAAGATGCTCGCCACATTGGGCAGCAGTCGCGTCGCCTGCGCCATCGCGATTCCGATGGTGTGGCCGCCGTATACCAGCCGCTGGCCACCACTTCGCCAATCATGGTGAGTGGCAGCAATGTTCAGACTCAACCTGGCCAGTTCCGGCGCACTGCTCACCACGTCACCGGTGCTGCGCATCCGCACGCCCGCCAGGTCGACAGTGAAGTGCGGCCCGGGAACTCGCGACCGGAACGCCTCTGCGTCCCAGTCGCGTGCCGGGTCTGTGACCACCTCATCGACGCCGATCGATGACAAGTCGTCAGCCCGGCCCGTCTCGACGACACCCGGCGACAGGGGCAGCATCGCGCACCGGTGGAAATCGAGGACGAGGCGGTCGCGCTGGTCGACTGTCGTCATCCGCAGCGCCACCAGGCCGGTCGGCGCACGCCCCTCCCGTACGGAGTTCTGCTTCATCCCGACGACTTCGGTGCGGGTGGACAGCGAATCCCCCAGCTCGACAAAGCGATGAAAGGCCAGGCCACGATAGAAGAGATTGGCTTTCACACGCTGGGTCGCCAACGTGCTCTGTCCGATCGCGATATCGGTGACCAGGCACGGATGCGCAAGCGGGCGTGCACTTCCCGTCACCGCGGTGGCCAGTGTCGTGTCGAGTGACAGCCGCATCCGGTCACCCAGGACAGCCTGGTGCAGCGCGGCCGCCCCTTCGGTCAGCGTCATCCGCGGGGCACTGTCGAAAACCTGTCCTACCCGCAGATCATCGAAGAACGGCCCACCCGACACCTGGGCTTGCACATCGTTGTTCATCGGGTACCTTCTCTCCGGCCGCGGCACAAGATTTTAATATAGATTAGAGCGCCGGGCGAGAGGGCCGGGTACCCCACCGCCGACCTATCCGGTCACATCGCGACCGATGAGACGTCGTGCGATGATCCACTGCTGCAGTTCGTTGGCACCTTCGAAGATCTCCAGGATCTTGGCGTCGCGATACATCTCCTCCAGTCGCACGGATTCACCCGTCTCCCCGACCTGGCGAGCGAAGCCCAGCGCCCCGTAGATCTGGATCGCCTCGCGGACGAGATCGTTGGCCAGCCTGGTGCCGTAAGCCTTGGCCATCGCCGCCTCCGGTTCGGCGGTGCGGTCACCGCGATCCACCAGAGTGGCCGCCTTCTGATAGAGCGTGCGTGCACACTCGATCTCGGTGGCGCGTTGCGCCATGACGAACTGCCAATGTTGCATCGCTCCCAGCGGGGCGCCGAACACCTCGCGCGTTCGCAACCGCTCCACTGCCAGATCCAGCGCCGCCTGTGCGACACCGACTCCGGCGGCGCCGATGCCGATGCGCCCGCGCACCAGGGCCGAGAGCGCCACACTCATCCCGCCGCCGTGCGCACCCAGCAGGTTTTCCCGGGGTACCTGCACATCGGTGAACTCGATATCCGCGGTGATCTGTCCGCGATGACCCATTTTCAGATCGGGAGTTCCGATCCGTACGCCCGGCGACGTGAGGTCGACCAACAGCATGGTTGCCCGGTCACCGTGCGCACCGGCGCGCACCAGCACCGACACCCAGCCGGCCGCCACGCTGTTGGTGATCCAGCGCTTTCGGCCGTTCACCACGAACCCGTCCGCCGTTTCCTCGGCGACCGTCTGCAGCCGCACCGCGGTGAGGTCGGAACTGGTGTCCGGCTCCGTGGTGGCGAAGGCGAAGGCCACCCGGCCGCTCACCAGCTCCGGAATGAGCCGGGCCCGCAGCTCATCCGTGGCGAACGTCAGCGTCTGCGGAACCAGAATGCACTGCCCGTCGTACACACCGGCCAGCGAGGACGAATGGTAGGCGATCTCCTCGGCGACCGTGCAGGTGCCGAGCATCGGATGGTTCAAGCCCCGGCCGAACTCGGCCCCGAACGGGACCGCGAACATGCCCTCGTCGGCGAGGCCGCGGAACGCCACCCACGGGAAGCTGTCTGCGGATTCCTCGCGCTGCCCGATCTCGCGCGCGTAAGGGGCGACGCTGCGTTGCACAGCGTCCCGCGCCTCGGCGCGCAACGAGACGATCTCGTCGGGCAACCAGAGATCGTGGGTCATCCGGTCCTGAGTACGGGGAGGTGAAGCGGTCACGAGCCCACATTAGCAGTCAGCATTGACTGGTAATGGACTTAGGTCAGCACCCCCCGGGCCAGCTTCTGCCACAGCGCGAGGTGCACATCCGCATCGGCGTCGCGGTCGTCGATCGCATAGGTGAGCGCCACCCCGCGCATGCTGGTGAACAGCAGCTCGCGGAGGTCGGCGAACCCTGCATGACTGCTGTGCACCGGGCCGAACATCGTCGCGATGACGTGCTCGATCGCGCGCCCCAGTCGCCGCTCGGATGCGGCCAGCTCCGCCCGCAGTGTGGGGTCTGTGCGCGCGGCCAGCCAGAGTTCCATCGCCGCCCAGAAATAGGGTTGCTGAAATGTCCGCCACAACAACACGACTGCGTAGTCGATCCGCTGCGGACTCGCGACCGAGTGCTCGGGCGCGGCGTCGAACCACCGTTCCATCTCGGAGATGCGCTCGACGGCCAGATGCTGCGCGGCGGCAACCAGTAGCTCCTCGCGGGATGGGAAATAGTGCAACAACCGCCCCCGGGAGACACCCGCAAGCCGCTGGATCACCACGGTCGTCGCTCCGCCGTATCCGTACTCGACCAACGCCCGCACGGCCGCATCGAGGATGACGGCCCGGCTGTCGGCACGCCGCACGACATGAGGCCTGCGTTCCGCACGGGGCACTTCATCCATGGCAGCAGCCTACTCATTGCGGTCATGCTTGACTGTGAGATGCCGAGAGATCGGATCGCCGGCCGACTGGTTGCTGCGCGTTCCCCACCGACGCCCGAGTTCGCCACGCCGGGCGCCTGACCTGGCGTTCCAGCGAGAGCGCGGTCATGGGTCAGTAGCTCGGCTACACTTTGACTGAATCGTTAGCTGGATCGGATATTGAGGGGCACGTCGTGCAGAAGTCGAAGCGCCGCTACGCTGCGGCGACGCTGGCCGCCTTCACCCCGTTGGCCGCTGTTTCCGTGATCACTGCCGCGCCCAGTTCTGCCGCGTGCGGCGAGGGCAAGATCGATTTCAACGGCAACTGCGTCGCCGAGACCTGCAACAAGGGTTCCGTGCGCACCGACAGCGGCCTCTGCAGTAGCGCCCTCTCCGAGGCGCTGCGCAAGGCGCAGCCGCCCGCCATCTCGAAGGTGACCCCCGAGCAGTGGGCCAACTCCTACGCCACCCTGGACTCGGTCCGCCGGTTGCCGGGAACGCTCAACGACGTCAACAGCGTCGTGAACGCGGCGATCGACATCCCCACCAGCATCTCCGGTGGGTTGAACGATGTCGCCAGCACGTTCTACATTCTGAATCAGATCGGTGGCGGCGGAAGCCTCCTGAAAACACCTTTCTCGGCGGCCGCCAACGTGGCCCAGGCGGTGCCGTCGGTGGGTGTGCCCAAGGTTGGTCTTCCGAAGCTCAGCATGCCCAAGCTCTTCCAGAACTGCCTGCCCGTCAAGCTCGTGTTCTTCCGCCCCTGCATCTAGATCGACCAGACGAAGACGGGCGGTGCCGGGTTCGTAGCCCGGCACCGCCAGTCTTCTGTCAGGTGATCAGGAATTGCCGGTCAGCTTGTCCTTGACCGCCTCGACGCCGTCCCTGACCTTGTCGGCCGCGTCGGCGATGTGGTCCTTCACCGCTGCGACGGCCTGGTCGACCTGGCCTTCGGCCTGAAGATCGGAATTGTCGGTAGCCGAACCGACGGCTTCCTTGGCCTGTCCCTTCAGGTCCTGGGCCTTGTTCTTCGCGCTGTCGGCGATTCCCATGTCGGGTGTTTCCTTTCGTTGTGGGCAGCGCATCAAAGGTGTTCTGCCCGTTTTTATTTCGACCCGACGCAGACCCCTCGTACCATCTGCGCCGGACGTCTGTGTCAGGTCAGGGCGGACCGCATCTCGCGCGCGGATACCCGTTTGACCAGGAGTTGAAACTCCACATCGTCACCAGCGGCGCGCCGCACCTCCGCCCCGCACCTGCGTGCCAGACGGCACGGTGATGTCCGGCGACGGGAAGCAGCCCGGGTGTTACACGCCGCCATCGGCGAGGACTCCGCCGAGATCACCGCCAGCTGGGGGGGATGACGTGGGGGTGGTGGAACGCCGGTAGCGGCGATGCTGGCCCGCGGTTGTGCCACCACGCTCACGGCTTACAGGGAGCCGATCGAACCACCGACGTCGTTCGCCCGCGCAGCCACTTATCGAGAGCAACGACGCCGCTTGCCGCAACCGCGATGCCGAAGATGCGCAACCACGCGCCGAAGCCGATCGGCGCCGTACTGAAGACCGTATTCATCACCGGCAGGTAGGTGATGGCCAGCTGTGCGACGGCCTGGGCGGTGACACCGAGAATAATCCAGCGGTTTGAGAAGACACCGATGCGCCAGGCTGAGTGGGTCAACGACCGGCAGCTGAACAGATAGAACGCCTCGACGGCAACGAAAAGGTTAAGTGCTGCCGTTCTGGCCTCTGGGAGACTGGCACCGTTGCTGAATTCCCATTCGAATAACCACCACGCGCAGGCGACGAGCAGCGCCGACACCAGCAGAATCCGCGTGACGAGCGCGCGCGTGAGTAGCGGCTCGTCGGGGTTGCGCGGCGGACGAGTCATGATGCCCGGTTCCTTGGGCTCGAACGCGAGCATCAAGCCCAGTGCGATGGCGGTGGTCATGTTGATCCACAGAATCTGGGTGGGCAGGATCGGCAGCGTAGCGCCAAACGCGATGGCCGCCAGAATGACCAGTCCCTCACCGATATTCGTGGGCAAGGTCCAGGTGATGAACTTGGTGAGGTTGTCGAATACCCCGCGGCCCTCTTCGACCGCGGCTTCGATGGTGGCGAAGTCATCGTCGGTCAGCACCATGTCAGCGGCATCCTTGGCGACCTCGGTGCCGCCCTTTCCCATCGCGACGCCAATGTTGGCCTGCCGCAACGCCGGCGCATCGTTGACACCGTCACCGGTCATCGCCACCACGTGTCCCCTGGCCTGCAGTGCCTCCACGAGCCGCAGCTTCTGCTCGGGCGACACCCTGGCGAACACGCTCGCCCCGTCCACGGCGTCGGGATAGTCCTCGGACTTCAGCGCGGCGAGGTCAGCACCGGTGAGAACCGCGCCCGGCATGGGTTCGCCTCCTGCGAACAATCCCACCTTGGTGGCGATCGAGGCGGCGGTCCCTGCGTGGTCGCCGGTGATCATCTTGACCGCGATGCCCGCGGTCTGGCAGGCGGCCACCGCAGACGTCGCCGCTGCGCGGGGCGGATCGAGCATCGCCTGCAAGCCGGTCAGAGTCAGCGAACCTCCAAGCGCACCCTCCTGAAAGTCTTCAGGGTCGATCGCGGAGCGCACCCCGGTAGCCAGCACCCGCAGCCCCCGCGCGGACAGCATCTCGGCCGTCCGCATCACTTCGGCGCGGTCCAGCCGCTGTGGCGTACCGTCGGCGCCCATCTGGGTGCTGCACAGCTCGAGCATCCGCTCCACCGAGCCCTTGACCAGCACGACCTGGTCGCTGCCACCGTCGCGATGCAACGTGGCCATGAATTGGCGTTCGGAGCTGAACGGAATCGCCGCCAGCCGGGGCAGTTTCGCAGCGAGCCGGTCCCGGTCGAGGCCGGCCTTGGCGACGGCCACGAGCATCGCACCCTCGGTGGGATCACCAACGATGTCCCAGCGTCGGCCGTCGTGGGTGAGTGCGGCGTCGTTGCAGAATGCACCAGCCAGCAGCGACCATCGCAGCGCCGCGTTGGCATCTACCGTCACCGGCGCACCATCGCGGTCCCGTAATACACCGTCGGGGGCGTAACCGGTTCCGGTCACCTCAGCGAGGCCGTCGGGGGTCCAGATCACCTGCACCGTCATTTGGTTTTCGGTCAGCGTTCCGGTCTTGTCCGCGCAAATCACCGTGGTACTTCCCAGCGTCTCCACCGCAGGAAGTCGTCGAATGACCGCTCGGCGCTTGGCCATTCGAGCCACACCGATGGCCAGCGTGATCGTGACGGCGGCGGGCAGGCCTTCGGGGATCGCCCCGACCGCCAGCGCGATCGCGGCGGTGAAGGTTTCGACGGCATCCTGGCGGCGCAGCAGCCCGACACCGAAGGTGACCGCAGCCAGGCCAAGGATGGCGATTGTCAGGACCTTGCTGAACCGCGCGAGCTTTGCGGTCAGCGGCGTCGCGAGAACTTCGGCAGCACCCACGAGGCGATGAATTTCACCGAGCTCGGTTTCGGCGCCTGTCGCGACGACGACGCCGGCGCCGTTACCCGCCGTCACCAAGGCGCTCGAATAGGCCATATTGCGGCGATCGGCCACCGGCGTCGCCGCTGGCAGTACTACCTCGTCTTTGCGCACCGGCGCTGATTCCCCGGTGAGCGCCGACTCGTTCACCCTTAGCTCGGTCTCGCGCACCACCCGCAGATCGGCCGGAACCTTGTCGCCGGCCTCCAGCAGCACCAGATCACCCGGCACCAGGTCTTCAGACGGCACGGTGTGCTCATGGCCATCGCGCATCACTTTGGCCTGGGTCTGCACCATGGAGCGTAGGCTCTCCAGCGCGGCCTCGGCCTTGGATTCCTGGATGAAACCCACGATCGCGTTGATCACCACCACGCTGAAGATCACCGCGGAGTCGACGAATTCCTGCAGACCGGCGGTGATGACCCCGGCGACGAGCAGAACATAAATCAGTGGGTGATGAAACTGGCGCAGTATCCGTAACAGCAAGCCTGTACCTACGGTCGGCGGCAACATGTTCGGCCCGAAACGCTCGAGCCGCTCGGCCGCCTCAGCGTTGGACAGGCCGCCGTGTGGATCGGTCTGCAACAGCAGCACCACTTCATGCGCCGGCAAACCATGATGAGCCGTCGTCGGCGATACCGATACCGGCAACAACCTCACCTCCGCGAACGGCACCAACCAATCCCTTGGTTTCCACATTGGTCCAGACAAGCCGGTGTCGACTAGAGCCGTAAGTCACCCGCCGCAGAACGGGTGCGCTCACCGCGATCACTATTCGTGCGGCATACCCGCGGCCAGTCCGCTCTGCGGCCAGCCCGGCGGGGAATCCTCCCAGGGTTCCTGCCGGCCGAACGGGGTGAGATCCAGGAACGGATACCCGACCGCGGTGTGGTCCAGCCCGCGGGCGTACGTCGAATACGTGTGGAACACCGCGTCACCGCGGCGCAGGAAGACGCTCGCCCCGGGCCAGTCGCCGCGCAGGTCACGGTCGGTCCAGCCGTCGGCGCGCAGTTCGTCGAGCGATTTGTAGTTGTACTGCACCACAGCACGTTTCGGGTCGAGCGTGACGCCGAGGTCGTAGGTGAAATCTCCGTCGCGCGAGGAGTACCACGGGAACGTCCACCCGTGGGCATCGCGGTAGCGGGCGATGCTGGCGTACGGTGCCCGCGACACACAGACGAACGTCACCCCTTTCGCGGTCAGCAGAGCCCGGTCCGATTCGGTGAAGGTCAGGTCGGCAGCGGCGGTGCAGCTGGGGCAGCCCTGGTCGATATCGTCGAGCCACATGAAGTGATGGATGTAGAGCTGCTGACGTCCCTCGAACAAGTCAAGGAGCCGGACCTCGCCGTGCGGGCCGTCGAAGCGGTACTCCTTGTCGACCAACACCATCGGCAGCCTGCGCCGCTCGGCGTTCACCGCATCACGCAGGTGGGTGGCCTCGCGTTCGCGTGCCAGCAGCTTCTTTCGCGCCGCGAGCCACTGCTCGCGGGACACCACGTCGGGATAGACGGTGCTCAATGACATCGGTTCGACCTCCTGTGAGTCGTGTCCCAGTACCGACCCGCCCGGACACCGAAACTCATCACGGCAGGCCACACACGGTTTAGGTTGTTCGCATGATTGAGTGGCTGGCCGATCCCCCACTGTTCGGCGGTCCCGGCCAGGGCACCCGCCAGATCGTCGAGTTGTTCGCCGCATTCGGCTTGACCGCGCTGATCGGCTTGGAACGCGAGATCCAGGGCAAGGCTGCCGGGTTGCGCACCCAGACCATCGTCGGCACCGCCGCGGCGTTGATCATGCTGATCAGTAAGTACGGCTTCACCGATGTGCTGGTCGCCGGGACCGTGATGGTCGACCCGTCCCGGGTCGCGGCCCAGATCGTCTCGGGCATCGGCTTTCTCGGCGCCGGCATCATCATCACCCGGCGCGGGGCGGTGCACGGTCTGACCACGGCCGCGGCGGTCTGGGAGTCCGCCGCCATCGGTATGGCCGCGGGTGCGGGGCTGTTACTGCTGGCTGTCACGGTGACCGCCATCCACTTCCTGATCATCGTCGGGTTCATGCCGCTGGCGCGCCGGCTGGCCGCCCGACTGGCAGGGACGGTCCGCATGCACATCACCTACGAGGAGGATCGCGGGGTGATGACGCAACTGCTGGCGGCCTGCGACCGGCGCCAGTGGCAGCTCACGGAGCTGGCCGCCGACCCCGGCGGGAAGCCGCTGGATGCACCCGCCCACCTGGCCGGCGCGATGCTGACGCTGGCCGGCAACGGTGTCACCCAGGCACCGCTGCTGTTGGCCGGAATTCCCGGGGTGACGTCAATCCGTCAGCTCGACGAAGATCCCGACTGAACACCCGCTCGGGTGGCCCGGTATGACGCCACCGCGGTGAGGGCCGCCAGCACGGCGAACACTCCGAACATCCACCGTGCCGCCGCGGCGTCATTGTTCTGGTTGGCGTTGACGATGACACCGGCCAGCCCCGCGCCGAAGGCCCCGCAGATCAGCTGAACCGTGTTGATCGCCGCGGCCGCCGTTGCTCCTTCGGCCGCGTCGTCCACCGAGCCCATCGCCCACGCCGACAGATGCGGCCAGGCCATCCCGATCCCCGTGCCGGTGACGATCAGCGCTGCCGCCCAACCGATCGTGACCGCGGCGGACGCGTCGGCTCGCACACTCAGCGCGACGGATCCGAGGCCGATCGCCATCACCAGCGGCGCGACGGCCACGATGCGGGTCACCGCCTGTCTGCGCTCCACGGACGCGCTGGCGATCTCCCCCGTCGTCCATCCGACGGCCAGGGTGACCCCGAGGAACCCCGCCACCAACGGTTCGAGGTGAGCCAGCCGCTGCCCGAACAACGGCACGTACATGTCGACCATGGTCGCCGCCATCAACAGCCCCAGGGTCAGGTAGATCCATTTCAGCGGCCCGGGCCGGAATGCCGTGGGCGGCAACACCGACGCTCGTGCCGTCCCCGCTCGGGCGAGCCGTCTGTCCACCACGAGGAACGCCGCGACCAGACCCAGCCCCGCGACCAGCAGGACCGACGTGAGCACCGGATCACGCGGGATACCGGCCACGCTGATCGCCAGGGCGGCCGTGCCGAGCAGCAGCAGCGACCAGACCGGGATCCGGAGTGCACCCGCCCCGGCCGGCTTGTCCGCCGGGGCGCGACCGGGCAGCGCCAGGGGCACCAGCACGGCCATCGCCGCGGTCAGGATCACCAGGACGCCGAATGCCCAACGCCACGAACCGAACTGGGCGAACAGTCCACCGCCGGCCGGTCCGAGCAGCGTACCCACACCCCACATCGCCGACACGAGCGCCGACGCACGCACCCACAACGACTGCGGCAGAGCCGCATTGATGACGGCGTAGCCCAGGCCGGCCAGCAGGCCACCTGCCGCGCCCTGCACGGTGCGGCCCACCAGCAGCAGTTCCATGGTCGGCGCGGTGGCGCACAACAAGCTGCCGGTGCCGAAAACAGCCAGCCCGGACAGATACGACCAGCGGGGCCCAAGCCGGCTGAGCACCGCACCGACAGTCGTCGCGGCCACGACCGAGGCCACCAGATAGACCGTCGTCACCCACGCATAGAACCGGTGCCCGCCGATCTCGGCGACGGCGCTCGGCAGCAGGCTAATGGTGAGGAATTCGTTGGTCGCATACAGTGCGACACCGCCGGCCAGAACCGTCGACGCACCAAGGTTTTTCGGGCCGAGGAGCTCTCGCCAGCTGCCTGCGGTCACGGATTCGGCGTGTGTCTCGGTCACCGGGAAGACGCTAGATGCTCAACCACGGTTGAGGTCAAGGGAGGCTCATTTCAGCCCGGCCGCGTCCATCCCGCGCAACTCCTTCTTCAGATCCTGAATCTCGTCGCGGATGCGCGCGGCCAACTCGAACTGCAGATCCCGAGCCGCCGTCATCATCTGCTCGGTGAGGTCCTTGATCAGGTCGGCCAGCTCGGCCCGCGGCATATTCGCGGTGTCGCGGCCCTCGATAATGCCGGCGCTGACGGCGCGTCCGGGTTCGCCCTGCGCGCGGCGCCCACGGGAGGCATTCCGGCCCGATCCGCCAACCTGCACCGACTCAGTGTCATCGGCTTCGCGGTACACCTGGTCGAGGATGTCGGCGATCTTCTTGCGCAGCGGCTGAGGATCGATCCCGTGCGCCTCGTTGTAGGCGATCTGCTTGGCCCGGCGCCGCTCGGTCTCCTCGATCGCCTGCTTCATCGAGTCGGTGATCTTGTCGGCGTACATGTGCACCTCGCCGGACACGTTGCGCGCCGCCCGGCCGATGGTCTGGATGAGGCTGCGCGGGGACCGCAGGAACCCTTCCTTGTCGGCGTCGAGGATGGCCACCAGCGACACCTCCGGCAGGTCCAGACCCTCGCGAAGCAGGTTGATACCCACCAGCACGTCGTACTCGCCGAGCCGCAGCTGTCGCAGCAGTTCGACCCGCCGCAGCGTGTCCACCTCGGAGTGCAGGTACCGCACCCGGATACCCATCTCCAGCAGATAGTCGGTGAGATCCTCGGCCATCTTCTTGGTCAGCGTGGTGACAAGCACCCGCTCATCGCGTTCGGTGCGCAGCCGGATCTCGCCGATCAGATCGTCGATCTGGCCCTTGGTGGGCTTGACGTGCACCTGCGGATCGACCAGCCCGGTGGGGCGGATGACCTGCTCGACGAACTCGCCACCGGCCTGCGCCATCTCGTAGTTGCCCGGCGTCGCCGACAGGTAGACCGTCTGGCCGATGCGTTCGGCGAACTCCTCCCACGTCAGCGGGCGGTTGTCGACGGCCGAGGGCAGCCGGAACCCGAAGTCCACCAGATTGCGCTTACGCGACATATCGCCCTCGTACATGCCGCCGATCTGCGGCACCGTGACGTGCGATTCGTCGATGACCAGCAGGAAGTCCTCCGGGAAATAGTCGATCAGCGTGGCCGGCGCCGTTCCCGCGCCGCGGCCGTCGATGTGGCGGGAGTAGTTCTCGATGCCGGAACAGAACCCGACCTGCTTCATCATCTCCAGGTCGTAGTTGGTGCGCATGCGCAGCCGCTGGGCCTCCAGCAGCTTGCCCTGGCCCTCCAGTTCGGCCAGCCGGTCCTCGAGTTCGGCCTCGATGCTGGAGATCGCGGTGGCCATCCGATCCGGGCCCGCCACGTAGTGGGTGGCCGGGAAGATACGCACCGAGTCGACCTGGCGCACCACATCACCGGTCAGCGGGTGCAGGTAGTACAGCGCTTCGACCTCGTCGCCGAAGAACTCGATGCGGATCGCGAGTTCCTCGTAAGCCGGGATGATCTCGACGGTGTCACCGCGGACCCGGAAGGAGCCGCGGGTGAACGCGATGTCGTTGCGGTCGTACTGCACGTCCACCAGCAGCCGCAGCAGGCCGTCGCGGGGCACGTCGTCGCCGACCTTGAGCTCCACCGAGCGGTCCAGATAGGACTGCGGGGTACCCAGGCCGTAGATGCAGGATACCGAGGCGACCACGACGACGTCGCGGCGCGAGAGCAGGCTCGACGTCGCCGAGTGCCGCAGCCGCTCGACATCGTCGTTGATCGAGCTGTCCTTCTCGATGTAGGTGTCCGTCTGCGCGATATACGCTTCGGGCTGGTAGTAGTCGTAGTACGACACGAAGTACTCGACAGCGTTGTGCGGCAACATCTCCCGCAGTTCATTGGCCAGCTGCGCGGCCAGGGTCTTGTTCGGCGCCATCACCAGGGTGGGCCGCTGCAGCCGTTCGATGAGCCACGCCGTGGTCGCCGATTTACCGGTACCGGTGGCGCCGAGCAGCACGACGTCACGCTCCCCTGCCCTGACTCTGCGCTCCAGGTCGTCGATGGCAGCCGGCTGGTCACCGGCCGGCTGGTACTCGCTGACCACCTCGAACGCACCGCCGGCGCGCACGATGCCATCCACGGCGTCGGCGGCAGGCCGGTACTCCGAATGCGCCAGTACGGGATGTTCGGTAGCGAAAGCCATGGTCACCAGGTTAAGCGCGAACACCGACAACTTCATTCCCCACCTGAGCCGCGCTGGGTTACCGTGACGCGGTGCAGGCCATCCACCCGCCCAAACGCGAGATCTTCGACCTCCACGCCCGCACCAACACCGATCCCAAGGGAATCGTCCGGGCGGTGGACGTCTACACGGTGCAGCCGTGGGGTCTGTACATGGCCCGGCCCACGCCCGGCCGGGCCCAATTCCACTATCTGGAGTCCTGGCTGCTGCCGGCCCTCGGGCTACGGGCGACGATCTTCCATTTCAACCCGGGCTTCGAGCGCGACCAGGACTTCTACCTCGATGTCGGCCGGTACACCGCCGGCCCGGATGTCTGGGAGGCCGAGGACCACTACCTGGATGTCGTGGTGCGCACCGGCAAGGACGCCGCCGTGGCGGATATCGACGAGTTGGTGGCCGCCGTGGCGCACGGACTGCTGGACGCGCACGCCGCCGAGCAGGCCATCCGGACCGCGCTGACGGCGGTGGACGCACTGGCCCGCCACGATTACGACCTGGAGCGCTGGCTGACCGGTCGGGATATGCCGCTGACCTGGCGGGCGTAATGTCTGGCGTTATGAGTGTTACCAGGCGCGCAGGACTGGCGGCGGCCCTCTCGGCCGCATTGCTGTGTGCAGGGCAGCTGATACCGGCCGTCGCGGCCGCCGACCCGGAGCCTGCACCCCCGTCCCCGACCCCCACCCAGGCGACGGACCCGGCCGCGGCCCCCGGGCTACTGCACAACATCACCTACAAGGCCAGGGCCGACGGCACGTCGCGCGGTGCGACCGTGGCCTACAAGGCCGACGACCACAACATCAACAGTGAGCAGCCGACGCTGCTGCCCGGGCAGACGTTCGAGATCAACACCGTGATGTCGGATCCGAAGTTGGCCGGGATGGAGCTGACCATCCAGTGGCCGTACGGATCCAATCTGCACTGCGAGATCCTGGTCGACGACCAGACCGTCGTGCAGGCCGATCAGTTCATCGCGCCGCGGGTGTTCCGCGTCAAAGACGATCCGCTGTACGGCACGCTGCAGTGCGGTGCGCCGCTGGACGTCCCGGCCGCCGGTCAGCTCCCGGCGCCGGCACCCACGACGGTCCCGGCTCCGCCCGAATAGTCCCGGGTCAGGACCGCCAGCCGGTGCTGTCGGCCCACAGCCGGGCCCGCCGGTAGTTGTCCAGGAACCACGGCTCTTTGGCGTGTGCGTAGTCGGCGGTGGCCTGCGCGGCACGCTTGGCCGCCAGGTAGTCGGCCCGCACCCCGGGGTTGGCCTTCAGCCAGTCCACGAACAGCAGCGCGAACTGCTGGTTGGGACGGCCCTGCACCCGGATGTGCACATTGGTGGGTCGACCGGGGTCCGCGGAGGCGTGAAACCGCTTGTGCCACAACGCCGTATCATCGGAGTGCGCGGTGTCCGCGGTGACCGACGCGACCTGCGGATAACCGGCGGCCAGCAGCGGTTCGATCAGTTCGTCGGCCACTTCGGGCGCGGCGATGGTGATCTGGATGTCGATCACGTCCTTGCCGTCCATCCCCGGTACCGCGGTGGAGCCGATGTGATCGATCCGCACCGCCCGGTGTCCACACGCCGTGCGCAGTCGGGCCGTGATCCGCTGCGCCTGCTCCGGCCACGTGGGGTCATAGGGCACGACGACATTGTCGCGGGATGCGGGTGAGCCGGCCGTCAGGTTGTGCGCGAACGGCAGGATGCGCTCATACCAAAGCCCCCTTGCCTTTTCGATCAACTCGCCCGACGACCCGGAGTTGTCCAGCCACACGTCGGCGACGGCCCGGCGCTGCTCCTCGGTGGCCTGGGCGGCGATCCTGGCCCGTTCGTCGGCCTCGGTGAAACCGCGGTACTCGATGAGCCGTGCGACGCGGAGTTCGGCGTCGGCGTTCACCACGATCACCAGCGGGAACATCGGCGCCATCTGGGACTCCACCAACAGCGGGATGTCCTCGACGATCACGGCGTCCTCAGAGGCGGCGGCGATCAGTTCGGAGCGGCGGTGCGCCACCAGCGGATGCACGATGCCATTCAGGGTTTGGCGCTTCTCGTCGTCGCTGAACGCCACCGCCGCCAGGGCGGGCCGGTTCAGCGCGCCGTCGGGTTGCAGAATGTCCTCGCCGAACGCCTCGACCAGCCGCGCCAGTCCGTCGGTGCCCGGTTCGACGACCTCCCGGGCGATGACGTCGCCGTCCACGACGATCCCGCCGAGTTCACTGAATGTCGAGGACACCGTCGACTTGCCGGCACCGATTCCCCCGGTCAATCCAATCCTTAGCACCGCCCCAGTCTGGCAGGGTGCGATCGGGGCTCAGCCGCCGACGCCGGTCAACTCCACCGTCGGATGTGCCACCTGCGTCTGCGCCACCGTCGTACCGTCGGACAGGTCGATCGCCACCAGACGCTGGGCTGCCGGGTCACTGACGAAGGCGACACCGTCCTGGATGTGCAGATTGGGCATGGGCGACTGCCACTCGTCGGGCTCAGTCCAGGCGTCGATGGCGGCGATGTGCGCGGTGCGCTGGGCCGTCACCGGATCGAAGACGTGCAGGTGCCCGTCGGTGCCCAGGATGACCGCCTCCCCCTTGGGTCCGCGGTCCAGGGACCGGAAGCTGTAGCTGGCGTCGACGGGCACCACCCGCAGGGCCCCGGTCGCGGTGTCGGTGAGGGTGAACCGGCGGGGCCGCTCCAATTCGGCGTCCGGGTCGGTCTTGTAGTCGCCGAGCACCACCGGTGACACGTCGCTGCCGGCCTGGTTGCCGATGCGGCCATAGGGGTCGGGGCTGGCCACCTTGCGGATAGCGTTGCCCCGCACGATGAGGATGCCGTCCTGGCAGCCGAAGGTCAGCGTCCCACCGGCGGCGGCCGCCTCACCGTGTAGCCCCGGGCAGGTCTCATTGGTGGCGACGGGGACGCCGGTGCCGTCGAGAATGACGGCGCCGGAACGGGTTTCACTGTCTCCGACGCTGACCACGGTGGTGCCGTCGGCGCGTGCCACGGCGACACCGTGATGCGGCGCGGTCACAGTGGCGCTGCGCGCGGCGGTGTCCCCCTTGAGCAGTTTCGCCGGGTCCACCACGTCGACGGCTCCGGTGCCGTCGCTGAATAGCGTGAGCATGCCGTCATGTGCGACCACATGCCCGGGCTCGGCACCGCCGAAGCGGATATCCGTCAGCGTGGGAGGTGCCGTGTAGTGATGCCCGTGGTCGCCGTGGCGGGCGGTCCAGGTGCCCATGTCCAGAACGGCGAAACCGTCGGACTGCGAGACCAGGACGTGGCGACCGTTGGCGGCGGAGTTCAGCCGGACGAAACCGTCGACCGGGATATCGGCGACCTGCTGCAGCGATTCGGCGTCCAGCACGAGCAGGCCGCCGTCATAGCTCAACGCCAGACGCGGTGTGGGTGAGGCTTGTTCGGTCGGCTTGACCGCCATGGCTGTGGTGGTCGCCGCCTCGCTGGATACGGCTTCGGTGCCGGACTCGCCGCAGCCGGCGGTGAGCACGGACAGGGACAGCACGGTAAGAACTCGCTTCGTCATCGACACGCCGGCGAGTCAAACAGTTGTTGAAAATGATTGTCAAGAAGCGATACGTGCATGTGCCGCAACGAAAAACTCCCCGGCTCGTGGTGAGCCGGGGAGTTCTTCTCAGACGATCTGTTACGCGTTGCCCGCGAGCTTCTCACGAAGCGCGGCGAGCTGAGCGTCGCTGGCCAGCGAGCCACCGGTGGATTCCTCCGAGCGCGACGAGCTGCTCGAGGTGGACGGACGTGCCGCCTCCTCAGCCTCGGCGGCCGCGAACTTCTCCATCTGCGCGGTGTGCATCTTGTGCCGGCGCTCGGCCTCGGCGTACCGGGCTTCCCACTCGGTGCGCTGCTTGTCGAAGCCGTCGAGCCACTCGTTGGTGTCGGCGTCGAAGCCCTCGGGGAAGATGTAGTTCCCCTGCTCGTCGTAGCTGTCGGCCATACCGTACTTCGAGGGGTCGAACTCCTCGGTGTAGTCCTCGTTGGCCTGCTTGAGGCTCAGCGAGATCCGGCGACGCTCCAGGTCGATGTCGATGACCTTGACCATCGCGTCGTCGCCGACCTGGACCACCTGGTCCGGGACCTCGACGTGGCGCTCGGACAGCTCCGAGATGTGCACCAGACCCTCGATGCCCTCTTCGACGCGGACGAACGCACCGAACGGCACCAGCTTGGTGACCTTGCCCGGCACGATCTGGCCGATGGCGTGCGTACGGGCGAAGTGGCGCCACGGATCTTCCTGAGTCGCCTTGAGCGACAGCGAAACCCGCTCGCGATCCATGTCGACGTCGAGGACCTCGACGGTGACCTCGTCGCCCACGGTGACGACCTCGGACGGGTGATCGATGTGCTTCCAGGACAGCTCGGAGACGTGCACCAGGCCGTCGACGCCGCCGAGATCGACGAACGCGCCGAAGTTGACGATCGAGGACACGACACCCTTACGGATGGCGCCCTTGGTGAGCTGGTTGAGGAACTCGCTGCGCACCTCGGACTGGGTCTGCTCCAGCCAGGCGCGGCGGCTCAGCACCACGTTGTTGCGGTTCTTGTCCAGCTCGATGATCTTGGCCTCGATCTCCTTGCCGATGTACGGCTGCAGATCGCGGACACGACGCATCTCGACCAGGGAGGCGGGCAGGAAGCCACGCAGGCCGATGTCGAGGATCAGGCCGCCCTTGACGACCTCGATGACGGTGCCCTTGACGGCCTCGTCCTTCTCCTTGAGCTCCTCGATGGTGCCCCAAGCGCGCTCGTACTGAGCCCGCTTCTTGGACAGGATCAGGCGGCCTTCCTTGTCCTCCTTGGTGAGAACGAGGGCTTCGACCTCATCACCCACGGAAACGACCTCATTGGGGTCGACGTCGTGCTTGATGGAAAGTTCGCGAGAAGGAATGACACCTTCGGTCTTGTAGCCGATGTCGAGCAGAACCTCATCGCGGTCCACCTTGACGATGGTCCCTTCGACGATGTCGCCATCGTTGAAGTACTTGATGGTCTTGTCGATCGCGGCGAGAAAGTCCTCGGCCGAGCCAATGTCGTTGATGGCTACTTGCGGCGAGGTGATGGAGGGACTTGGCATGTGGTGGGTTGCTCCGGACAGGTTTACTAGAAGGGACAGAACGATTGATTTTTGCGTACCCGCCGCATCCGCCGAACCCACAGGACACACAGGTACGTTCAAAGGGTACTCGACCGGGTGCACGCAGGCCAAACCCGGTTAACCTGCTGTCGTGCATCCCGCCGCGCAGCCGCCGCATCCACACATCCCGCCGTGGCCCCGCCGGGTCCGCAAAGTCGGTGCGCCGCTGGCCGTGCTGATCGGCCTGGGTGCGGTGACCGGGCTGTTGATCATCCTGCTCACGCTGACCAATCCGGTCGGCGCCGCGATCGGATTCGTGCTGTCCACGGTGGCCATCGCCGTCGTGGTGCTGAGTTACCTGTGGCTGGACCGCTGGGAACCGGAGCCACCGCGACTGCTGCACCTGGCCTTCATCTGGGGCGCGTCGCTGGCGATCGTGGTGTCGCTGATCGTCGAGCTGTGGTTCGACTCGGCATTCGCCCCCGTCGCGGGCCTGCCGGAGGGCTTCGAATCCACCGCGATCCGTGCGCCGCTCATCGAAGAGGCGGCCAAAGGCCTGTTCCTGCTGGTCATGATGACCGGGCGGCGCCGCAACGAGCTGAACTCGCTGACGGACTGCCTGGTGTACGCCGGGCTGGTGGGCGCGGGTTTCGCGTGGCTGGAAGACATCCTCTACATCGCCAACGGCGAATCGGTGTCGGGATCGCTGCTGACCGCCGCGCTACGCCTGGTGATGGCCCCGTTCGCGCATTCGCTGTTCACCACGTTCACCGGTATCGGCGTGTACTTCGCCCTCACACAGCGCACCGCGATCGCCAAAGCGGCGTGCATCGGCCTCGGTTACGTCGCCGCCGTCCTCATGCACATGTTGTGGAACGGCTCGTCGCTGCTGGGTATCGGGACGTACTTCGCGGTGTACGCGCTGTGGATGGTGCCGATCTTCACGCTGGCGATCGCGCTGGGCGTGTACAGCCGCAAGCGGGAACAGCGGATCGTCGCCGAGAAGTTGCCCGGGATGGTGTCCGCAGGGCTGATCACCGCGAACGAGGCGAGCTGGCTGGGCTCGATCCGTACCCGCAAGCAGGCGATCGCCGAAGTCAGCAGGCACAGCGGCAAGCGGGACGGCAAGGCGGTGCGGGACTTCGCGGCCCAGGTGGTCGAGCTGGCCTTCGTCCGGGATCGGATCGACCGCGGGTTCGGCGACGCCAGGGTGCAGGCGCTGCTCCACGAGGAGGCCTACTGGGTGCACGCCGCCCGGGCTTCCGCGCCGGCACTGGGTTGGCTGACGCACTACCGGGTGCACTGACCGCGCGGCGCTAATGCGCTGCGGCATCCCAACTACGCCCATACCCCACCGACACCTCCAGCGGCACGTCGAGCGGGTAGGCATTCCCCATGTGCTCGCGCACCAGCGCTTCGAGGGTGTCGCGCTCCCCCTCGGCCACCTCGAACAGCAACTCGTCGTGCACCTGCAGCAGCATCCGGGAGCGCAGGCCGGCGGATTTGATCGCCTCGTCGACGTTGATCATCGCCACCTTGATGATGTCGGCGGCGCTGCCCTGGATCGGGGCGTTGAGCGCGGCCCGTTCGGCGGCCTCGCGGACGTTGCGGTTGCTGCTGTCCAGTTCGGGCAGATACCGGCGGCGGCCGAGAACCGTTGAGGTGTAACCGTCTTTACGGGCCTGGTCGACGACGTCGCGCAGGTAGTCCCGGATCCCGCCGAAGCGGTCGAAGTACTGCTCCATCTGATTCTTGGCCTCTTCGGTGCTGATCTTCAGCTGGGCCGACAAGCCGTAGGCACTCAGCCCGTAGGCCAAGCCGTAGGACATCGCCTTCACCCGGCGCCGCAGCTCGGGGTTGACCTCGCCGATCGGCACGTCGAACGCTCGGGACGCCACGAACGAGTGCAGATCCTCGCCGGTGTTGAACGCCTCGATGAGGCCCTCGTCGCGGGACAGGTGCGCCATGATGCGCATCTCGATCTGGCTGTAGTCGGCGGTCATCAGCTCGGCATAGCCTGCGCCCACGACGAAACCGTCGCGGATGCGCCGGCCCGCCTCGGTGCGGATCGGGATGTTCTGCAGGTTGGGTTCGGTTGAGGAGAGCCGGCCCGTCGCCGCGATGGTCTGGTTGAACGTGGTGTGAATCCGGCCGTCCGCGGCCGTCGCTGCCAGCAGGCCGTCGACGGTGACCTTCAGCCGGGTGGCGTCCCGGTGAGCCAACAGGTGCTGCAGGAAAGGGTGACCGGTCTTGTCGAAGAGCGTCTGCAGCGCGTCGGCGTCGGTGGTGTAGCCGGTCTTGGTCTTCTTGGTCTTCGGCATCTCCAGCTCGTCGAACAGGACAACCTGCAGCTGTTTGGGAGACCCGAGATTGATCTGCTTGCCGATGACGCCGTACGCGGCCTCGGCGGCGTTGCGGATCTGGTCGCCGAACTCACTCTGCAGCTCCTGCAGATGGGCGGTGTCGACGGCGATGCCGGTGGACTCCAACTCCGCCAGCACCCGCTGCACCGGCAGTTCCATCCGGTCCAGCAGCGACGACGAGTCGATGCGGGCCAGCTCCTCATCGAGGGCGTCGGCGAGGTCCATCACCGCGCCCGCCCGCAGCAGCACGGCCTGGACCGCCTGTTCGTCGACACCGTCATTGTCGTCGAGCAGCGAAAGTTGCTGCTGTCCAGTGTCTTCCGCGCGCAGCTCGCGCTTCAAGTAACGCAACGACAGATCATCGAGTGAGAAGCTGCGCTGGCCGGGCCGCACCAGATAGGCCGCCAGCGCGGTGTCGGAGGTGACGCCGGCGAGTTTCCAGCCGCGCCCCGCCAGGTCGTGCATGGCCAGTTTGGCCTCGTGTAGCGCCTTGGGCGGGCCGGGGTCGGCGAGCCACGAAGCCAGGGCAGCCTCGTCGTCGGGGTGCAGGGTGGTGGTGTCGATATAGCGCCCGTCGCCGTCGTTGGCCACGATGGCCAGCGCCGTCGCGTCCGAGTCGAAGGCTTTATGCGTACCGACCACCGCCAGGCCGAACCGATCGCCGAGACTGTGCTCGGACAACCAGGCCGCGAGCTCACCCGGCACCAGCGCACCCCCGCGGACATCGAAGCCCTGATCGACCTCGGGATCGGCCGAGGCGAGGGTGTCGAACAACCGGTCGCGCAGTACCCGGAATTCCAGGTCGTCGAACAGGCGGTGGATGTGGTCGCGGTCCCACGGCAGCATCCGCAAGGTGTCGGGCGTGTGCGGCAGCGGCACATTTTTGACCAGTTCGGTCAGTTCACGGTTGAGGATGACGTGGGACAGATTGGCCCGCAACGCATCACCGACTTTGCCCTTGACCTGGTCGACATTGTCGACCAGCGTCTGCAGGGAGCCGTGCTCGACGATCCATTTGGTGGCGGTCTTCTCGCCCACCCCGGGGATGCCGGGCAGGTTATCGCTCGGGTCGCCGCGCAACGCGGCGAAGTCGGGGTACTGGGCGGGCGTGAGCCCGTACTTGGCCTGGACGGCGTCCGGAGTGAAGCGGGTCAGCTCGCTGACACCCTTGACGGGGTAGAGCACCGTGACGTCCTCGCTGACCAACTGCAGCGAGTCCCGGTCCCCGGTGACCACCAGCACCCGGTAGCCGGCATCCTGGGCCTGGGTAGCCAGGGTGGCGATGATGTCGTCGGCCTCGAAGCCGTCCTCGGCCAGCACGGTGATACCGAGCGCGTTCAGCACCTCTTTGGTGATGTCGATCTGCCCCCGGAACTCGTCGGGGGTGGCCGAGCGCCCCTCCTTGTACTCCGGGTACTTCTCCTTACGGAAGGTCTGCCGCGACACATCGAACGCGGCGGCCACGTGGCTGGGCTGCTCATCGCGCAGCAGGTTGATCAGCATGGCGGTGAACCCGTACACGGCGTTGGTGGTGAGCCCGCCCTGGGTCTTGAAGTTCTCGGCAGGCAGCGCATAGAACGCCCGGAACGCCAGTGAGTTGCCATCCAGCAGCATCAGGGTGGGTTTGGTGTCCGTCGCGGTTGAGCTCACGGCGTTCACTCTATTCACCGCCACCGACGTCCAGCTGCTCCCGGGCCATCTGCACGAGGGCCCGGGCCGCCGGGCTGACCGGACCCTCGGCCCGCCACGTCAACACCAGGCGGCCGCGCAGCTGCGGCACGATCGCGATGGCGTGCACATCGTCGCGGGCCCGGGCCACCGAGTGGGGCACGATCGCCACACCCAGGCCGCGGGCGGCCAGATCCGCCAGCGCCTCGGGGGTGGCCGCCTCGAATGCCACCCGCGGGCTCACTCCCGCCGCCACGCAGGCGTGGTCGAACTGGCGCCGGATACCGGCACCCCTCGGCAGCGAGATCAGGGGTCGGTCCGCCAGTGCCGCCAAGCCGACCTCGCGGCGCCGCGCCCACGGGTCGTCGGTGCTCACCAGGGCGACGACGGCTTCCTCGGTGGTGGGCAGGACCGCCAGCCCCTCGGGTGTCTCGTCGGCGCCGACCGAGGCGATCGCCACATCGAGCCGACCGGTGCGCACACCGTCGATCACCGCATCCGACGTGTCGGTGGACAGCAGGATCTCCACACCGGGATGGGCCCGGTGATAGCCGGCGAGCAGTCGCGGCATGTCGACATTGTGCGAGGTGACGGTGCCGATCGTGACGACGCCGCGAACAAGCTGGGTCAGCTCGTCCACGGCGGTGCGCGCCTCGCGGACCGCACGCAGGGCGGCGCGGGCGAAGGGCAGCACCGCGTCCCCCGCCGCGGTCGGTCGGACCTCCCGGCGGGACCGATCCAGCAGTGTCTGCCCGAGCTCGCGTTCCAGCCGGGCGATCTGGACGCTGACGGCCGGCTGCGCGACCAGCATCCGCTGCGCCGCCCTGGTGAAGTTGGCCTCCTCGACGACCGCGATGAAATACTCCAGCTGCCGAAGTTCCATAAGCAATGATTATAGTTTCTGTAGCGAGATGGTATTGGACGAATAGCAGCAGGTCCGCGCACCCTTGAGAGATGGACATCCTGATCGCCGGCGCGGGAATCGGCGGGCTCAGCACGGCACTGGCCCTGCACTCGCGCGGCATCCACGCGACCCTCCTCGAGTCGGCCGCCGAGCTGCGCGCCCTCGGCGTCGGCATCAATCTGCTCCCCCACGCGGTGCGCGAGCTTCACGAACTCGGACTCGGCGACGAACTGCGTGCCATCGCGGCCACCCCGGCCACCATCGACTTCTATACCCACGACGGCACGCTGCTCTTCCGGGAACCCCGGGGCATCGAGGGCGGCTACGGCTACCCGCAGTGCTCGGTGCACCGCGGGCGGTTGCAGATGCTGCTGCTGGCCGCGGTCGTCGACCGGCTGGGCCCGGAAGCGGTGCGCACCGGCGCGGCCGTGGCCGGCTTCACCGAATCGCCGGACGGTGTCACCGTGCGCACAGCAATCGGCGACTTCGGCGCGGACATCCTGATCGGTGCCGACGGGATCCATTCGACGGTGCGCTCCCGGTTGCACCCCGGTCCGGATCCGATGCGATGGTCGGGAGCGCGGATGTTCCGCGGGGCGGCGCGCATGCCGGCGTTCCTGGACGCCCGCACCATGGCGATCGTCAAAGGCCCCGACGGGGTCGAGCTGATCACCTATCCGATCGGCGGCGGACTGGTGAACTGGGTGCTGCAAGTCCCGGAATCGGACCCCGCGACACGGTCTGGGGATACCGGCTGGAACACCCCTGCCGACCCCACCGAGGTGGCGTCCCTGATGAACGACTGGCGACTGGACTGGCTGGACACCGCACAGTTGGTGACCACCTCCGATGCCGTGTTCCACTATCCGATGGTGGACCGTGATCCGTTGCCGCACTGGGGTACCCGTCGGGTGACCTTGCTCGGCGACGCCGCGCACCCGATGTATCCGGTGGGCGCCAACGGGGGCTCGCAAGCCATCCTCGATGCCCGTGCGCTGGCCGATGCGCTCGCCCTCGGACATGGCCTCGCCGGCTATGAGGCGCGTCGACTCCCGGAGACCGCCGCCGTGGTACACGCCAACCGCGAGATGTACCGCAGCTCACCGGATGAGCTGGCCCGGGTGACGGCGGACTACCGGCGAAAGACTCTCGCAGACAGGAGTTCCCGATGACCACCTTCGTACTGGTCCCCGGCGCCTGCCACGGCGGCTGGTGCTTCGACGACCTGGCGGCAGCCCTGCGCAAACAGGGCCACCGGGTGCTGGCACCCACCTTGACCGGTGTCGCAGAACGGGCGCACCTCCTGCACGCCGGGGTGAACCTGGAAACCCATATCAGCGACGTGCTGGCC
Source organism: Mycolicibacterium fluoranthenivorans (assembly GCF_011758805.1). NCBI lineage: Bacteria > Bacillati > Actinomycetota > Actinomycetes > Mycobacteriales > Mycobacteriaceae > Mycobacterium > Mycolicibacterium fluoranthenivorans. The sequence goes on along the minus strand of NZ_JAANOW010000002.1, from coordinate 946,835 downwards.
GAACTCGCCGCACATCGGGTGTCCGATGCGGTCCTGGTCGGGCACAGCTACGGCGGCATGGTGATCACCGCGGTGGCGGATCGCGCTGCCGGACAGATCGATTCACTGGTGTTCCTCGATGCGTTCGTACCGCGCGACGGCGAATCCTGCTGGACGCTGACGACTGACGAACAGCGCCGGTGGTACACCGCCGTGGATGCCAGCGGATACGGGGTGCCCCCGCTGCCGTTCTTCGACGAGCGCGCGACCGCGCATCCCCTGGCCTCGCTCATGCAGCCGGTACGCCTGGAAGGTGACCTGTCGGGCTTGCGCAGGCGCGAATTCGTCTACGCGCAACGGTGGCCGACGGAGTCGCCGTTCGCCCCGACCTTCGAGCGCTTACGGGCCGACCCGGCGTGGCGGACGCATTCCCTGGACGGCGCGCACAACCTGATGCGGGACAACCACGACGATCTGGTGCGCATCCTGCTGGAAGTGGCGCGCCGCTAGCCAGGTCAGTAGCCGAGCAACGTGCGGAACTGCTGACCCACGGCCATCGACTGCCCCATCCGCTGCACCCAGCCGTCGAGCGCGGCCTTGGTGTCGGCCGGATCCCAGCCGCGCTCCTGGGACAGGGCAATCATGCCCGCTTCGTCGTTGATCCCACGCGCCTGCGCGTCCCGCGCGAGGTCGGCGTAATCCTGCAGCGAGATCCCGTTGATGGGTGCCCAGATCGGATCGTCGGCTGCGACCGACTTGGTGGACGGCCCACCGAAGATGGCCGGGTCGACGGGTCCGGCGTTCTGCACGTGCACCCTGCCGTCGTGCTGCTGAGCCCAGCCCTGCTGCGCGGCGGCGGCCTCCTTCGCCTTTTCCTTGGCTTTGTCGAAAAATCCCATCGTGATACTCCCCTTCGGCCGGGCCCCGGGCGTTCTCGCCGCGAAACGCTGTTCCCGGTCAGTACACGCCGCCGCGATCGCTACCGATCCCAATTCGACGAAGCGGGTCCTGGGTGCATCGAACCCCGAACAGAACTGCAACACGTTTCAGTTTCTCCGCGAAACTGGGTAGTCTGACGCTCGTGCCAGCAGCATCCTCGGAGCCCGCCGTCGAAGGGTGGTTCGCCACCGACGACTCCGGTGCCACTCACCTGATCGGGGCCACGTGCCCGCAGTGCGCCACCTACGTCTTCCCACCGCGGGCCAACAACTGCCCCAACCCGGCGTGCGACAGCGACGTGCTCGAGCAGGTTCCGCTGTCTCGGCGCGGCAAGGTCTGGAGCTACACCGAGAACCGCTACGCACCGCCGCCGCCGTACCCGGCCACCGACCCGTTCGAGCCGTTCGCGATTGCCGCGGTGAAACTCGCCGATGAGGGCCTCATCGTGCTGGGCAAAGTGGTCGAAGGCACCCTGGCCGCCGACCTGAAAGTCGGTATGGAGATGGAATTGACCACCATGGTCCTGTTCACCGACGCCGAGGGCGTCGAGCGGATCACCCACGCCTGGAGAATCGCATGACCCCGGAACCCGTGTACATCCTCGGCGCCGGTATGCACCCGTGGGGCAAATGGGGCCACGACTTCACCGAGTACGGCGTCGTCGCCGCCCGCGCCGCGCTGGCCGAAGCCGGCCTGGACTGGCGTCAGATCCAGATGGTCGCCGGCGCGGACACCATCCGCAACGGCTACCCCGGCTTCATCGCCGGCTCGACGTTCGCGCAGAAGTTGGGCTGGAACGGGGTGCCCGTCTCCTCCAGCTACGCCGCCTGCGCCAGTGGCTCCCAAGCCCTGCAGAGCGCCCGCGCGCACATCCTGGCCGGATTCTGCGATGTCGCCCTCGTGATCGGCGCCGACACCACCCCCAAGGGTGCGTTCGCCCCGGTCGGTGGTGAGCGCAAGAACGACCCCGACTGGCAGCGGTTCCACCTCATCGGCGCCTCCAACCCGGTGTACTTCGCACTGCTGGCCCGGCGTCGGATGGACCTCTACGGCGCCACTTTGGAGGACTTTGCCCAGGTCAAGGTGAAGAACGCCCAACACGGTCTGAGCAACCCGAATGCCCGCTTCCGCAAGGAAGCCACCGTCGAGGATGTGCTCGCCAGCCCAGTCGTCGCCGACCCCCTGCGTCTGCTCGACATCTGCGCCACCTCCGACGGCGCTGCCGCACTGATCGTGGCCAGCAAGAGCTTCGCCGAGAAACACCTCGGCTCGGTCGCCGGTGTCCCGTCGGTCCGCGCGATCAGCACCGTCACCCCGCGCTACCCCCAGCATCTGCCCGAACTTCCCGATATCGCCACCGACTCGACGGCGGTCGTCGCCGCACCGGAACGCGTGTTCAAAGACCAGATCCTCGATGCCGCCTACGCCGAAGCCGGGATAGGCCCCAGCGACGTGGATCTGGCCGAGGTGTACGACCTGTCCACCGCATTGGAACTGGACTGGTACGAACACCTGGGCCTGTGCGCCAAAGGCGAAGCCGAAGCACTCCTGCGCAGCGGCGCCACCACCCTCGGCGGCCGGGTCCCGGTCAACGCCTCCGGCGGTCTGGCCTCCTTCGGTGAGGCCATCCCCGCGCAGGCCATCGCGCAGGTATGCGAGCTGACCTGGCAGCTCAAGGGGCAAGCCATCGGCAGGCAGGTCGAAGGGGCCAAGGTCGGCGTGACCGCCAACCAGGGGCTGTTCGGACACGGCTCCTCGGTGATCGTCGCGCGGTAGCCAGTGATCACCGTCCTGGTCAAGCCGGGAAGCCGCAAGGGCCCGCTCGTCGAGGTCGGCGCCGAGGGCCAGCTGACCATCTACGTCGCCGAACGCGCGGTGGACGGAAAAGCCAATGCGGCGGTGACCAAGCTGCTCGCGGCACATCTGGGCGTGCCGCGCAGCAGCCTGGAGTTGGTGTCGGGCGCGACGGCGCGGATCAAGCGGTTCCGCGTCAACACCTGAGCGGCGACACCCCGAGCAGGTCGGGCTCCCCCGTCTCGGCATGCCGGTCCCGGGCGTACTGGCGCATCGTCTCGGAGAGACGGTAGCGCGTTCGCCCGCAACGGGTTTCGGCCGACAGCAGCGATTTGTCGACCAGCGACATGAGCAGGTCGACCACCTGGAAGGCACACACGTCCCCACCGACGGCGACCGTGCGGGCGGTGTGCATGTCGAATCCGCCCGGAACCACGGAAACCCGCCGCAGAACGGCCTTCTCGTGTTCGTTGAGCAGCGTGTAGGACCAGTCGATACAGGCCTTCAGGGTCTGCTGGCGGCGTGCCACCGTGCGGCAGCCGCCGGTCAGCAGGCGGAACCGGTCGTGCAGGCTGCCGATGATCTCATCCAGCGTGAGCGCGCGTACCCGCGACGCCGCGAGTTCGATGGCCAAGGGCATGCCATCGAGTCGGCGACAGATCTCCCGCACCACCTCGGTGGCGTGGGTGTCGAGGACGAACTCGGCGCGGGCGCGCTGCGCGCGTTCGGTGAACAACGCGACCGCGTCGTCATCGAGCGACATCGACGGCACCCGCCACACCTGCTCACCGCCGACCGCCAGTGGCTCCCTGCTGGTGGCCAGCACGGTGACGTTCGGGCAGGACCGCAGGATCTCCCCGACCAGCGCCGCGGCGGCGTCCAACAGGTGTTCACAGTTGTCCACGACCAAGAGCAGGCGCCGGTCACCGATGGTGCGCGTCAACACATCCGGGGTGGCGCAGCGGCCGCGCGGATCGGACAACCCGAGTGCCTGGGCCACGGCTTGCGGCACCATGTCGGGGTCCGTCACCGCGGCAAGCTCCACGCACCGGACCCCGTCCTCGAACAGCTCCGCCGTGTGGTCGGCCGCCGCCACGGCGAGCCGCGTCTTGCCGACGCCGCCGGCGCCGGTGAGGGTGAGCAGCCGGCACTCCGCCAAGAGCTTCGCGATCTCCGCGAGTTCGCAGGACCTGCCCACGAACGAGGTCAATTGGACTGGGCGCCAGTGGAGTACGTCGTCTCGGTCGGCGCGCAGTGGGGGGACGTTGATGCTCAGGCTGGGGTGGCACAGTTGCGATACCCGCTCCGGGCGCGTGATGTCGCGCAGCGGATGGCGGCCCAGGTCGATCAGCCAGGCGTCCTCGGGCAGCGACTCACCCGCGAGGTCGGACGTCGTTCCGGACATCAGCGTTTGCCCACCCACCGCGATATCGCGCAGCCGGGCGGCGCGGTTGATCGTCTGTCCCATGTAATTGCCTTGGTCGCGCAGCTGGATTTCCCCGCTGTGCAGACCTATCCGCAAGCGGATGGGCGCCAGCACGGCCTGCTGCAGCGCGAGCGCGCAGGCCACCGCGTCGCTGGCGCGGGTGAAGGCGATGACGAAGCTGTCGCCCTCGCCCTGCGCCGTCGGGCACACTCCGCGATGGACGTCGACGAGTTCGGACAGTGAACGGTCCAGTCCCGACATGGCGGCCGCCATCGCTTCTGGCTGCACCTCCCAGGACCGGGTGGAACCCTCGACATCGGCCATCAGCAGCGTCACCGTGCCGGTCGGCAGAACGGTAGTCGACATGCGAACCCCCATGGCTAGAACATTTTGCGAGCCAACTGCTTTCGATGCTGATTCCCCATCCTGCGGGACTCACGCGATGGGGTCTACCGTGCACGCAACACGATCGGCGGTGGTGTATGCACCACTCACGTGGCGGGCAGGGCAGACGGGTCGGGAATGTCGACCGTGGCGACGATCCGGGTGCCACGCCCCGGTGCCGTATCGATGACAAGTTGACCGCCGATCGCCGAGAGCCGGTCGGCCATGTTGGTCAGACCGATCCCGGCAGTCGCGTGATCGAATCCCGGTCCGGTGTCGGCGATCACCAACCGCAGGGTGCGCCCGTCGGCGCCACCGGTGATGGACACGGCGGTGCCGGGGCCGCCGTGTTTGGCCGCGTTCTGCAGCGCCTCGCTACAGCAGTAATACAACGCGGCCTCGGTGGCCGACGGATAGCGCCCGATGTTCTGCAGATCCAGCCGGACGGGTATGGCCGCGTGCGCGCCCAGCGTGGGCAGTGCCTCGGTGAGCCCACCACTGAGCAGCAGCGGTGGATAGATACCGTGGGCGAGTCTGCGGATCTCGGCGATGGCCGTGTCCACCAGATCGGCGGCCTCGGTCAGCAACGGCTGATAGCCATCGCGATCGGCGTTGCGCGCCAACTGAATCAGTACCGACAAGGCGACCAGATGTTGCTGGGCACCGTCGTGCAGGTCACGTTCGATACGACGGCGTTCTTGGTCGGCCGCGGTGCTCAGCCGGGTGCGCGATGCCGCGAGTTCGACAGCGCGCTCGGCCAGGTGCACCTGGGAGGTGCGCAGCGCCGCCGCGTTGTGCCACACGATCGCCATCAGATTCAGGCCGGTGATGCCCAGCCCGAACACGACGAAGGAGGTCTCCACCCACTGCGTGGCGTGCCGGACCGCGTCGTTGGGCGGGATGAAGCGGGCCAGTGCACCGGCGAGCATCAGACAGACTCCGGTCATTCCCGCATACACCAGCCCGCGTTGCCATCGCAGGTACGGCTCGGCGAACGAGGCCGGCAGCAAGGCCATGATTGCCATCACCGCAAGCGTCGGCGGTGAGACATAGACGACGACCAGGACACCGATCCAGTTGCCGATGCACACCAGGGCGATCGACTGCTGGTACTTCTGCTGCGCCGCCAGCCGGATCGCGACGACGATCGCCACGGAGTGCAGGGCCGAGATCCCGCCCAGGACCAGGAACCAGAACGACCGCTGCAACCAGATGTACTGAAACATCGGGAGCAGGACACCGGCGCCGAACCACATGGCGAAGTGGCCGACGAGAAAGACCTGAAAGCGTTCATCCTGGAACCGCAGGATCAGGTCACGATCAAGCGGCGAGGCGGACCGCGTGATGCCGTGGATGAGGATCCTCGGGGCCTCCCACCGTGGCACCGACAGGGTTGCGGGTCCGAGGGTCAGCCGCCGGCTCGCCATATGCGCCTCAGCAGGTCCGGACTCAGCCGCTCCTTGTGCAGATAGGACGCGGCGCCACAGTCCGCAGCCGCGGCGGGAAGGTCTTCGATGTCGTAGGTCGACATCAGGACGATGATCAAATCTGTTCGCACCGAACAGATTTGCCGAGCGGCCTCGATACCTCCCATGCCGGGCATGTGGATGTCCATCAGCACCATGTCGCCGTCACCGCTGCGCATCTGTTCGACGGCGGTTTCGCCCGTCTCACATTCGCCGGCCATGACGAAGTCGTCCATCGCCGCCAGCGTCGCCGCGGTCGCACGACGGAAGCTGGCTTGATCGTCGACGACCCAGACACGTATCTGTTCTCCAGCCACCACGTCATCGTGCCCGAGAGATTTGCTCGGCACGATGGTGTACACACCACTGCTTTCGGGATTCGCGGGCGGCACGATCAGCCGGTCCCACGGTGGTCGAGGAACATCAACACGGCCTTCACCCGCCGGTCAACGCCATCGTCGACGGTCAATTCGAGCTTGGCGAAGATCGAGTTGATGTGCTTTTCCACCGCCCGCTGCGAGAGCACCAGGCGCTGCGCGACGATACGGTTGCTGAAGCCCGTCGCCAGTTCACCGAGCACCTCGCGCTCGCGGGGCGTGAGCCTGCTCAGTGCGGGCGCGGACCGCGGTTGGGCCAGCAGCGCCTCGACCACCAGTGGGTCGAGCACCGTGCCGCCGGTAGCCACTTGCCGCACGGCCTCACCCAGTTCGTCGAAATGCGACACCCGATCTTTGAGCAGGTAACCCCGGCCCGCGGTGCCGCCTTCCAGCAGGCCCGCCGCGTAACCGGGGTCCGCATAGTTCGACAACACGATCACCCCGACGTCCGGATACGCCGCGCGCAGCCACCGCGCCAGCCGGATCCCCTCATCGGTCGAGGTCGGCGGCATCCGGACATCCGTCATCAGGATCGTCGGACGGTATGAGGCGACGAGTTCTGCCGCGGAGTCGTAGTCCTCGGCGACGCCGACGACATCGACCTCGGGCACGGTGGACAGCGATCGCATGACACTGTCACGGACCAGCAGGGAATCCTCCGCGATCACGACCGAGATTCGATCACTCACCATCGGGAGTGTAACCGCGCTGCCGCGCGCAAACCTGCGCTCGCGTATCAGCCTATTTGCGAATTCACGTACACGAGCACATGTTCGGCGGCCAGTCGACTAGGCGGGGAACCAGAAGGGACCCCACCAGAACCCCCACGAGTTGCGCACGTCTGACCAGAAGACGCGTGCGAACGGCGCCCACCACGGGGGTCCCGGCCGCTGCGACGCCCAGCCCGGGACGTTCCCCTGGCCCGGTCCCCAGTTCCAGTCGGGAGCCCAGTTCGGTGGCGCGGGCCGGTCGAACTGACCGGGCGGAAGTGCCGGCGGCCGATCCGGATGCCAGCCGGGTGACCCGTCCCGCGGGGGCCCGCCGGGTCCATTGTCGTGCCAGCCAGGACCGTCAGGTCCGTTGTCGTGCCGGCCGGGGCCACCCGGTCCGTTATTGCCCGGACCACCACCGGGACCGTTGTCACGCCCAGCAGGGCCACCGGGGCCACCGCCCTGGCAGTTCTGCACCCCAGGCGGGCACTGCGGCGCCGCGGTGGCAACTCCGGTGCCGAGCGCTCCGGCGGCCAGACCAGCCAAGACGGCCGAACTCGCCACCACTTTGATGCACCTGTTCATCGGTCTCGCGCTCCATTCACTAAGCCCCAACCGAAATCGAGTCTGCCGATTGGAATTCAGCGCCAGCCATGAGGAACCTGTGCGTCGTTATGAGATACCTGTGCGCAGACTGCGCACAGGCCGACGACAGGCAGGGAGCGTCAGGCCACCCCGAGATACGCCGCCCGGATGCTGTCGTCCTTCAACAGATCGGGGGCATTGCCGCTGCGGGTCACCGCCCCGGTCTCCAGGATGTACGCGCGGTCGGACCTGCTGAGCGCCTGCTGTGCGTTCTGCTCGACCAACAGCACCGTCGTGCCCTGCTTGTTGATCTCGGTGATGATCCGGAAGATCTGCGAGATGATCATGGGCGCCAGACCCATCGACGGCTCGTCGAGCAGCAGCACCTTCGGCCGGGCCATCAACGCACGGCCGATCGCCAGCATCTGCTGTTCGCCGCCGGACAGGGTGCCACCCACCTGGGCGCGCCGCTCCGCCAGCCGGGGGAACGTCGTCATCACCCAGTCGAGGCGCTCGTCATGGTCGCGTTTGGAGTCGAATTTCCTTCCGTAACAGCCCATTTCCAGATTCTCGACCACCGTCATCCCGGGGAACACGCCGCGGCCTTCGGGGGCCTGGATGAGCCCCTGCGTCACCCGTCGGTGCGCTTTGACCTTGGAGATGTCCGTGCCGTCGAACCACACCGATCCCGACGTCAGCGGCCGCAGTCCGGAGATCGCGCGCATCATGGTGGTCTTGCCCGCCCCGTTGGAGCCCAGCAGCGTGACCAGTTCGCCTTCTCGCACCTCCAGCGAAACGCCGTGCAGCGCTTGGATTCTGCCGTAATGAACGACGGCGTCGCGCACCTCGAGCAGGATGGGGCGCGGGTCCGCCGGATCAGAGCTCGTCATCGGGCACTCCCAGGTAGGCGGCAATCACTTTCGGATCCTCCCGGATCTCCGCGGGCAGCCCGTCGGCGATCTTGCGCCCGAACTCCAGCACCACGATGCGGTCGGTGACGCCCATGACCAGCCGCATATCGTGCTCGATCAACAGCACGGTGTAGCCGTCATCCCGGATTGCGCGGATCAGGTCGATGAGCGCGGCCTTCTCGCTCGGGTTGAATCCCGCGGCCGGCTCGTCCAGGCACAGCAGCTTGGGCTCGGTGGCCAGAGCGCGTGCGATCTCCAGGCGACGCTGGTCGCCGTAGGGCAGGTTTTTGGCCTTCTCCTCACCACGGTGCGCGATTCCGACGAACTGAAGCAGCGCGGCGGCCCGCTCGATGGCGTCCTTCTCCTCGCGCCGGTGCCGCGGCGTGCGCACAAGCGCGCCGGGCACCGAGGTCTTGTGCCGGGCGTCGGTGCCCACCACCACGTTCTCCAGAGCGGTCATCTCGCCCCAGAGCCGGATGTTCTGGAAGGTGCGGGCGATGCCGCGGCGGGTGATCTGATGGCGCTTGATCTTGCCCAGCGGTGCGCCGTCGAACGTGACGCTGCCGGCACTGGGCCGGTACACCCCGGTGATCGCGTTGAAGCAGGTGGTCTTGCCCGCCCCGTTGGGACCGATCAGACCCAGGATCTCGCCGCGCTTGATGTCGAAGGACACCGAGTCAAGCGCGGTGAGACCGCCGAACTTGACGGTGAGATCCTTTGTCTCCAACAGTTTCTCACCCTCGGCGGCCTTCACGTCGCGGTGCAGCGCAGCCAGTTCCTCATCGACGGCCGGATCGGTCATGCTGCCGCCTTCGAGTCGTCGGCCCGGCGAAGCAGATTGCGCGCGGATTTGCCGTAGCTCAGTAGTTGCTGGCGTACCGGGAACAGGCCCTGCGGCCGGAAGATCATCAGTACCACCAGCGCCAGACCGAAGAAGAGATACTTCAGATCGCCCAGGTTGATCCCGAGGAAGTGCACCCCGAGCAGCCGGTTGGGCAGGTAGACGATGATGAACGCGCCGAAGACCACCCCCAGCTTGTTGCCCTGGCCACCCAGGACCACGGCGCACAGGAACAGCATGGAGTTGATGATGTTGAACGTCGGCGGCGCCACGTACTGGACCTGGCCGGCGTACAGGGCACCGGAGAGCCCACCGATGGCCGCACCGATGACGAACGCCCACAGCTTGAACTTGAAGGTGTTGACGCCCATGACCTCCGCGGCATCCTCGTCCTCGCGGATGGCCACCCAGGCCCGGCCGACCCGGCTGCGTTCCAGGTTTCCGACCAGAAGCAGCACGATGACGATGAACACCAGACCCAGCCAGAACCACCAGGTGCCGTAGTTGGCGTCCCCCGCCGAATTACCGCTGGAGAACACACCATTGGGCAGATGCTCGTTCTCCCCCAGCCTCGGATACGCGATCTCGTTGAGCCCACGCGGGCCGTTGGTGACATCGGTGAGGTTATCCGCGAGCAGCCGGATGATCTCACCGAACCCGAGGGTGACGATCGCCAGATAGTCGCCGCGCAATCGCAGCGTCGGCGTGCCCAGGATCAGCCCGGCCAGTGCCGTCACCGCCATGGCGATCGGGACACAGGACAACCAGGCCCAGTCCTTGCTGAAGAACCCGTCCGGACCGACCTTGTTCCACGGACTGTCCGGGCTGGTGAGCAACGCGACCGTGTAGGCGCCGACGGCATAGAAACCGACGTAGCCGAGATCGAGCAGGCCCGCCTGGCCCACGACGACGTTGAGGCCGATCGCGATGATCGCGATCATCGCGAACTGCGCCATGGTGCCACCGAAGCTGATTCCCGGGGTGTCCAGGAAGCCCGGGGTGTATAGCGGCAACAGCCCGAGGAGCAGGAACAGCACGGCCCCGAAGATCCACTTGCCCGGACGGCCGAGCTCAGACCACCACTGGCGCAGGCCGTCTCCCGGCGCGAGCACGGTGCGCCGCCAGCCGCCCGTCTGCTGATGAGTCATGCGCGTGCCTTCCCCAGGCTCTCACCGAGTATGCCCGTCGGCCGGATCAACAGCACCAGTACCAGCAGCACGAACGCCACCACGTCACGCCATTGGGTGCCGAACAGTGCCTGGCCGTAGTTCTCCATGATCCCGAGGATCAGACCACCGAGCAGGGCGCCGCGCAGGTTGCCGATACCGCCGAGCACCGCGGCCGAGAACGCCTTGATTCCCAACAGGAATCCGCCCGAGTAGATGATCCCCTGCGGGAGTTTCAGGGTGTAGAGCAGAGCGGCCGCACCGGCGAGCAGACCGCCGATCAGGAACGTCGTCATGATGACCCGCTCCCGCGACACACCCATCAGGGTGGCCGTCGTCGAGTCTTGGGCGACGGCGCGAATGCCGCGGCCGAACTTGGTGCGGTTGATGGCGATATCGGTCAGCAGCGCCAACACGAGCGCGGCCAGCAAGATCACGATGGTCACGTTGGACACCGTCGCGCCGAAGATCGTGAACTGAGTCTTGGGTTGCACCAAGATGATCGGTTGTTGGGCGTTACTGCCGCCGTAGCCTGTGATCAACTTCGGCAAGACGAAGTGCACGAACTCCTGCAGCACGAACGACATGCCGATGGCGGTGATCAGGAAGGTCAGCGGCCGGGCGTTGCGCTTGCGCAACGGGCGGTACGCCACCATTTCCAGCCCGACCGCGGCCGACCCCGACACCGCCATGGCGACCACCATCGCGATCGCCAGATACAACACCGTCAACGCGATGCCCTTGTTGTACGGCGTGCCACTCGGGGTGAAACCGAGGATGATGTCGAGCGCGAAATAGGCGCCGAACATGCCGAGCATGAAGATCTCGGAATGGGCGAAGTTGATCAACCGCAGCACGCCGAACACCAGGGTGTAGCCGACCGCGACGAGTGCGTAGATCGCTCCCCACGACAGACCGTCAATCGTCAACTGGCCGAACCCGTTCACCAGGTTGTCGACGTTGAAGTTGATATTGGCTGCGGTGCAGACGTACTGACCGATGCAATCGGGGGTCATCCGGTGGCGGGCTCCTGGTCGATAAGTGCGGCTGTCTGGAACGAGAACGCGTCCGGAACCGGGGTCCCGGACGCGTTCTGGCGTCAGCGAATTACCTACTGGACCTTGAAGATCCAGATCAGGTTGGTGGTGAGCTCACCCTTGTCGGTCCACTGGTAGTTGCGGGCCACACCCTGGCCGTTGTAGTTCTTCACGAAGTCCAGCAGCGCCGGCCGGGTGATGGCACCCGAGTCGATGCCCTTGAGCAGGATGGTGCCGAGGTCATAGCCCTCCGCACTGTAGGTCCCCGCCTCGGTGTTGAACTTCTTCTTGTAGTCCTCGGCGAACGTGCCGGTGGCCGGGCCGCACGGGCAGGCCAGGATGGCGTCCTTGGAGGCCTCGCCGGCCTGCTTGACGAACTCGGGATCCTTGGTGCCGTCAGCCGAGGAGAAGACACCGGTGTAGCCACCGTCGCGGAGCTGTTGCACCAGCGGGGCCGCTTCGGAGTAGTAGCCGCTGTAGAAGACGGCATCCGGGCTGATCCCCTTGACCTGGGTGACCGCGGCGGAGAAGTCCTTGTCGCCCTTCTTCACCGAGATGTTGCAACCGGAGTCGGCGACCGGGCCCAGGGTGTCGCGCACCGCGGTGGCCAGGCCCAGCCCGTAGTCGGTGCTGTCGTCGATCACACAGATCTTCTTGTAGCCCAACGTGTTCTTCAGGTAGTTGGCCACCGACGGGCCCTGGACGGCGTCATTGGCGAGGCCGCGGAAGAAGGTCTTCCAGCCGTTCTGGCTCAGCGTCGGGTTGGTGGCCGATGCCGTGGCGGCGACGAGTCCGGCCTGGTCGAAAACCGTACCGGTGGCTTTGGTCTCGCCGGAGAAGGCCGGGCCGACCAGACCGATCGTGTACTGGTCGTCCACGATCTGGGGGGCGATGGCCGTCGCCTTCTGCGGGTCACCCTCGGTGTCGAACGGCTTGAGCTGAACCTGGCAGCCGGGGTTGGCGGCGTTGTGCTTGTCGATCGCGAGCTGCACACCGTTCTTGATGTTGATGCCCAAGGCGGCGTCCGGACCGTTGAGCGCACCGGCCATCGCAATGGACACGGGCGGGCAGGTGGCCTTGCCGTCGCCGGCGGGATCGGCCGGAGTGGCACCCGCGGCCGCCTTGACCTCCGTGCCGTTCTCGTCGATCTGGACCTGCTCGACGATCTTCAGGTCCGCCTTCGACGTGCTCTGCTCGGGCGAGGACTGGTTGCACCCGGCAATGCCGAGTACCAGCAGACCAGCACCGCCGAGCGCAAATGCATTCCGTGCCACGCGACTGCGCACGCTTCACCTCCGGGTCATGGATTCCAACGGCATCGACGATGAGCCGCAGGTCGGCCGTTCGCTGATGCCTCGGGTAGACACTAGCCAACCGGTCGCCGGGTTGCGCGATGTTGAACGATTGCCCGCGGCGCGTCGGTACCGCGAGCTGGTGTCGCGCAGGACCGGAAACGCAGTGTTAACCCAGGCCGTCCACAGGGATCAGGCAGAAGACGATTCGCCGCTGGGCGGGTCGAGTGTTTCCAGGACGACCTCGGCGACCCGTTTCATGGTGGTGCGCCGATCCATCGCCGCGCGCTGGATCCATTTGAACGCTTCGGGTTCGGTCATGCCCTGATTGGCCTGCAGCAAACCCTTGGCCCGCTCGACGAGCTTGCGTGTCTCCAGCCGGTCGGACAGGCTCGCCACCTCGTTCTCCAGCGCCGCGATCTCACTGAACCGACTCACCGCGACCTCGATGGCGGGGATCAGATCGGTGATGGAGAACGGCTTGACCAGGTAGGCCATCGCCCCGGCGTCACGGGCCCGTTCGACGAGCTCGCGCTGCGAGAAGGCGGTCAGGATAACGATGGGCGCGATGCGCTTGGAGGCGATCTCGGAGGCCGCGTCGATACCGTCGCGGCGCGGCATCTTCACGTCCATGATCACCAGGTCGGGTTTGAGGCTCTCGGCCAGGTCGACAGCCTCCTGGCCGTCGCCGGCCTGCCCCACGACCTCATAACCCTCCTCGCGCAGCATCTCTGCCAGGTCGAGTCGGATCAGTGCTTCGTCCTCGGCTATGAGGACACGGCGCGGCGTAGGAGCGTCGGTCATTCCGCCATTGTCTCGTGAAGGACGGCGATGAGCGACCTCGGGGTTAAATGGGCGCGTCGGCCCGGGATCTGGGACCGGTCCGGCCATCCTCTATGGTGGTAACCCGCACCAGTGCAGGCCCTCGTATCCCAACTGGCAGAGGAAACGGATTCAAAACCCGTGCAGTGTGAGTTCGAATCTCACCGAGGGCACCAGGACAGACATAAAGAATGAGGGGCCGCGTCGCCGCGGCCCCTCATTTCCTCCCTTGTTTCCCTACTCGGAGCCGCCCGAACCCGAAGATGCGGACGCCCCGGCCTTCGTGCCCCCATCGTCGGACTTGGACGCGGTAGCGGACGTTGCAGCCGCACCGTGGCGAGCCGGCTTGACCGACTTGACCCCGTCGTTGTCCTTGACCCCATCCTTGGGCTTCGTACCGCGCTCGGGGTGACCGGCCTTCGATCCCTCGCGGGTGGCCTTTGCACCCTCGCCGTTCTTGTCGGCTCCGGCACTGCCGGACGCGGCAGCCGGCTTGGGCGTATCGCCGGCCTTGCCATCGGTCGTGCTGTCGGGCTTGGTATCGCCCTTGGCGTCATCCTTCGACGTGCCCGCCTTGGTGGTCTCCGACTCGGTGGTGTCGTCCTTCGTCGTCGTGTCGGGCTTCGTCGTCGTGTCGGGCTTCGTCGTCGTGTCGGTACCTGTTGAGGGAACTTCTGCTTCCTTCGTGGCGTCGACCTTGGTGGTGTCCACCTTGGTGGTGTCGACGGGTTCGACAGCGGTCCCGACCGGTTCGGCCGCCGGTGTCGTGGTCGTCGACTCCTCGACCGTGTCGACCTTCTCGGCCTCGACGGCGGTCGCCTCGGTGGTGACGGTGGTCGGCTCGGTCACCTCGGTGGCGGTGGCCGCCACCTCAGTCGTGGCCGCCTCGGTGGTAGCCGCCTCGGTGGTGGCCTCGGATTCGCCGGACTTGGCCTCTTCACCAGCCGTCGAGACCTTGTCCCCGGCGAGAGCCGCCGACTCCACCGTCTCCGCGGAGACCCCCTCTACCGTGGCCGTGCGGGCAGCGCTCAGAGCCGTCGCGGTGGCCGTCTGCCCGCCGAATCCCTTGAAAATCTGGGTGATCGCGGTGACCACCGAGGTCACGAGGGCACTGATCAGATTCGGCACGAAGCTCAGCACATTGTTGATCAGCTGTCCGAGCAGCTGCAGCACAGATGTCACCGGGTTCGAAGGTTCGGTCGGTGTGGTCGGCTGCAGCGACTGGATCAGCTCTTTGAGGACGAGAGCGATGGGTTTCGGTGTCCCGTCCTCGTAGAACAGCCCGAAGTGTGCCTCATTGTTGTTGAGATCCTCACCGGCCCCCGCAGTGTCCCGTGTGGTGTACAGAAAGATGGGTCCCGCTCCCGCGACGGTCTGCCAGAAGTTGATGAAGTCGGTGATAAAGTCCTTTTGCGCTGTTTCGGAAACCAGGTTCGTCGGAAGCCCGTACTCACTGATCCACAACTTCAGTTGCTCCTGGCCCGGCGCGAGATAGGAATCCATCAGTTCGCGCAGCTGCTGAGCCTGCGACAATGCAACGTTGCCGTCAGAGAATTTCGCATAATAGTCGTAAGGGTGAAATGACAGCGCGTCGAAGTAGCCATTTGCCCCTGCGTTATACATCGCCGTGACGAAGTCGACAGGGTTCATCGTCAAATTGCCCCACGTCGAACCGGCACCCACCACCGCTCCGATCACGGAGATGTCGATGTTGAGCTGACTGGCGGCTTGTTTGAGTGCGGTGTACGTCGCCTTCAACATCGTGGTGTAGTCGACCGGGTCCACCGGATTCCAGAAGATGAAGGCGTTCGGTTCGTTCCAGACCTCGTAGGCGCTGATCTTGTCGCCGTAGCGCAGAGCCACCTGCTTGGCGAAATCGGCGAAGTCGTTGACGTCCGTCGGCTGACCGTTGATCGGCGTCGACTCCGTAGCCCACACCGGCGTCGAGTTGAGCACGCCCAGAATGCCCATACCCTTGGCATTCGCGGCATTGACGATCATGTCGAGCGCGTTCCAGTTCCGGGTGCTCTGCGAGAGACTCGGGTCCTTCTGTTCGATGTTGGCCCACGGCACCAGCACACGAACGTTCGTGACACCGATATCCAACATCGACTGGAGTCGCTGGTCGACGTCCGCCCGGATTGCCTCGATCTCAGCTGCCGTGATGCCCGGTTTGGAGAGGGCGTCGTTCACCGCGTAATACCAGTCCGAGCCCTCGGAAATGCCGACCGTCGACGGGGAGTCGTCAATCGCGGCGACGTTGAGGATGTCGTACGACGCGACACGCTTCACGTCGGGCATGACGAAATGACTTCCGGTCGCCGCGATCATTGCTGTGGCGGTCAACCCTATTACTGCGCGCACCATCACGCCGCGCACCGGTCGAGGAGCATGTCTCCACATTTCGACCACCTCGTTTCTTCTGCAGATCGGGACACCTGTGCCTTGCCTGCACATTGCTCGCAAATTAACTGAACCGACGGGTAATTGCATAACTTACCCAGCGGTAATAAATGCGCCAAAGCGCTTAGCCGAAACTGCGTAATTTAGGCAAACAATTGACCCATGCGGAAATATCCGAATGCGTCCCCATAATCCGGGTTATGGCAAAGGGGCAAACATGGGCGATCGCCGTTCCCGAGAGTGACCCCAGCCCGCGGCGCGGAGCAACCTCGCAGGTTCTAGCTTTGCGCTCGCCACTTCCCGCCGAATGGCGCCTGCTTCGAACGTTCCAGCCGACCCTCCGAGGACCGACTTGGCAAAGTTGAACGGAAGTTCGCTCCACCCCCATGCCCGCCGCCGCGATGACCCGAGGCAACGTTTGCCAGCAGCTGCGTGTCGCCGACCGTTCGGCGCGCCGATCCTGACATGTGGGAGGGGGTCAATCCGGTTGCTGGCCGGCACGTTCCCGGACCGAAGCCGCAGGATGAGGTTCAACGCCACCGGGAATCGGCGAGTGAGGGATCCGAACGCCCACCGGGGCGGGTCACGCGTTCCCGTCGACGGCGGGAACGCGTCCTGCCGGC
The DNA here is from genome assembly GCF_011758805.1 of Mycolicibacterium fluoranthenivorans. Taxonomy (NCBI): domain Bacteria; kingdom Bacillati; phylum Actinomycetota; class Actinomycetes; order Mycobacteriales; family Mycobacteriaceae; genus Mycobacterium; species Mycolicibacterium fluoranthenivorans. Next base: position 930,080 of record NZ_JAANOW010000002.1, on the reverse strand, counting down.
CCCAAAACGAAGGGCCGCGAGTATGTCGCGGCCCTTCGTTCCTCCCCTGCTTCTCAATCGGCGGATCCGCCGCTTCCACTGCCCGAGGTTGCGCTCGCGGTGTGGGACGACTCCGAAGAATCCGACCCACCGGACGCCCCGGTGGTGGTCGTCGCCCGCGGCTTCGGCTTGGGCCAGCGGAGACCGGGGCGGGACTTGACACCCGTGGAGCCGGACTCGGAACCGTCGGCCGCCGCCGCGGTATCGCTCTTTGCGACGTGACGCGGGCCGAACCGCCACGTCTTACGCGGTCGATCGGCGCCGGACTTGGCGTCGGTCGATGACTTGACGTCGGTAGCCGTCTGGGTGGCGGTGGCGGCCTGGTCGTCAGTGCCGGCCGTATCGGCCGACGTCGCCGGGGTGGTTGCCGGTTCGGTGGCGGCGACCGGTTCCGCTACGGTTGCCGGTTCCGTCACGGTGACGGGTTCCTTCACGACCGGCTCCGTCACGACCGGCTCTGTCACGACCGGCTCTGTCACGACCGGCTCCGTCACGGTGACGGGTTCGGTCACGGTGACGGGTTCCGTCACGACCTCAGGCTGCGATCCCACCTCCGCCGCCGTGGTGGCCGACTCTTTCGCGGGCACCTCGCCGGTCGCCGCCTCCACCGTCGCGGTCTTGGCGACCTCCGACGTCCCCGGGTTCGTCACGGCCTCGGCCGTCGTCGCATCGACGGGCGCGGCCGCGACACTGAGCGCCGACACGGTCGCACCGGCTTTGGCAGCGGTGGTGGTCGACGTCCTCGTGAGCGCCTTCTTCAGATTCGCGAGCGCATTGGCGATCGAACTCGCGACGTTGAGGGCCATCTTCACCGGGGACATGACGACGCCGGCGACGGCGTTGACGATCTGGTTGACCGCCGCGGCGACCTGCTGTGCGAGCGCACTGAGCGTCCCCGTCACCGCGCCCGGGAGCGTCCCCGGGAAATCGATGACCGCCGACGGATTGGCGATCAACTGCTTGACGATCCCCGCTGCGTACTTGGCCACCCAGTTGTAGGTGAACAGTCCGAAGTTGTACTCGGCGTTGGAACTGTTCGGATAGGTGTCGTGGGCGGTGTACAGGAAGATCGGGCCGCCGCCGTCGAACGTCTGCCAGTAGTTGATCAGGTCCGCGATGAACTTGGCCTGCTTCAACTGCTCGGCTTCCGAACCGCCCACCGTCGAATAGCCGTACTCGCTGATCCAGATCTTCAGGTCATCGTCGCCGTTGGCGGCCATCAGTGCCCGGATCGCCTTCACCTGCTGAACGGCGGACAATCCACCGGGCAGGGTGGCGTTGACACCGGAACTGAACGGCAAGCTCTGGCTGTAGGGATGAAACGACAACGCATCGAAGAAGTCCTTGGCGCCCGCCGCGTACATGGCCGCCACGAAGCCCACCGGGTCGACCGACAGGCCCGGGACTCCCCACCCCGCTCCCACTACTCCGCCGATGACCTTGATATCGGTGTTGACGGCCTTGATGGCGGTGTAGGCGGCCTTCAAGATGGCGGTGTACGCCGCGGGGTCCGACGGATTCCACTCGAGGGCACCGTTGGGCTCATTCCAGATCTCGTAGGACGAGATCGCGCCGGCGAAATCTCCCGTGGAGTAGCGATTGGCCACAACCGAGGTGAAATCCGCAAACTGCGAAGCGAATTGGGAGAGCGCCGCTGCCTGATCGGTACTCGGATGGGCACTGCCGATACCGCCACCCGCCCAGGACGGCGCATGACTGATGGACGCGAGGATGCCCATTCCGCGCTTCTGCGCCTCCGACACGATCATGTCGGTGACGGACCAGTTGTACTTTCCGTCCGCGGTCTCGACCGCGTTCCATGGAATGCCGATCCGGACGTCACTGGCGCCCACCGATTGCAGGGCATCCAGCGCCTTGTTGATCAGGGACTGCCGTTCCGCCGTTGTGGTGGCATTGGCCACCTCGTAATAAAGGTAGGACTCGGCTATTCCGACCGTGGCGGCCTGCTCGTCAACGGCGGCCGTGTTCACGATGTCATAGGACGCATGCCTGATGGCTGGCAAGGACACTGGCGACGTGAATTGGCCCGGCGATCCTGCTATTAGTGCCGTTGCTGTCACCGCAATAGCGCAGCGCGTGGCGACCTTTTTGACCGGCTTATGCACGGGCTCCCCCATGGTGACTCCTGTTCCGATGCAGTGCGATTCGATGTCAGGACACGGATATTGCACGCCTATTGACGGTTCCGCCAGTTTTTTCGCGAGATTACTCAAGCGTAATTTTCGGCACCATTCCGACATTCCGATTTCACCAAGTTAGGCAAATTTCCCACGGGATTAAGGACAAACTTATTCGATACGCATTAGTCGACTTATGGCAAAGATTCAGCCCAGAGCAGCTGCGCCTGACTAACAGCCGAAGTGATCCGTATCACAGCAGAATCACAGGCGCGCAACGGTTTCCATACAGCTCAGCACAGCGGCCTTCTTGGCGGCTCTCATCAACGTCCAAGCATGCCGACGTGGCAAACACGCAATCACCGTCGTATGTTCGACGGACATCCACCCCGACACCGTCCTGGACAACATTTGCCGATACCCCTTGGCGATCCGCCTCGGGAGGCCCGATCCTGGCATGTGAGAGACATCGCACTCCGGATACCCGGCCCGGGGCAGGTCGCCCCCTCGCGCGACCGGCGCCGATGGCCACCCCCACGGCCCCCAGGGCCGTCATCGGCATCCTCGCCAGGGGAGATTGTTGCCGGCACAGCAGCCGTGCGGATCCTTCCGGCACCGACCGTCCACCCTCGGCTACCGACACGGTCGACAGTCCACACCGTGCGGTCACGACGGCGCCAGGCACCACGACCGGCGCGAGATCGGGCTCCGTCGTCGGTTGGCTGACGCCGGGGACGAAGACCCCGCCTCGGCCAACGCTATTTCGGGGTCACCACGGCTCAGCAAGCACAAATGGCGACGTGTCACTACGATCCGGCGCCTCGCCGATTCGGCTCACACCTTGCGATTCTCCGACTTGATGAGCCAGGCCAGTTTCTCCAGGCCGTCGATCAACTGGTGCAGGATGTCCGCGGTGGTCGGATCCTCGCCGTCCACCTCGTCGTGTACATCGCGCAGCGTCTGCACTGCGGCATAGATACGTGTGGCGATCAGGTCCACCACCTCTGCCGTGCCGCGCTCGTATGGAGGGAACCCCGGCAGCGTGGTGGTGGCGGCCACGGTGTCGGAACGGCCGTCCGCGACCGCATCGAGTGCCCGCAAGCGCTCGGCGACGGTATCGCTGCCCGCACGTGCGAAGTCGACGAGCTCGTCCAATTGCAGATGGAGATCTCGGAAGTTCGTGCCGACGACGTTCCAGTGCGCCTGCTTGCCCTGCAGATGCAGTTCGATCAGGTCGACCAGGACCTGCTGTAGGTGGGCGCTCAGTGCTGCGGAAGCCTGGAATCCCTTGACATCGGTTTCGGTGCGGCGAGTTGACGTGGTCATACACGGTGCAACCCGACATTTTCTGGAATGATTCCAGAAAATATCGATCAGTTCCGGTGCTGCTGGCTCAACAGCCGGGCATAACCGGCACCCATACCCAGTAACACCAGGCCGACCACGATGAACACGGCCACCCGGAACATGCCGTCGAGCGTGCCCAGGTCGAACACGAAGAGCTTGGCCACGGCAGCGGCGACCAGCGCCATCCCCGCACCGATGGGTAGTGAGCGGTCCTCACGGGCCCGCCGGGCCGCGTAGCCGAACAGCGCTGCCGCCAGGGCGATCCAGCAGATGGTCGCAGCCATCTGCCCGGCCAGGAAGCCGCCCCCAGGGCCCGCTATCAGAACGCCGGCCGTCACGGTGAACACGGTGACGGCATAGACCAGGACGGCCGCGGCTCCGGCCAGCAGCAGTCGCCCGCGGTCACCGTCGAGGCGCGACCGAGCCGCCCAGCACTGCGCGCCCGCGTAGCCACCCAGCAGCACGCTGGAGATCAGCACCGACACCGCGTCCGGTGCCGTGAGCACCGTTGCCGACGTCAAGGTGGCCGGTCCGGCCATCGACAAGAGATATAGCCCCCCGAAACCACCGAACAGCGCCGCGGACCACTGCGCAGCCACGCTGTGCCGGCCCGCCACCACTGCGAGTATCGCCATGGCCAGCAGTACCGGCCCGGCCACCGGTGCGGCGAAACCCACCCCGACGGCCACCAGTGCACAGATGGCCGATAACGCGGTCCACACCTGACGCACCGGCGTCGTCACCCCGGGGATCCGGTGCCCCGACAGCACGAGCGCCAGCACCGCAGCCGACAACGCGGCCGCCATCAGGGCCGCGACCACCTCGTGTACCGCCGCCCCGACCGCCAGCACCGGAAGCGCCCCCGCGGCCGCCAGCAGCGCCACCGCTCCACGATGTGTGCTGTGCGGCAACACCACCAACGCCGATCCCAAGGCAAGGATCGCCGCGAGCGCGCACGCCCCGGCCAGCCACGCATCGTGGCCCGAGCCAAACGCCACGCCCACCAGCGCGAGCATCACCGGCGCGCTACCGGCCGCCGTGCGGGCCGCGAACATCCACAGCCAGTCCCGGCCGATCTGTACCGGCAGCGTCGCCGCCGACAGCGCGAGCATGAAACCCACCAGCAGCAGCGTGATACCACCCGCCACGATCGGCGCCAGCACGATCAACGGCACCAAGACCAGCAGCGCCAGCTGTTCGGTCTCCCAACGCCGCGCCAGCAGCAGCCCGCCGCCGCCCACCGTTGCCGACACCGCCAGCCCGGCCGGCGCGGGCAGCCAGTCGTACATGGTCGTGACCGCAAGAACATCGATATAGGCGGCCGCAATGCCGGTGGCGGCCAGCGCGATGGCGCCCACCGCCCCTCCGGGGCGCGACCGCTGCCACAAGCCACAGGACACCAGGGCGGCCGCCAGCACCACGCCACCGGCCACCCGCACGGGCGGGGCGAGCAGACCGGCCTGGGCGGCGAGCACGACCAGCAGCACCACCCCGATCAGCGTCACCGCGACCCCGGCCGCGGCGAGCGCCTTGCCGATCCAATTCGTCGGCTCCCGAGGCACCGGCGCCGGTTGTGGCAGTGGCAGTGGCAGTGGCTGCGGCTGCGGCTGCGGCTGCGGCTGCTGCGGGTAGGGCCAATACACCGGCGCGGGCACGGCAGGTTGGCCGTTGAGCCGGACACCGAGGTCGTACAACTCGGCGGAGGCACGGGTCAACTGGCCGGCGATGGCGGCGAACTCGGCCGACAGCCGGACGAGAGCCTGCTGGGGTTCGGTCATACCCGCCATCGTGACGCGGGTGCGGATCCAGCGGATGAGTAGGACTACTCGACTTCGGGTTCGCGATCCAGGCCGTGCTCGATCGCATAACGGGCCAGCTCGACCCGGTTGGCCACCTGCAACTTGCGGAAGGTGGCCTGCACGTGGTTCTCCACGGTGCGGTGGCTGAGCGACAGACGCTCGCCGATCTGCTTGGCGGTCAACCCCTTTGCCACGTACCGCAGGATCTCGGTCTCCCGGTCCGTGAGGCTGGGGCCGGCCGGGCCGGGTTGCGGGTTCTGCGCGATCCGCCGGTACTCCCCCAGCACCAACCCGGCCAACCCCGGTGTGAACACCGCCCGGCCCTGCGCGGTGGCGCGGACCGCGTCACCCAGCTCCGCCTTGGACGCGCTCTTGACCAGATAGCCGGTGGCGCCGGCCTTCACCGCCTCCAGTACGTCGTCGCGCTCATCTGAGGCGGACAGCACCAAGACCCGTGACGCCGGCGAGACCGCCAGCACCTCGAGGGTGGCCTGCGCACCGGTGCCGTCGGACAGTCGCATGTCCATCACCACCACATCGGGCTTGACCGCCCCGGCCCGCCGCCGCGCCGACCCGACACCATCCGCGGTGGCCACCACCTCGAACCCGGCCTCGGCCAGATCGCGTGCCACCGCGTCCCGCCAGATGGGGTGGTCGTCGACCACCATGATGCTCGTCATCGCGCTGTCGATTCCCGTGGCACCGTCAGTTCCCATTCCGTCCCGCCACCCTCCGACGTGGTCAGGACGGCATCGCCGCCCAATGCCTGCATCCGTCCCCGAATGGATTTCGACACCCCGACCCGCCCTTCGTTCTCGGCCTCGGCCAGCCGACCGGCCGGGATACCGGGGCCGTCATCGCGGATGCTCACGACCACCGATCCACCGAGGTCCTCCAGGAGCACGTAAGCCTTCGCGCCCGGGCCGGCGTGCCGCTCGACGTTGGTCAGCACATTGACGGCGGCGGCCAGCACCTCGTCGGCCACCCGGGCGTCGAGGTATACCGCGGCAGCGGGCAAGCTCACCGCGACCCGGTCGGAGGCATATCCGCGCAGTAGCGCACCGAGATCAGTCACCGATATGCCCCCGACCTGCGCGGTGTCGGCGACACTGACCAACCGCCGCAGCGCCCGCTCCTGCTCACCGGCCACCTCGGCCAGTTGCGCTGCCTCACCCCCGATCTCGCGACCCCGCCGGGATACCAGGGCAAGCACCTGCATGACACCGTCGTGCACCTGCCGGGACAGGCGTTCGCGTTCGGCCAGCGCCGCGGCCAGGCGGGTGGCCCGCTCCAGTTCGGCGTGCGCGCGCCGGGCAGTGCTGGCCGCCATGCCGACAGCCAGCCCCACCGCCAGCTCGATGAGGATGGTCGGGGTGCGCACCAGATCGACGGCGATGGTGCCCTTCAGCGCCGCCGCGGTGCCCATCACGATCAGACCCGTGACCATGCCCGGCACCGGCCCGGCCAGAATCGCCGACGAGACAACGGCATTGGTGGCCCACAACGTGGTCGGCCAGGCTTGGTTGGCCGACGTCCACTGCGCGGAGGCGACCACCGGCGTGGTGGCCATCAGCACCACGACCACCGCCACCTCGGCGAGCACCCAGACGCGGTTGCGGCCGAACCCGCGCAGATACGCCACCGCGCACGCCACGCTCCACACCGTCAGCACACCGAACAGGACCATGCCGAGCACGGGGCGATCCAGCTCGGAGTTCTTCGACACGAAGAACACGCCCGCGTAGACCCAGCTGAACAGCCTGAACACCTGCGCGGCCCGCCACAGCGGGGCCGCCGGGTCGGACATGCTGCGCACCGCGGCTACATCACCTTGGACAGAAAGGCTTTCGTGCGTTCGTGCTGAGGGTTGGTCAGCACCTCACGTGGAGCACCGCTTTCCACCACGACACCGCCGTCCATGAACACCACCTTATCGGCGACCTCACGGGCGAAACCCATCTCATGGGTGACGACGACCATGGTCATGCCCTCGCTGGCGAGGTTCTTCATCACCCCGAGCACCTCCCCGACCAACTCGGGATCCAGCGCGGACGTGGGTTCGTCGAACAACATCAATTTGGGGCTCATCGCCAGTGCCCGCGCGATCGCCACCCGCTGCTGCTGACCGCCGGACAACTGGGCCGGGTAAGCATCGGCCTTCTCACCGAGCCCGACCTGCGCAAGCAGATCCTTGCCCCGCGCCACCGCGGCGTCGCGCTTCATCCCCTTGACGTGGACGGGTGCCTCGATGATGTTCTCCAGCGCCGTCCGGTGCGGGAAGAGATTGAAATGCTGGAACACCATGCCGATCTCGCGACGCTGCTTGGCCGCGTCCTTCGGGCTCATCTCCAGCAGCTTGCTGCCCCGCTCGCGATACCCGACGAGTTCGCCGTCGACGTACAGCCGTCCGGCGTTGACCTGTTCCAAATGGTTGATGCAGCGCAGGAAGGTCGACTTGCCCGAACCGGACGGCCCGACCAAGACCAGCACCTCACCCCTGCCGATCTCCAGGGTGATGCCCTTCAACACCTGCAGGGCGCCGAAGCTCTTGCAGACCTGTTCGGCCTTGACCATGGGCTGCGCGGGAGCCGAGTTTTCCACTGTCACATTCCACCTGTCCCGGCTTGTGCTTTGGCCAGTGCCTCAAGCTGTTTGGTGGTCAGCTTGCGCGAGGCGCCCCGGGAGAAGTACCGCTCCAGGTAGTACTGACCGACCATCAGCACGCTGGTGACCGCGAGATACCAGGTCGCGGCGACCATCAGCATCGGCACGGGTTCGAAGATCCGGCCACCGATATCGCGCACCGCGATGCCGTACAGGTCATAGGAGTACGGCACGGCCGTCACCAGCGAGGTGGTCTTGAGCATGCTGATGATCTCGTTGCCGGTCGGCGGGATGATCACCCGCATCGCCTGCGGTAACACCGTGCGACGCATGGTCATGCCCCAGGACATGCCCAGTGCCGTCGAGGCTTCGGACTGTCCCTCCGGCACCGAGGAGATTCCGGCACGGATGATCTCGGCCATGTACGCGCCCTCGTTGAGACCGAGGCCGATGACCGCGAGCAGGAACGGAATCGAGAGTGACTGCAGGTTGAACGTGAAGAACGTCGGGCCGAACGGGATACCCAGCTGGAGGTTCTTGTAGATGGTCGGGAACAGGCCCCAGAACACCAGCTGCACGTACACCGGGGTACCGCGGAAGATCCAGAGGAACACCCAGGAGACCCACCGGAACACCGGATTGGGCGAGAGCCGCATCACCGCCAGGATGATGCCGAGCAGGATCGCCAGCACCATCGAATAGATGGTGAGCTGCAAGGTGTTCCACGCACCCTCGAGCAATCGCTGGTCGAACAGGTACTTGCGGTACACCGACCAGCGATAGGCGTCGTTGGTGGCCGCGCCGTAGAGGAACAGCGCGGTCAACGCAACGATCACCGCCGCCCCCACCCACCGCCATGGGTGGCGCAGGGGCACCGCGTGTATTACCGGTGGAGCCTCCGGAGCATCGGTAGTGGTCAGTTGATCGCTCCGTTGATCACCGGTTTGTCGATCATGCCCGGCTCGACACCCCAGTTGGCGGCGATCTGCTTGTAGGTGCCGTTGTCGATCAGATGCTGCAGCGCCTGCACCAGGGACTGCGCCAGCGGCGAGCCCTTCTTCACCGGCCAGCCGTAGGGCGCGGATTCAAAGGTCTCCCCGGCGGTCTCCAGCTTGCCGTTGCTCTGCTTGATGGCGTAAAGCGTGACCGGGGAGTCCGCCGACATGGCGTCGGCCTGTCCCAACACCACCGCGTTGGTCGCGGCATCCTGGCTGTCGAACTTGAGGATGTCGATGGCCGGTTTGCCGGCATCGGTGCACGCCTTGCTCTTGGCAGGCAGTTCGTCGGTCTCCTCGGTGGTGGTGGCCTGCACCGCCACCTTCTTGCCGCAGGCGTTGTTCGGGTCGATCGAGCCGCCCTTCGGCTGGGCCCACTGAATACCGGCCGAGAAGTAGGTGACGAAATCGACCGCCTGCTCCCGCTCCTTGGTATCGGTGAACGAGGACATCCCGATGTTGAAGGTGTCGCCCTGCACCGCGGGGATGATCTTGGCGAAATCGGACTCGCGGAACTCCGCCTGCAGTCCCAGAGTGGCCGCGATCGCGTTGACCAGGTCGACGTCGAAGCCGACGATCTTGCCGGTCTCATCCTTGAACTCGTTGGGGGCGTAAGGAATGTTCACGCCCACCACGAGCTTGCCGGACGACTTGATCGCCTCGGGAACGGTGTTGGCGATGGATTCGACCTTCTCCGCCGACGCGGCCTTGGTCGTGGAGGACGGTGCGGCGGAGTCCTCATTCTTGGCGCAACCCGACAGGGCCAGTGCACCCGTGGCGACGAATACCGCCGCCACGCGCCACACCCTGGTCCGGCGACTCATACATCCAACTGACACGTTTCCTCTTTCCTCGTCGGTGGTCATCCACCTGCGTCGACTTCCGACATCTTTGTGCCCCAAGGCGAAGACGTTAACCACAGTGGCCCCAGCTCGCAGCGCCGGTAACCGAAGGTTAACGATCTTCTGATCATGGTGTGCCGTAATCGTCCAGCGGTGTTTGACGCTGTGGGAGACTGCGCATATGACAACCGTCGCTCCCCCAAGCCTGCTGCCACACCTGTGGAAATCCACCCTGGTCTCGGGCGTTCTCGCGGTGGCACTCGGCGCCGCAGTGCTCGCCTGGCCGAAGATCTCGATCGTCGTCGCAGCCAGCTTCTTCGGCGCCTATCTGCTGATCACCGGTATCGCACAGGTGATCTTCGCATTCAGCCTGCACGTGTCGGCCGGCGGCCGGGTACTGCTGTTCATCAGCGGCGCGGCATCGCTGATCCTGGCGGTGTTGTCTTTCCGTCACCTTTACGACGCCGTGCTGCTGCTGGCGATCTGGATCGGTGTCGGGTTCGTGTTCCGGGGTGTGGCCACCGCGGTCTCGGCGATCAGCGACCCCACCCTGCCCGGCCGGGGCTGGAACATCTTCGTCGGCGTCATCAGCCTGATCGCCGGCATCGTCGTGCTGGCCTCACCGTTCGATTCGATCGCGACGCTGGCCCTGGTGACCGGTATCTGGCTGGTGGTCATCGGTCTGATGGAGGTCGTCACCGCCTTCGGCATCCGGTCGACCTCCAAGAAACTGACCGAGGCGCTGGGCGGAGGACTGAGCCAGGAGCCGGCTCAGTCCTCGTCATGAGTTGTCTGCACCACGTTTTCTACGCGTGCGGACCCTCAGCTACTACAGTGTGTCGTAGTTCTACAAAGCCGTAGAGATACCCGCAGCCCGGGGAGGTGGTGCACATGGATGCGCTAGATGTGTCGCGTTGGCAGTTCGGGATCACGACCGTCTACCACTTCATCTTCGTCCCGCTCACGATCGGGCTTGCCCCGCTCATCGCGGTGATGCAGACGGTGTGGGTCCTCACCGGAAACACCGCGTGGTACCGACTCACCAGGTTTTTCGGGAAGCTGTTCCTGATCAACTTCGCCCTGGGCGTGGCCACCGGCATCGTCCAGGAGTTCCAGTTCGGGATGAACTGGAGCGAGTACTCCCGATTCGTCGGCGACGTGTTCGGGGCACCGCTGGCCCTGGAGGGCCTGGTCGCCTTCTTCTTCGAATCGACCTTCCTCGGGCTGTGGATCTTCGGCTGGTCCAGGCTGCCCCGCCTGGTGCACCTGGCCTGTATCTGGATCGTCGCCATCGCCGTGAACGCCTCGGCGTTCTTCATCATCGCGGCCAACTCGTTCATGCAGCACCCGGTCGGCGCGCATTACAACCCCGAGACCGGCCGCGCCGAATTGACCAGCATCAGCGCCCTGTTCACCAACAACACGGCATGGGCGGCGTTCCCGCACGCCGTTGCCGGATCGTTCCTGGTGGCCGGAACCTTCGTGGCCGGGGTGTGCGCATGGTGGATGGTGCGCACCCCCGACTCGGATGACGCACGCACGATGTATCGCCCGGCAACCATCCTGGGCTGTCTCATCGCCTTCGTCTCCGCGGCCGGCCTGTTCTTCACCGGTGACGCCCAGGGCAAGCTGATGTTCCAACAACAGCCGATGAAGATGGCGTCGGCGGAATCGTTGTGCCACACCGAAATCGACCCGAAGTTCTCCGTCCTCACCGTCGGCACGCACAACAACTGCGACAGCGTCACTCACCTCATCGAGGTGCCCTATGTGCTGCCGTTCCTGGCCGAAGGCAAGTTCACCGGCGTCAAGCTGGAGGGCGTCAAGGATCTGCAGGACAGCTACCAGGAGAGGTTCGGTCCCGGTGACTACCGGCCGAACCTGTTCGTCACCTACTGGTCTTTCCGCGCGATGATCGGATTCCTGGCGGTGCCCATGCTCTTCGCACTCACCGCGTTGTGGCTCACCAGGGGCGGCCGAATACCGCGGCAACGCTGGTTCGCGTGGTTCGCACTGCTCACCCTGCCCACCCCGTTCCTGGCCAACAGCGCCGGCTGGGTGTTCACCGAGATGGGCCGACAGCCCTGGGTGGTGGCACCCAACCCCACCGGCGACCAGCTGGTGCGGCTCACCGTGCAACAAGGGGTGTCCCACAACTCCGCGGCCACGGTCTGGCTGTCGCTGATCCTGTTCACCGCGCTCTACGCGGCGCTCGCGGTGATCTGGTTCTTCCTGCTCCGGCGTTACGTCGTCGAAGGACCGCTCGAGCACGACAGCGAACCCGTCCCACCCACACCACCCGGCGAGGACGATGTCGCGCCGCTGTCGTTCGCCTACTAGGAGGTGCACCATGGACCTGCAGACGTTCTGGTTCATCATCCTGGCCGTGCTGTTCATCGGCTTCCTGGTGCTGGAGGGTTTCGACTTCGGCGTCGGGATGCTGATGGCACTCTTCGGGCGAGCTTCGTCAGGTGACCCCGAAAAGCACCGCCGCGCAGTCCTCAACACCATCGGCCCGGTCTGGGATGGCAACGAGGTATGGCTGATCACCGCGGGCGGGGCGATGTTCGCGGCCTTCCCCGGTATGTACGCCACCATGTTCTCCGGCCTGTACCTGCCGTTGCTGGCCATCCTGCTGTCGATGATCATGCGCATCTGCGCCATCGAATGGCGCGGGAAGATCAACGATCCGAATTGGCGGCGCTGGGCCGACATCGGCATCGCCGTCGGATCATGGGTGCCCGCGCTGCTCTGGGGCGTCGCCTTCGCCATGCTGCTGCGGGGTCTGCCGGTGGATGCCGACCATCAGATCCACCTCTCCGTCAGCGACGCCCTGAACCCGTACACCCTGCTCGGCGGGCTGGCGACATGCGGCCTGTTCCTGTTCCACGGGGCGGTGTTCCTCGCGCTGAAAACCGAAGGCGCCGTGCGTGATGACGCGACCAAGTTCACCATCCGGCTTGCTCTGCCCGTCACGGTGATCGTCGCCGGCTTCGGCCTGTGGACTCAGCTGGCGTACGGCAAGGACTGGACCTGGCTGGTGCTCGGTATCGCCGTGGTGGCACAGCTGGGCGCGGTCATGCTGGTGTGGAGTCGCGGTGGGGACGGCTGGGCATTCGCGGCCACGGCCACGGTGATCGCCTCGGTGGTGGTGCTCATATTCGGCTGCCTGTACCCGAATCTCATTCCCTCCACCCTGGATCCGGCGTGGAGCCTGACCATCCACAACGCCTCGTCGACGCCCTACACGCTGACCATCATGAGTTGGGCCGCGGTGTTGGTCACCCCCCTGGTCATCGCCTACCAGGCCTGGACCTATTGGGTGTTCCGGCAGCGCATCTCGGCCGACCGCATCCCCGACCCCGCGGGACTGTCACCGCGCCTGCCGTGACACTCCGATCCTCCCCCGCCATGCGGCGCTACCTCGTCGCATCGGCGGCGTGCGGGGTGCTGATCGGCGGTGCCACCGTGGCGTCGGCCTGGGTGCTCGCCCATCTGGTGGCCGGGGTGATCACCGACCCGACGTCGCGAACCGTCGCGCACTGGTCGGGGCAACTACTGATCCTGGCCGGGCTGTGGGCCGTGCGCACCGCCGGATCCTGGCTACAGGCCCGGCTCAGCCAGCGGGCCGCGACGGCGGTGATCGGCGAACTCAGCGCCGAGGTGTTGCGCTCGGTGACCGCCCGAGCCCCGCACGAGCTGACCTCGGTCCGCGACGAGGCCGCGGTGATCCTCACCCGCGGGCTGGATGGGCTGCGCCCGTACTTCACCGGGTATCTGCCCGCGGCGGTACTGGCCGGGATCCTCACGCCACTCACGGTGATCGTGATCGCCGTCGCCGATCTGCAGGCCGCCGTCATCGTCGCGATCGCACTGCCACTCATCCCACTGTTCATGATCCTCATCGGCCGGCTCACCGCGGATCGCTCGGCGGCGGCGCTGGCGGCGATGACGACGCTGCAGTCCCGGCTGCTCGACCTGGTCGCCGGGATCCCCACCCTGCGCGCCCTGGGCCGGGCCGGCGGGCCGACCCATCGGATCGCCGAACTGGCTGCCGCGCATCGCCGTTCGGCGATGGCCACCCTGCGAATCGCCTTCCTGTCGGCCGCCGTCCTGGAACTGCTCGCGACCCTGGGCGTCGCACTGGTCGCCGTCAGTGTGGGACTGCGGTTGGTGTTCGGTGAGGTGACGTTAGCCGCCGGGCTGACCGCACTGCTGCTGGCCCCCGAGGTGTTCTGGCCGTTGCGCCGGGTGGGTGTCCAGTTCCACGCCGCGCAGGACGGTAAGACCGCAGCCGACGCGGCGCTGCGCCTGCAAGTTGCCGCTCCCGAACGCACCCCTGGGCACCTCACCCCGCACGCCGGCATCATCCAGCTGGACGAACTGACCGTCGTCAGGCGCGACGGCCCGGCACCGGACCGGCTGAGCGCCACCGCGATTCCGGGTGAGGTGACCGTGCTCACCGGGCCCAACGGCAGCGGGAAGTCCACCACCTTCGAGGTGATTCTGGGACTGTCCCCGGCCTCGTCGGGCCGGGTGCTCATCGGCGACACCGATATCGCCGACGCCGACCTGCCGACGTGGTGGCCGCAGGTCTGTTGGCTGCCACAGCGACCGGTCCTGCTGCCCGGGACGGTGCGGAGCAACCTGGAACTGTTCGGACCGCTGGCCGATATCGACAAGGCCTGCCGCGCGGCGGGTTTCGACGATGTTCTCGCCGTCCTGCCCGACGGCCTGGACACGGTGATCGGGCGCGGCGGGGCGGGGCTGTCGCTGGGACAGCGGCAGCGGCTGGGCCTGGCGCGCGCACTGGGATCGACCGCGCCCGTGCTGCTGCTCGACGAACCGACCGCGCACCTGGACGCCGGAACCGAAAGCCGGGTACTGGAGGCGATCACGGAGCGCGCCCGACAGGGTGCCACCGTGCTGGTGATCGCCCATCGGACGCCGGTACTCGCCGTGGCCGACCAGGTGGTCACCGTGGGAGGTGCCCTGAGTGTCCCCTCGTGACGTGCTGGGCCTGCTGCGGCCGCGATTGCCGCGGCTGGCCCTGGCCGTGCTGTTCGGCACCCTCGCCCTGGGCAGCGCGCTGGCCCTGGCGACGGTGTCGGCCTGGCTGATCACCCGGGCCTGGCAGATGCCGCCGGTGCTGGATCTCAGCGTCGCGGTGGTCGCCGTGCGTGCACTGGGCATTTCGCGGGGCGTGTTCAGCTACTGCGAACGGCTGGCCATCCACGACGTCGCGCTGCGCTCGGCCGGCCACGCCCGGGCCGGCCTGTACCGGCGGCTGACCCAATTGCCACAGGACACCGCCCTGCGATTGCACAGCGGCGAATTGGTGGCGCGCCTGGGCAGTTCGGTCGACGAACTCGCCGATGTGTTGGTGCGGGCGGTGCTGCCGATCTGTGTCGCGGTACTGCTGTCGGCGGCCGGGATCACGATCATCGGACTGATCTCGCCCGCTGCCGCAGCGGTGCTGGCCGGCTGCTTGCTGGTGGCCGGGGTGCTGGCGCCGTGGCTGGCGGCCCAGGCGTCGAACGCCGCCGAACAGCTCGCCGCCGACCAGCACAGCGCTCGCGATACCGCCGCCGTCCTCGCCCTGGAACACGCCGCCGAATTGCGGGTGTGCGGCCGGCTCCCTGAGGTGATCGCCGAATCCGAGCGGCGGCAACGGGATTGGGGCCGCGAACTGGACCGCTCGGCGGCGCCCGCCGCCCTGGCCGCCGCGGCGACCACCGCGGCCGTCGGCGCGGCGGTCCTGGCCGCGGCTTTTATCGGCATCACCCTGGCCCCGGTCACCGCACCGACCACGCTGGCCATCCTCATGCTGGTGCCGTTGTCGGCATTCGAGGCGACCACCGCACTTCCGGCCGCAGCCGTGGCCCTGGTGCGCGCCCGGCTGGCAGCCGGCCGGATCGGCGATATCGTCGCGCCGGTTCGCGACGGCCGGCAGCGGCCCGCTACCCCGGAGGTGGAGCTGGAACCCGGCGGCCGGCTGGCCGTGGTGGGCCCGAGCGGATGCGGAAAGACCACCATGCTCATGAGAATTGCCGACGAATATCCCGAGAGTCCCCTGACTGCAGCATTTTTCGCCGAAGACGCGCACCTGTTCGACACCACCGTGCGGGACAACCTGTTGGTGGCCCGCGGGGATGCGACCGATGGGGAACTGCTGGCGGCACTGGACAGGGTGGGACTTCGGGAGTGGCTCGACCAGCTGCCCGACGGGCTGAGCACCATCCTGACCGGCGGCGCGGCGGCCGTCTCCGCCGGACAGCGCCGACGCCTGCTGTTGGCCCGCGCGTTGATCTCGGACTTCCCCGTCGTGCTGCTCGATGAGCCGACCGAGCACCTGGACGAGGCCGACAGCGACCGGTTGCTGCGCGGATTGCTCACCCCCGGTGAACTGTTCGCACGCGAGCGCACCGTCGTCGTCGCCACGCACCACCTGCCCGCGGACATCGGCGCTCCGACGGTGAAGTTACGCGGCACACCGGTTCAGTGAGTACCCTCACCATCCATGAGCTCCTATGGGCCGTACGGCGGACAGTACGGCGAGCAGTATCCGGGCCAGGGCCCCTATCCCCCGCCTCCCCCGCAGCCCTACGCCGGCTACGGCCCGCCACCGATCGGTCCGCGTAACGGACTCGGTATCACCGCACTGATCCTGGCCGTCGTGGGACTGTTGTTCTCCTGGACCATCGCGGGCGGCATCATCCTCGGGCTGGTCGCCCTGATCATCGGGTTCGCGGCACGGGGTCGCGTCAAACGCGGCGAGGCCACCAACGGCGGGCTGGCGCTCTCCGGAATCGTGCTGGGCGCCTTGGCGATCGTGCTCGGGCTGGTGTTCATCCCGGTCTGGATCGGCTTCTTCTCCCAGCTGGGCGTCGGTGACTACGTGGACTGCATGCAGAAGGCCGGCAACGACCGGGCCGCCCAGTTGCAGTGTGAGAGCAACATGCGCGACAAGATCGAGACGGACTACGGAGTGACGATCACGCCCACGCCCTAGCGAGGCGGGAAGTACTTGATGATGCCTTCCTGCATGACCGTCGCCACGATCTGACCGTCGCCGCGGAAGAAGTGGCCGTTGCTCAGGCCACGCGAGTCGGCCGCCACCGGCGACGATGTGGCGTACAGCATCCACTCGTCGAACCGCACCGGCTGGTGGAACCACACCGTGTGGTTCATCGTCACCGCGAAGATCCGATCGAAACCCCAGGACAGGCCGTGCCGGGTGATGATCGGGTCCAACACCGTGGTGTCCGACGAATACACCAGCGCCGCGGCATGCAGCACCGGATCGTCGGGCATCGGACCGTCGGCGGTCAGCCAGACCCGGTTGTGCTCCAACCGGTCGCCTTTGTCGCGCATCACCCACGCCGGGTCGTTCGTGTACCGCCACTGGATGGGTTTCAGTGCGGCGACGAACAGCGGCACCGTCTCCTCGTAGCCGATCAGCAAGTCGTCGATGGTGGGCAGGGTCGCCGGATGCGGCACGTCGGGCAGCGGAACGTTGTGCTCGAGTCCGCGGCCACCGGCCAGATGTGACACCAGGGCGGTGCCCAGCAGTACCCCGTCCTGGGTGACATCCACGCGGCGATTGGCGAACCGCCGTTCGTCACGCAACCGAACGACCTGGAATTCCAGATCTTTGGCCGGATCGCCGCCCGCGATGAAGTGCATCGACAACGTGGTCGGCGGCAGGTGTTCGGGCACCGTGCGGCTGGCCGCGACGAACGCCTGCGCCATCATCTGGCCGCCGAACGTGCGAACGGGGTTGAGGCTCGGATGCGTTCCGGTGAACGCATCCTCGCCCACCCGGGTGAGATCAAGGACCGTCAGCAGTTCCTGAAGGTGCTCTGCCGACAAAAGTCCCCCTGGTTTCTCTACACCCTATGCGTGGTCGTCCTCGCCGATCCGGTGCACATGGATCAGGTTGGTCGAGCCTACTGTGCCTGGCGGGGCACCTGCGACGATGACCACCAGGTCACCGCGCTTGTAGCGGCCCAGCCCCAGCAGCGACTCGTCGACCTGCTTGATCATGTCGTCGGTGGTCTGCATGTGCGGGACGATAAACGTCTCGGTGCCCCAGGTCAGGGCGAGCTGGCTGCGCACCTCGGGCAGCGGGGTGAACGCCAGCAGCGGCAGCGGGGTGTGCAACCGGGCCAGCCGGCGCACGGTGTCACCGGACTGGGTGAAGGCGACCAGCGCCTTGGCGTCGAGACGCTCGCCGATATCGCGTGCGGCGTAGGAGATGACGCCCCGCTTGGTGCGCGGCGTGTGGGTGAGCTGCGGCACCGCCGTCGAGTTGTCCTCGACCGCGGCGACGATGCGAGCCATGGTGCGCACCGTCTCCAGCGGGTATTTGCCCACCGAGGTCTCACCCGAGAGCATGACGGCGTCCGCACCGTCCAGCACGGCGTTGGCGACGTCGGACGCCTCCGCGCGGGTGGGTCGCGAGTGGTCGATCATCGACTCCAGCATCTGGGTCGCGACGATGACGGGTTTGGCGTTCTCGCGGGCCATCTGGATGGCGCGCTTCTGTACCAGCGGCACCTCTTCCAGTGGGAGCTCGACACCCAGGTCACCGCGGGCCACCATGATCGCGTCGAAGGCCAGCACGATGGCCTCCAGGTTGTCGACGGCCTCGGGCTTCTCCAGCTTGGCGATGACGGGGACGCGGCGCCCGACCCGGTCCATCACCTCGTGCACCAGCTCGATATCGGCCGGAGACCGCACGAAGGACAGCGCGATCAGGTCGACGCCGAGGTTGAGCGCGAACTCCAGATCGGCGATGTCCTTCTCGGACAGCGCGGGCACCGAGACGTTCATCCCGGGCAGCGAGAGGCCCTTGTTGTTGCTGACGCGACCGCCCTCGGTGACGGTGCAGACCACGTCGTTGCCGTCGACATGCTCGACCACGAGGCCGACGTTGCCGTCGTCGACCAGCAGCCGGTCGCCGGGAGAGGCGTCATTGGCCAGCTGCTTGTACGTGGTGGACACCCGGTCGTGGGTGCCCATGAAGTCCTCGACGGTGATTCGGATGGTCTCACCGGCCTGCCACAACGTGGCACCGGTGGCGAACCGGCCCAGCCGGATCTTGGGTCCCTGCAGGTCGGCGAGGATGCCGACCGCTCGACCGGCGGCGTCCGAGGCCGCCCGGACCCGCCTGTAGTTGCCTTCGTGATCGGAGTGCTCGCCGTGGCTGAAGTTCAGCCGCGCGACGTCCATTCCGGCTTCGACCAGGGCCTTCACCATCTCCTCGGTGCCCGTCGCCGGGCCGAGGGTACAGACGATCTTTCCGCGTCTATTCACGTCACGTGAGCATAGTCATGATCGATTCAGATGACCATTCAGACGGAGTCTCACACGCGTCTCACACGCGTCTCACACGACGGCCAGAGGCAGGGTTCCCGGTCGCACCGGCGCGGGCAGATCCGACTCCCCCATCAGGAACGCGTCGACCGCATGCGCGGCGCTGCGCCCCTCGGCGATGGCCCACACGATCAGCGAGGCCCCGCGGTGGGCGTCCCCGCAGACGAACACCCCGGGCGCGTCCGTCTGCCAGTCCGAACCGCATGACACGGTGCCACGTCTGGTCAGCGACAGGTCCAGGCCGTCCAGCAGGGCCATGTGTTCGACGCCCTCGAATCCGATCGCCAGCAGCGCCAGATCGCACGGGATCTCCATCGCCTCACCGACCGGTGTGATGATCCGGCGCCCATTCTCGTCGCGTTCGACCTTGACCTCGGCGATCTCCATGGCGCGCAGATTGCCCGTGGTGCCGTCGGCCCCGTCACCGATGAAGCGCTGCACGGCGACCTCGAACCGCCGCGCCCCGCCCTCGGCATGCGCCGGTGAGGTCCGCAGCACCAGTGGCCAGGTCGGCCACGGGCTCACGGATTCGTCACGGAGTTCCGGTGGTTCCGGGTTGTAGTCGAGCTGGGTCACCGAGATCGCGCCCTGGCGATGGGCGGTGCCCAGACAGTCCGCACCGGTGTCCCCGCCGCCGATGATCACCACATGCTTGCCCGCCGCGGACAGCTCCGAGGCGCCGTCGCCCTCACACTCCTTGTTGGCCGGCACCAGGTGCTCCATCGCGAGGTGCACCCCGTCCAGATGACGGCCCTCGACCTGGTTGTCGCGCGCGCGCAACGCACCCACCGCGAGCACCACGGCGTCGTACTCCGCGCGCAGGCGGTCCACCGTCAGGTCGACACCCACCTCGCAGTCGGTGACGAAACGCGTTCCCTCGGCCCGCATCTGGGTCAGGCGCTGGTTGAGCGTCGACTTCTCCAGTTTGTACTCCGGAATGCCGTACCGCATGAGCCCGCCGATCCGGTCATCGCGTTCGTACACGGTGACGTGATGGCCGGCCCGGGTGAGCTGTTGCGCCGCAGCGAGACCCGCAGGACCCGACCCGACGACCGCGACGCTCTTACCGGTCGAGATGGCCGAGGGCTGCGGTTCCACGGTGCCGGCCAGCCAGGCCTGGTCGACGATCGTCTGCTCGATCCGTTTGATGGTGACGCTGCCGCCGGTCTGCTCGTCGGAGATGGACAGCACGCACGCCGCCTCACAGGGCGCCGGGCACAACCGCCCGGTGAATTCCGGGAAGTTGTTGGTGGCGTGCAGCCGGTCACTGGCAGCATCCCACCTGCCGCGGCGCACCAGGTCGTTCCATTCCGGGATGAGATTGCCCAACGGACATCCCGCGGTGCCGGAGTGGCAGAACGGGATACCGCAGTCCATGCAGCGCCGCGCCTGCTGGGACACCTCGGCGGCCCGCTTGCGTGGCTCCTGCGACTCATAGACCTCGCGCCAGTCGCCGACGCGCTCATCGACGGAGCGTTTGGCCGCTTCGCGTTTGGTGACTTTCAGGAATCCGGTGGGATCAGCCACGGCTAGCCTCCATGATCGCGGTATCCACGTCGCGCCCTTCGGCTTTCGCCATCCGGGTGGCCTGCAGGACACGCTGGTAGTCGGTCGGCATGACCTTGGTGAACTCGGCGCTGCGCCGGGGCCAGTCCGAGAGCAGTGACCGCGCCACCGTGCTGTCGGTGAACTGGGCATGCCGGGCGACCACCTCGTGCAACCAGGTCAGGTCTTCGGGTTCGAGCTGCTGCAGTTCGACCATTTCGGGGTTCACCTTCGCCGGATCCAGACCCAGGACGAACGCGATCCCGCCGGACATCCCGGCCGCCATGTTGCGGCCGGTGTCGCCGAGCACCACCACGCGGCCGCCGGTCATGTACTCGCAGGCGTGATCGCCCACGCCCTCCACGACCGCCAGCGCACCGGAGTTGCGGGCGCAGAACCGCTCCCCTGCCCGTCCCCGCAGGAACACCTCACCCGAGGTGGCGCCGAACACCAGCGTGTTGCCGGCGATCACGTTGTCCTCGGGCAGGAACAGCACGTCATCCGGTGGCCGGACGATCACCCGTCCACCGGAAAGGCCTTTGCCCACATAGTCGTTGGCATCACCGACGAGTTCGAGGGTGACCCCGGGCGGCAGGAACGCGCCGATCGACTGCCCCGCCGACCCGGTGAGGGTGACATGGATGGTGTCGTCGGGCAGACCGGTGGCACCGTAGCGCCGCGTCACCTCCGCGCCGAGCAGGGTGCCCACGGTGCGGTTGACGTTGCGCACCGGCAGCTCCAGCCGGACCGGGTGGGCATCCTCCAACGCCCCCTCGGCGAGCTGGATCAGCGTCTGATCGAGCGCCTGATCCAGACCGTGATCCTGATCCCGCAGCCGTCGGCGCTGGGGCAGCTTGGCGCCGTGCGCGTCGGTCGGCTGCACGAAGATCGGACTCAGATCCAGGCCGCGGCTCTTCCAGTGCGCCACGCCCTGCGCGGTGTCGAGCATCTCCACCCGGCCGATCGCCTCGTCGAGGCTGCGGAACCCGAGCTCGGCGAGATAGGCACGGATGTCCTGGGCGATGAACCGGAAGAAGTTCTCCACGAACTCCGGCTTGCCGTTGAACCGGGCCCGCAGTTCAGGGTTCTGGGTGGCCACACCCACCGGACAGGTGTCGAGGTGACAGACGCGCATCATGATGCAGCCCGCGACGACCAGGGGCGCGGTCGCGAAACCGTACTCCTCGGCCCCGAGCAGCGCCGCGACCATGACATCGCGGGCAGTGCGCATCCCGCCGTCGCACTGCACGGTGATGCGGTCACGTAAACCGTTGAGCACCAACGTCTGCTGAGTGTCGGCCAAGCCGATCTCCCATGGCGCGCCCGCATGCTTGAGGCTGGTCAGTGGCGCCGCACCGGTGCCGCCGTCATAACCGGAGATCAGCACCACATCGGCATGCGCCTTGGACACCCCGGCGGCGACCGTGCCGACACCGACCGAGCTGACCAGCTTGACGTGGATGCGGGCCTGGTCGTTGGCGTTCTTCAGATCGTGGATGAGCTGCGCCAGATCCTCGATCGAGTAGATGTCGTGGTGCGGCGGCGGGGAGATGAGACCCACTCCCGGTGTGGAATGCCGGGTCTTGGCGACGTTCGGATACACCTTGTAGCCCGGAAGCTGGCCACCTTCACCGGGTTTGGCGCCTTGGGCCATCTTGATCTGGATGTCGGTGGCGTTCACCAGGTAGTCGCTGGTGACCCCGAACCGGCCCGAGGCCACCTGTTTGACCGCACTGCGCCGCTTCGGGTCGTACAGCCGGTCGACATCCTCGCCGCCCTCACCGGAGTTAGACCGGCCACCGATGTTGTTCATCGCGATGGCCATGGTCTCGTGCGCCTCCGCCGAGATCGACCCATAGCTCATCGCCCCGGTGTTGAACCGGGCCACGATCGACTCGACGGGTTCGACCTCCTCCAGCGCCACCGGCGGCCGCACGCCCTTCTTGAACTCGAACAGCCCGCGCAGCGCGCCGCCCTCGCGGTTGAGCCGGTTCACTTCCTCCGAGTACTGGGCGAAGACGTCACTGCGGCCGGTACGGGTCGAATGCTGCAGCAGGAAAACCACTTCCGGCGTGAAGAGGTGCAGTTCGCCGTCCCGGCGGAACTGGTACTCACCGCCCACCGACAACCGCCGGTGGGCCCGCTCGGTGGGGTTCTCCGGGTAGGCACGACGATGCCGGAATCGAACCTCTTCGGCGAGCACGTCCAGTCCGACACCGCCGAGTTGCATCGGCGTCCCGGTGAAGTACTCATCGATGACCTCACGGTCGATACCGATGGCCTCGAACGCCTGGGCGCCGGTGTACGACGCCACCGTCGAGATGCCCATCTTGCTCATCACCTTCATGACGCCCTTGCCGAGCGCCTTGAGGTAGTTGCGTACCGCGGTGGCCGGCTCGATACCGGTCAGTTCACCCTCGCGGATCAGGTCCTCGATGGATTCGAAGGCCAGGTACGGGTTGACCGCGGCGGCACCGAAACCGATGAGCATGGCGATGTGGTGAACCTCGCGGGCGTCACCGCTTTCCACCACCAGTCCGACCCCGGTGCGTTCCTTGGTGCGGACCAGGTGGTGATGCACCGCCGAGACCGCCAACAGCGACGGGATGGGCGCCTTGGTGTGGTCGGAGTCGCGGTCCGAGATCACCAGTGTGCGAGCACCTTTCGCGATCGCTTCGCAAGCCCGGGCGCGCAGGTCCTCCAGCGCCTCGGCTAGGCCCTCGCCACCGCGTTCGACGTCGTAGAGGGCGCGCAGCACCGCGGTCCGCAGGCCAGGATGTTCACCGTCGTCGTTGATGTGCACGATCTTGTTGAGCTCGTCGTTGTCGAGCACCGGCCAGCCCAGCATGATCTGGCGCACCGAGGCCGCGCTCGGCTCCAGCAGGTTCTGCTCGGGACCCATGACCCGTCCCATGGACGTGACGACCGCCTCCCGAATGGCATCCAGCGGCGGGTTGGTGACCTGCGCGAACAGTTCCACGAAGTAGTCGTAGAGCAACCGGGACCGCTGTGAGAGCACCGCGGTCGGGGTATCGGTACCCATCGAGCCGAGTGGTTCACCGCCGGAGGCCGCCATCGGGGTGAGCAGGATGCGCAACTCTTCCTCGGTGTACCCGAAGGACACCTGACGGCGTACCACAGACTCGTGATTCGGTTGCACCCGAACGCGATCGGGCAGGGTGCTCAGATCGAGCAGACCGGAATGCAACCACTCGCCGTACGCCTCGGCTGAGGCCATCTGATCCTTGATCTCGTCATCGGACACGATGCGGCCGGCCGCCGTGTCGATCAGGAACATCTTGCCGGGCTCGAGGCGTCCCTTGGCCACCACTTCACCGCTGGGGATGTCGAGCACACCGCTCTCACTGGCCAGGATGATGCGATCGTCCATGGTCCGCCACCAGCGCCCGGGCCGTAATCCGTTGCGATCCAGTACCGCACCGACGACGGTGCCGTCGGTGAACGTGACACAGGCCGGACCGTCCCATGGCTCCATCAGCGACGCGTGGAACTGCCAGAAGGCCCGGCGCTGCGGGCTCATCGTGGTGTTGTTCTCCCACGCCTCGGGGATCATCATCAGCACCGCGTGCGGCAGGCTGCGCCCGCCCAGGTGCAGCAGCTCGAGCACCTGGTCGAATGACGCGGAGTCCGAACCGTCGCGGGAGCAGATGGGCGAAAGCCGGCTCAGGTCACCGGGAATGAGGGCGCTGGCGAGTTTGGCCTCGCGGGCGTGCATGCGGTTCCGGTTGCCGCGGACGGTGTTGATCTCGCCGTTGTGGGCGACGAATCGGAACGGGTGCGCCAGGGGCCAGGACGGGAAGGTGTTGGTGGAGAAGCGGCTGTGCACGATGGCGATGGCACTGGTGCACCGTTCGTCGCGCAGGTCCGGAAAGAACTGCGGCAGCTGCATGGTGGTGAGCATGCCCTTGTAGGCCATGGTGCGGCTGGACAGCGACGGGAAGTAGACGTCCCCCGCCTCGGCGCGCTTGCGCAGCGGGTAGACCCGCCGGTCCAGGTCCAGGCCGCCTAGCCGGGTGCCGGCACGCTCAGGTGCCGCGACGAACAGCTGCGACATGTACGGCATGCAGCTGACCGCTGTGGTGCCGACATCGGCACCGGCCGGATCGACCGGAACGTCGCGCCAGCCGAGCACTTCCAGGCCTTCCTCGGCGGCGAGGGTCTCGATGCGGTCGCGGGCGGCCGTGCGCTCGACCGGATCCTGCGGCAGGAAGCAGATACCGGCGGCGAAGGTGTTCTCACCGTTCGCGTTCGGTGCGGGTAACGCGAAATCGACCACCGCGCCGAGCAGTTCCACCGGCAGCTGCAGCAGGATGCCGGCACCGTCACCGCTGTTGGGCTCGGCACCGGCCGCGCCGCGGTGTTCGAGATGTTCCAAAGCTGTCAGGCCGTCGGAGACGATGCCGTGGGTACGACGTCCGCGAATGTCGGCGATCATGGCGACGCCACACGAATCGGACTCGTTGTCCGGGTCGTACAGACCCTGTGCTTTGGGAAGTGCCGAGAACAGCAACTGACTACCTCGCAGTCTTCGAGAAGTTGTCGAGGGACTGCGTCGGCCCGAAATGTCAGTGTATCAGCGCAGACACCTGTCTACACACCGATAAACGTGGGGACCAGCGGGAACCCCGGCCAGTTACGCACGACCGTCCAGAGTGCGGCGGCGGCGACCACCGTCACCGTGGCCGCGGTGGGCATCAACTTCTGGCCGCGGCGCCACCGCACCACCAGCCAGGTGAGCAATATCGGTAGCCCGACGAGCAGGAAGACGTTGTCCACGACCGCAGCGCCGACATTGCCGGTCAACAGATCGTGGGTCATCCGCAGCCCGCCACAGGCCGGACAGTTGAGGCCGGTCAGCATCCTGAACGGGCAGCCGGGAAACAGGAACCCCGGCCGGTGCGGGTCGGCCAGACCGATATACAGCAGACTTCCGGCCAGCACCGCGCCGGTGCCGATCGCGCTGTACTGGGCGGTCTTAAGTGCCATCGCGCAGCGGGCGGCCCTGCGGGTCGCGGACCTTGTCGGTGAGCAGGAGGATGGCGTCGACGATGCCCCAGATCACCGCGCCCAAGCCGCAGGTGACGAGCCCGACCAGCAGCTGGGCGATGCCCAGGCCCGTGTAACCCAGGTACATGCGGCCGATACCGACCAGGCCGAACAGCCCGAGGAGCTGCAGCAGGCCGGCCACCACCTTTGATTTGTCCGAGAAGGGCTCGCCGGTGAGCGGGTGCCGGCCGTACGGCGCGGCCGGGTCGTAGTACGCACCCGGGTAGGCCGGGGGTGGATACGGCGGTGGGTAGGGGCCCGCTCCGGGCGGGGGCGGCGGGATGCTGCCCGGGTCGACACCATAGGGCGGCTGATCGGTCATGGCTTCAGGATGCCAGAGATCGCGGTCACTTCGGGGCAGCACGGCACATGAACCCTGAAAGGGCCCGCGGTGGCCGCGCTCTTTGTGTGCGAAGTCCTCGAATTCTGTTCTGTCAAGAGGTCTTTCGGGATCTGTGGATGGTTTGTTGGGCTGTGGATAACGTCTGATCGTGTCGGTGGTTCGTACTAGTGTTCGAGTCATGGAGGGTGTGGTCGATCTGGAGGCGGTGCTCGACAAGCTGTCGGGCACGGTCTTCGACGATGCCTCGGTCACCGAACTCCTCGACATCCAGACAGCGCTGGAGCAGGTGCACCGGCAGATTCCGGCGATCCAGCATCGGGTGATGGCGGCGGTGAAAGCCCAAACCAGCCCCGCCGACCTAGGTGCCCGTAGTTGGAAGGATGCGTTGGGGATCCGGTTGCGGCTGTCCCCGACGGAGGCTGGGCGCCGTCTGACCGAGGGGGAACTGCTGGCGCCGCGGCGGACGGTGACCGGTGAGCGGTTGGCGCCGGTGTATCCGGGTACCTCGGCTGCGCAGGCGCGTGGGGAGATCACCGGCGAGCATGTCCGCATCATCACCACGACGATGCGCAAGATTCCGTTTCGGGTGGATGAGCCGACCCGTGCCGATGCCGAGGCCCGGCTGGCCGGGTACGCCAGCGCCCATGATCCAGACACCCTGCGCCGGCTGGCCAAGCATCTGCTGGCGGTGCTGGATCCGGACGGGCCCGACCCGAATGCTGACGAGGACGCCGAGCGGGCCGAGGAGCGCCGCACGTTCGTGCTGGGTCCGCAGCGCCCCGACGGGACCAGTGACTTTCATGGCACCGTGACCGCGCAGGGCCGGGCGTATCTGGAACCGGTGCTGGGCAAGCTCGCCGGGCCGGGGATGTGTAACCCCGCCGACCAGAGGCCGTGTACCAAGGGCACGCCGTCGCAGGAGGCGATCGACGCCGACACCCGCAGCCTGGGGCAGCGTCAGCATGATGCGTTGATCACCCTCGCCCGCTACGCCCTGGCGTCGGGTGAGTTGGGTGAGCACAACGGGTTGCCGGTCACGGTGGTGCTCGGTGCTACCGTCACCGACTTCGACGAGGCGATCGGGCATGCGGTGACCGCGGCCGGTAGTCGGGTGCCGATGCGTGAGGTCATCCGTTTGGCCTCGCACTCCTTGCTGTGTCTGGCGGTGTTCGATGAGGTGACCGGGCGGCCGCTGTATTTCGGGCGGACCCGACGCTGCGCCAGTGTGGATCAGCGTCTGGTGCTCACCTACCGGGATCGGGGCTGCACCTTCCCCGGCTGCCGGGTCCCGGCCTATGGCTGCCAAACCCACCACGCGGTGCAGGATTTCGCGCACGGCGGCCACACCGATATCGACGAACTGGTGCTGGCCTGCGGCCCGCACAACCGTCTGGTCACAGACGGCGGCTGGACCACCGTCATCCGCGCCGACGGGTCCGTCGAATGGATCCCCCCACCGCTACTGGACACCGGCCAAGCCCGCACCAACCTCTACCACCACCCCGAACACATCCTGGACGAGTAGTTCAGGAATCCTCGGGCTTCACGGCCAACACCGGTTTGCGGCATTCCAGAAGTAGCTGCTGGGACACGCTGCCCAACAACAGCTTTCCGACCGGGTTGCGGTGCCGGATGCCGATCACCAACAGGTCGGCATCCGGGCTGTCCATCGCGTCGAGCAGTTCCTCGGCCGGGTCGACACCCACCGGTTGGGACACTTCGAAGAGCACACCGGACGCCTCGAGTTGGTCCCGAAGGTCCTGCAACGCACCGGACTGCGCGAACTGGGGGTCGGCGAGCGCATCACCCTTGGTCGCGTTGATCACCCGCAGCGTGGTGTTGCGCAATCGAGCCTCGATGACCGCGTGTTCCACTGCGGCACGACCGAACTGGTCCGCGGTGTATCCGACGACGATCATGACGCCGAGCCTTCCTTGAGAGCCTTCTGCTGCTGATCGGCGTCATCCTCGACGATCAACAGGGTTTCCTCGCTGCGATGCATCAACCGCAGGACCAGCGGCATGAGCAGCAGGATCGCCATGAGCACATAAGTGGCGATCGCGACCGGCTCGGTGAACAGGCTGCCCCAGTCGCCGCTGCCCAACTGCAGACTCTGGCGCAGCTGGCGCTCGATGCGCGGACCGAGGATCACGCCGATGATCAAGGGCAGCACCGGCAGACCGAACCGGCGCATCATCAACCCCAGCAGACCGAACACCAACAGCAGTGCCAGATCCAGGGGCTGCACGTTCACCGCGAACGCACCGAGGGTGGCGAAGAACAGGATGCCCGCGTACAGATACGGCCGCGGAGTGCGCAGCAGTTTCGCCCACAGCGGCGCCAACGGCAGGTTCAGCACCAGCAACAGGAAGTTACCGATGAACAGGCTGGCCACCAGCGTCCAGATCAGCAGGGGTTCCTTGTCGAACAGCGTCGGTCCGGGCTGGATACCGTAGGACACGAACGCCGTCAGCATGACCGCGGCGGTCGCGTTGGTAGGCAGGCCCAGCGACAGCATCGGTACCAGAGTGCCTGCGGCCGAGGCGTTGTTGGCCGCTTCCGGACCGGCGACACCCTCGATCGCGCCCTTCCCGAACTCCTCGGGATGCTTCGACAGTTTCTTCTCGGTGATATAGCTCAGGAACGTCGGCAGCTCGGCACCACCGGCCGGCAGCGCACCGAACGGGAAGCCGTATGCGGTACCGCGCAACCACGGTTTCCAGGACCGCTTCCAATCCGATTTGCTCATCCACGGCCGACCGACCGGGATCACGTCGGCGGGCCGGCGCCGCAGATGCGCAGCCACCCACAGCGCCTCACCGAGCGCGAAGATCGCCACCGCGATCACCACGATGTCGATACCGTCGGACAACAACGGCAGCCCGAACGTCGCGCGCGGTTGGCCCGTCAGGAAATCGATGCCCACGATGCCGATCGCCAATCCCAGGAACAGTGAGATCGCACCGCGCAATTTGGAAGACCCGAGCACGGCGGTCACCGCCACCAAGGCGAACAGCATGATCGCCAGATACGAAGGTGCACCGAGAGTCACCGCGAACCGCGATACCGCAGGCGCGAACAGCACCAGCAGCATCGTGCCGATGGTGCCGGCGACGAACGATCCGATCGCCGCGGTGGCCAACGCCTGCGCGGCGCGGCCGGCCTTGGCCATCCGGTTGCCCTCGATCGCGGTGATCACCGACGAGGATTCACCGGGCGTGTTCAGCAGGATCGAGGTGGTGGACCCGCCGTACATCCCGCCGTAGAAGATGCCGGCGAACATGATGAAGGCCGCGCTCGGACTGACGTTGTAGGTGATGGGCAGCAGCAGTGCCACCGTCATCGCCGGGCCGATACCCGGCAACACCCCGACGGCGGTACCCAGCAGCACGCCGATCACCGCGTAGAGCAGATTCATCGGGGTGGCCGCCTCGGCGAACCCCTGCATGAGCCAGTTCAGGTTGTCCATATCAGAGGATCCCGTCCAGAATGCCTGCGGGCAGCGGGATTCCGAGCCCGGAGTAGAACGCGTAGAAGCTGCCCACCGACAGCACGCCGCCGATCACCAGATTGCGGATGTAGTGCTTGCTGCCCAGCACGGTGGCCGCACCGGCGAACATCAGACCGGCCGTGATCGTCCAGCCCAGCGGTTTGACCAGGACGATGGTGGCCACGAACAGCGCGACCAGCAGCCCGACGGTGCGCCAGTCGCTGGGCATATCGGGGTCGATGTCCTCCCCAGCATCCGCTTCACCGACCGACCCGCGTGGGATCGCGACCGCCAGGATCACCGCCAGCACCAGCAGCACGAGGCCGATGAACATCGGAAAGAACTTGGGCCCCACCGGATCGACCTGCGCATAGCCACCGGGCAGGGTGAGCGCGTTGTAGATCAGGAACCCGCCGACCGCGACGAGAACGACCACCACCAGGTATTGGGCCTTGTCCACCCGGCGTGTACCAGGATCCGGGGCGCTCACAGCAGCCCCAGTCCGGTCAGGGTCGAGGACACCCGCTGGTCCTGATCCTTGAGGAACTGTTCGAACTTCTCCCCGGTCATGAACGCGTCGCTCCATCCGTTACGCACCAGGGCCTCCTTCCATGCGTCGGTGGCGTGCAGGTCTTCGAGCACCTTGACCAGCGCCTGCCTGGCGTCCTCGGAGATACCCGGTGGCGCCAGGACACCACGCCAGTTGGTGAAGGTCAGATTGATTCCCGCCTCGGTCAACGTGGGGGCATCGACGCCCTCGACACGTTCGGTCCCGGACACCGCCAGCACCCGGACCTGGCCCGCCTCGATCTGGTCCACGTACTCGCCGAGCCCGGAGGTGCCCACGGCGACCTTCCTGCCGAGCAGTGCGGTCAGCAGATCGCCGCCCCCGTCGTAGGTGATGAAGTTGACCTTGCGGGGATCGACACCGACCGCGCGGGCGGTCTCCATCGGGAACAGGTGATCGGGTCCGCCGGGCGAGGAACCACCACCGATGGTCACTTTCGCGGGATCGGCCTTCCACGCCGCGACCATGTCCTGCACCGTCTTGAACGGTGAATCCGCCGGAACCAGAATGCCTTCCTGCTCCTCGACCATCTTGGCCAGTGCGGTGGCATTCGAGGCCCGCGCCGAGGATCCGTTGGTGTACACCGCGCCGACCACCCCGAGCCCCATCATCATCATGAGGTCGCCGTTGCCCCGTTCGTTCATCAATCGGGCCATCGCCACGGTGCCGCCGGCGCCGATGACGTTGAAAACCTCGACACGCCCGGTGATATCGCGATCCTCCATGATCTTCACCGCGGTGCGGGCGGTCAGGTCATACCCGCCACCGGGGCTGTTGGGCACCATCATCCGCAGTCGATGCAGGCCGCCGGCCTGTTCGCCGCGGGTCACCCCACACGCGGTCAGCAGCAGCGCCACCGCCAGCAGCACGGCCAGTCCCGTCTTGGAACGCACGGTCATCCCCCATCGTCTCCTGTGATGTTCAGCAATACTGGACCCGCACAGTGATGCAGGTCACGCATGAGTTCGCAAAGGAAGTTGTGGTCGTTAAGTTCACGAAGCGGGTGCTGACGCTGCCGGGGCGCAGCCTGGCCGGCCAGTTCCTGCTGTTCCAGCTGGTGGTGGTGGCGGTGGTGCTGATCGCGGTGGCCGCGGTGTCGGTCGCGCAGTCCACCCGCGAGTTCCGCGATGTCCGCGGCCAGCGGATGATCGCCGTCGCCGAGAACGTGGCGTCCACCCCGATCGTGCGGGACCGTTACGCAGACCCCTTCGCCGCCCGGATTCTCGCCCCCGAGGTGGACCGCGCCGTGGCCCTGTCCGGGGCCGGGCTGGCCGAGATCCTCGATCCCGACGGCCGGGTGCGGGTGTCCACCGACCCCGCCCGGGTCGGTACCCGAATGGATCTGTCCGCCAGCCGTGCCGACGAGGGCCGGGCCTGGTTCGGCGACGGCGATATCGACGGGGTACGCAACCTGATCGGTCAGGTCCCGATCCTGGCCGCCAGTGGCGCGGTGCTGGCCGTCGTCTCGGTCAGCGAACGCTACCCGACGGTGTGGGAGCTGATCGGCGGCGCGGGCGAACGGCTGCTGCTGTATCTGAGCCTGGGTGCGCTGCTCGGTTTGGCGGCGTCGTGGCTGCTGTCGCGGCGGATCAAACGCCACACCCGCGGGCTCGAGGTGGCCGAGATCGCCGGCCTGGCCGATCACCGGGAAGCGTTGCTGCACAGCATCCGTGAGGGCGTGGTGGCGGTCAACCCCGACGGTGTGGTCACCGTGCTCAACGACAGCGCGCAGGAACTGCTCGGTCTCGGCGCCGAGGCCGTCGGGCGCCGAGTCGACGAACTCGGCCTGGAACGCGCCGTGGTGGATTTCCTGATGTCGGGTGAGGAAGGCCGCGACGTCGTCATCGCCACCGGCAAGCACGTCCTGGCCCTCAACCGGCGTGCGGCCCACAGCCAGGGCCGGCACATCGGTACCGTCACCACGATGCGCGACAGCACCGAATTGGCCGCGCTGCAGGCGCAGTTGTCCTCACACCGCAGCGTCACCGACACCCTGCGTGCCCAGACCCACGAGTTCGCCAATCAGCTGCACACCATCTCGGGGCTGGTACAGCTCGGCGAGTTCGACGCCGTCCACGAATTGGTCGGCACCCTGACCCGGCGCCGTGCACAGATCAATGATGCTGTCACCCAACGTATCTCCGATCCAGCGGTGGCCGCACTGCTGATCGCCAAGACCTCGCTGGCCGCCGAGAGCGGAGTCATCCTGACACTCGATCCGGACAGCCGGCTGCGGGCCCTGTCACCGGCGCTGGCCACCGATGTGATCACCCTGCTGGGCAACCTGATCGACAACGCGGTGGACGCCTCGGTCGGCACCACCCGGGCCGAGGTGAACGTCACGGTGTGCGACGCCGACGGCCTCACCCTCACCGTCACCGACTCGGGACCCGGTGTGCCACCGCATCTGCGGGAGTCGCTGTTCGCCCGCGGGGTGACCTCCAAGCCGGCTGGTGCGGGCGGCCTTGAGAAGCAGCGCGGTATCGGGCTGGCTCTGGTCCGGCTGGTCACCACACAGCACGGCGGACACGTCGAGATCACCGACGGTCCCGATGGCGGTGCCTCGTTCGTGGTGCGGTTGGCTCATGCGTGACGTGCTGATCGTCGATGACGATTTCATGGTGGCCGAGATCCACCGCCGCTTCGTCGACCGGATCGACGGTTTCCAGGCGGCCGGCGTGGCCCGCACCGGGGCGGAAGCGCTCAGCGCCGCCGAAACGCTGAGCCCAGATCTGATCCTGCTGGACGTGTACCTGCCCGATATGTCCGGGCTCACCGTGCTGCAACGGCTGCGTGCCTGCGGCAACCGAGTCGGCGTCATCATGATCACCGCGGCGCGGGAACTGGACACCGTCCGCGGAGCCCTGGACGGCGGCGCTGCCGACTACCTGATCAAACCGTTCGAGTTCGACCAGCTGCACGCCAAGCTGGGCGCATTCGCGGCCCGCGCCGACGCGCTGGCCGCCGACGGCGGCGCCGACCAGACGATGATCGACGCGCTGTTCAGCGGCGCCACCCCCGCCGCCGCACCGGTGCTGCCGAAGGGTCTGGGCGCCGAAACCGGCCAGCTGGTGCTCGACGCGGTCCGCACGGCCGAAGAGGTGTCTGCCGCGGAATGCGCCGACCGGGTCGGTATCTCCCGGGTGAGTGCGCGCCGCTACCTGGAGCACTACCTGGGCACCGGTCTGCTGGAACTGCGCCTGCAATACGGTGCGGGCCGCCCCGAACGCCGCTACCGGATCGCCGAATAGCGTGTCTGTGACGCGGCGGTGCCTGGCGCTGATACTGGCGACGATGATCGCCGGCTGCGCGCCGGCCACCCGGCCGGTCCCACCCGGCACCGATTCCGCCCAGGCCGAGGCGGTCATGCGGATCGTCCGCGACACCGTGACCCGGGCACACCTGAGATCGGCGATCGTGCGCGTCACGATCGGTGGCGCAGAAGTGGTCACCCGGGCCGTCGGAGAGTCGATGACCGGCGTCCCCGCCACCCCGGCCATGCATTTCCGCAACGGCGCGGTGGCCATCTCGTACGTGTCGACGCTGCTGCTCATCCTGGTGGACGAGAAGAAGGTCAGCCTCGACGACACACTGTCGACATGGTTGCCCGACATCCCGCACGCCGACCGTGTGACACTCGGCCAGCTCGCCCAGATGACCTCCGGCTACGTCGACTATGTCATCGGTAACACCGCAATGAACGATGCGCTCTACGCAAACCCGTTCCGGCACTGGACAACCCAGGAACTACTGGACTTCGCGGTGCATGAGCCACTGCGCTACGCGCCCGGCACCAACTGGAACTACGCCCACACCAATTACGTGCTGCTCGGGCTGGCTCTGGAGAAGGCCACCGGCACGGATATGCCGACATTGCTGTCCGAGAAGGTACTTCGCCCGCTGGGGTTGACGAACACCGCCGCCGCCGAGACCGCGGCGATCCCGCCACCGGTACTGCACGCGTTCAGCTCCGAGCGCCGGGCGGCACTCAAGATCCCGGCCGGCACCCCCTTCTACGAGGAGACGACGTTCTGGGATCCGTCCTGGACCATCACCCACGGCGCGATCCAGACCTCGAACATCTACGACCTGGAGGCCACCGCCGTCGGGATCGGATCGGGCCGGCTGCTGTCCGCGGAGTCCTACCGCAGGATGGTGTCCACCGAGCTGCGCGGCAAGACCCGCACGCAGCCGGGTTGCACCACCTGCGCCGAGATGACCGACGGCTACACCTATGGGCTGGGTGTCGTCATCTCCGGGAACTGGCTGCTGCAGAACCCGATGTTCGCCGGGTACGCCGCCGTGGAGGCCTACTTACCGGCGCGCAAGATCGCCATCGCGGTCGCGGTCACGTTCGCCCCGGATGCCTTCGACGATCAGGGCGATTTCCGCAACGAAGCCGAGGCGCTGTTCCGCACGATCGGCGCCGAACTCGCCCCCGAGGATGCGCCGCCGGTGCCTCCGGCGAAATAATGGCGCGCGTGGCGCCCAAGGTTCTCTTCCTCTACAACGAACACCTCGCTTCCGAAGCCCTGCTGGGCGAGGCGTTCACCGACCAAGGCTTCGATGTGCACACGTTCGAGGTGGTGCCCGCGGAGCGGGTCGACGACCCCGCCGGTGACGTGGCCTTCCCGGCTGCCGCCGACTACGACGTCCTCGTCCCGCTGGGGGCGCGGTGGCCGGTGTACGACGAAGCCCTGCGACGCACCTGGGTGGGCGGGCAGACCCGACTGCTCCACGACGCCGCCGACGCCGGCGTGGCGGTGCTCGGGGTGTGCTTCGGCGGCCAGCTGATCGCCCAGGCCTTCGGCGGCACCGTCGCGCGGGCCCCGATCGCCGAGATCGGCTGGACCGAGATCAGCACCGACCAGCCCGACCTGGTGCCCGGCGGCGCCTGGTTCGAATGGCATTTCGACCGCTGGACCCTGCCGCCCGGGGCCGTCGAGGTGGCCCGCACCGCCAACGCCTCGCAGGCGTTCGTCCTCGGGCGGGCCCTGGCGCTGCAGTTCCACCCCGAGATCGACCACCGGCTGCTGTCGCTCTGGCTCGCCGAGGACCGTGACGGCGAGGTCATCGGCCACGGCCTCGATCACGACGAAATACTCTCCAGGACAAAAGAATTGAAGGACGACACCGCCAAACGGGTGCGTGGCCTGGTGGACGGTTTCCTCAGGCACGTGGCACGTCAGCCGTGCCCCAGCTCGTGAGCCAGCGCGGCCTCGATACCCGGGCGGCGGAACCGGTGCCCGAGGCGCTGCAGCGCGACGGGCAGGACCCGCTGGTCGGCCTCCGCGAGTTCCCGCACACCCTGCTCCCCCAGCAGTAGCTTCGGCCCGAGCGACGGCACGGGCAGCAGCGTCGGCCGGTGCAGCACCTGCCCGAGCGCGGCGGTGTAGTCGGCATTGGTCACCGGCTCGGGTGCCACCGCGTTGACCGGTCCGGCGAGCCGGTCGTCGTAGAGCGCGCGGTAGTAGATGTCCAGCAGATCGTCCAGACCGATCCACGACAACCATTGCGCGCCGCTGCCCAGCCGGCCGCCCAGCCCCGCCGCGAACAGCGGCCGCAGCAGTCGCAGCGTGCCACCCGCGCTGGACTGCACCACGCCGGTGCGGACGTTGACCACACGCAGCCCCGCCGCGGCGGCGGGGCCGGTCGCGGCCTCCCAGTCGGCGACGACATCGGCCAGGAAACCCGCGCCGCGATCGCTGGTCTCATCCAGCGGCTCGTCGCCGCGGTCGTAGCCGTAGAAACCGATCGCCGAAGCGCTGACGAAAGCCTGCACCCCGGATGTCCGGGCGGCCAGTTCGGCCAGGGCACGGGTCGGGCCGATCCGGCTGTCGCGGATGGCCGTGCGATGCCCGTCGGTGAACCGGCCCGCGATGGAAGCACCGGCCAGATGTACCACCGCGTCCACCCCGGCCAGCAGGCTGGTGTCGGGCTGGGACGGATTCCATTGGCGCTCATGGGATCCGGCGGGCCGATGACGCACCAGCCGGATCACCCGGTGACCACCGGAGGCCAGGAAGGCCGCCAGCGCCGAACCCACCAAGCCACTGGCGCCGGTGACTGCGATGACCAGCGCTCCCGTGCCCGATGCCGCCGCGTCACGGTGTGCGGCCAGGTCGTCGGCGAGCTGAGCGTGCCGGTAGACGAACATCGGCCGCAGCGCGGCCGCCGGCACCACCGTCTGCACCGTGTCGGACACTCGCGTCGCATCCGGTCCGGTCGCGGCGAACTCGTGGACGTGCCGCCACTGCCCGATCGCCCGCGCCGGCCACGAGCGCAGACCGTCGGAGTCGAGGGTGTCGACGAAACAGTGTGGTGGGTCATATCCGGCGGGGTCGTGGCGGGCGACCCAGCGCAGGCCACCCGGCAGTCCCAGTACCGCCCGGCCGTCGGCGAGTGACGGCGTCTCGGTGACCACCGTCATCGGCTGCCACGGCGGTACCAGCCGCCGCATCGCACCGGGGCGGGCGTGCCAGGCGAACACCGTGTCCAACGGATGGTCGACGACGCTGTCGTATTCAATGCCCATCTTCCATGCCCATCTCTGATTTGCCACCTCCGCAGCCGGGGTACCCACCACAGATCCGCCGTACGCTCGAAGTGTCCCCCCTCACGAAGTCGAGTCCGATGAGAAAGACCCTCCGGCGCACCGCCGCGCCGGGCCGGTTCGCCGACCGCCGGGATGCCGGCCGCGTCCTGGCCGGCTATCTGTCGGCCTACCGCGGCCGGACCGGTCTCCTGGTCCTCGGCCTGGCCCGAGGTGGGGTGCCGGTCGGGTGGGAAGTCGCCGCCCACCTGAACGCCCCGTTCGACGCGTTCCTGGTGCGCAAACTCGGTGTGCCGGACTGGACCGAGCTGGCCATGGGCGCCCTCGCGAGCGACGGCGGGTTGGTGCTCAACCGAGATCTGATGAACAAGCTGAGGGTCACCGAGGAACAACTCCAGGAGACGATCCGGGCCGAGACCGCCGAGCTGCACCGGCGGGAGTGGGCATATCGCGGCACCCGGCCGCCACCGGCTGTCGAGGGCCGCACGGTGATCCTGGTCGACGACGGATTGGCCACCGGGGCGAGCATGTTCGCCGCGGTGCGCGCCGTGCGGGCCCGCGGCCCCGCCGAGGTGGTGGTGGCGGTCCCGGTCGGCTCCGATTCGACGTGCCGGGCGTTGCGCGCCGAAGCCGATGCGGTGATCTGCGCGTGCTCGCCGCCGGACTTCAGCGCTGTCGGGCAGGTGTACGACGACTTCCGTCAGACCAGCGACGACGAGGTCCGCCGACTACTGGCGGCCAGGCCTTAGCCCTTGTGCTCGGCCTCGGCCTCGGCGTCCGCGTCGGTTTCGGTCGCCGGCTGCTCGGTCGGCACGTCCTCGGGCGCCTCGTCGGCGGTATCCGCCGCGACGGCCTCTTCGTCGGGGTAGTCCTGGACCGCCTCGGGCTCCGGCTCTTCAGCCGCGGTGTCCTCGTCGGCATTCTGCCGGGACCGGTCACGCAGCGCGTCGACGATGAGCAGCACCACGCCGATGACGCTGGCGCCGATGCACACCCAGGCGATGACCTCGTTGCTGGTGACCACCGCGGCCACCAGCGAAGCCAGGCCGACAACGGCGAGGACGAGCGCAATGATCAGCATTGATCGACGTTAACCGACGAGGGGCCGGTCAGTTGTTTCCGCGGTTGAACTGGTTGAAGCCGCCCGAATCGTTGGTCGCACCGGAGTCCACGGGGGCCGCCGAACCGCGCTGCCCGAGCTCTTCGAGCTGCGATTCGAGGTAGGTCTTCAGGCGGGTGCGGTACTCGCGCTCGAAGGTGCGCAGCTGCTCGAGTCGTCCTTCGAGAACCGTGCGCTGCTGGTTGATGGTGCCCATGATCTCGGAATGCTTGCGCTCGGCGTCGGCCTGAAGTGCGTCGGCCTTCTCCTGCGCCTGACGCAGCTGCGTCTCCGACCGGGTCTGCGCGTCGGACAGCAGCGCGTCGGCGCGCTGGCGGGCATCGGCGAGCGTGGTCTCCGCGGTGTGCCGAGCCTCGCTGACCAGGGCATCGGCCTGGGCGCGGGCATCGGAGAGCAGCTTCTCGGACTCCGCCTTGGCGGATCCGGTGAGCCGGTCGGCGGTGTCCTGAGCCAGGCTGAGCACCTTGGCGGCCCGGACGTGGTGGTCCTCGGATACCGGTGCTGCCGGCTGGGCCACGGGCGCCGGGGCCTCGTATACCGGCTGCGCCACGGGCTCCGGCTCAGGCTCAGGCTGGTAGGCCGGGATCGTCTGAGTGGGCTGTGCACCACCGGAACACGCTCCGGCCAACTCCTGATCGAGTTCGGAGACCCGCTGGCGGAGGTCGGCGTTCTCCTCGATCAACCTGGTGAGTTCGTTCTCCACCAGGTCGAGGAAGGCATCGACCTCATCCTCGTTGTAGCCGCGTTTACCGATGGGCGGCTTACTGAAAGCGACGTTGTGAACGTCGGCTGGTGTGAGCGGCATCGCCTGCCCCCTTGAAGTCTGGACCGTAAACCGGTTTCAAAGTGTAGAGCGTCGGTACGAGTAACTGGCGTCCATCCTGTCACAGCAGACCCGGCGGTTGCAGAGGAGGCTCATAATTAAGAGCGAATTTCAATCTTCGGCGCTGGTCGGAAGCTGATCCAGCGCCGGAGCCGGCGTGGCCGGACGACGGTCAGCCGGCCGAGCCCGCGGCCGCCCCGAAGGCCAGTTGCATACCGATGAACGCGACCAGAAGCAGCACCATGATCGACAGGTCGAAGCGCACCGCGCCGATGGTCAACTGCGGGATCAGACGC
The DNA here is from genome assembly GCF_011758805.1 of Mycolicibacterium fluoranthenivorans. Classification (NCBI taxonomy): domain Bacteria; kingdom Bacillati; phylum Actinomycetota; class Actinomycetes; order Mycobacteriales; family Mycobacteriaceae; genus Mycobacterium; species Mycolicibacterium fluoranthenivorans. The sequence continues at coordinate 891,133 of NZ_JAANOW010000002.1, read as the reverse complement.
CGCAGCAGCTTCACCGGAGGGTCGGTGACAGACAGGATCAACTCGAGGATCACCACCGTCACACCCTTGGGGTGCCAGTCTCGACTGAACGACCGGATGAACTCCACGACCACTCGCGCGATCAACAGGAGCCAGAACACGAACAGCGCGAAACCCAGGATTTCGAAGAACAGCGCCAACGGAAGCCGACCTCACTACGGCGGAAAAACGTGATTGCAAACCGGTGGGACCAGCCAGTCCCTCGGGATTCAGCCTACTCGGCATCTCCGGTGCGCCCCCTGCCAGGAACTACCGACAGGGGGGCCGACCGGCTACTGGTAGGAGTAGAAACCCGCTTCGGCGATCCGGCGGCGTTCTTCGGCGCTGACATCGACATCCGCCGGGGAGAGCAGGAAGACCTTGGTGGCCACCTTGTCGAAGGACCCGCGCAGCGCGAAGGCCAGGCCGGCGGCAAAGTCGACGAGTCGCTTGGCGTCGGCGTTGTCCATCGACACCAGGTCCATGATGACCGGCGTACCGTCGCGGAACCGCTCACCGATGGTGCGGGCTTCGCTGTAGTCCTTGGGGCGCAGCGTGGTGATCTTGGCCAGCGGGCTGCCGGCCTCGAACAGTTCGGCCATCCGGCGGGGTTCCATGGCCAGCGCGCCCCGGGTGGGGGCGGCGGGAAAACGCGGGGCGGGACGGTCGAACTCGCGCGGGGCCCGCAGGCGGCCTTCGAATCGCGGTGAGTCGTATCCGCTGCGGTATGCGCCCGGGGCCATCTCCATCTCGCGCTCGTACTCGCGGGGGCCGCGGTCCTCGAAGCCCCGGCTATCGCGGGCGTCGCGCACTCCGTAGCCCTCGTCCTCGAAACGATCCTCCGCGCCGCGGCGCGGGTACGACCGTGACGGGCGGTCGTCGTCGTAGTAGTCGTCCTCGTACTCGTCCAGCGGCGCCATACCGAAGTAGGCCTTGACCTTGTGCAGTGTGCTCATCGCCTGCCCCTTCTGCTGCTGATAACTATGTGGTTTGTGATGAAGATGTGACTGGAGTGACTACTCAGGGTGACGTTAGCGGGCGTTGACCCATCAACGCGGTACCGACACGCACACACGTGGATCCGTGTCGCACAGCTACTTCGAGATCGCCGGACATCCCGGCCGAAAGTCCCAGCCGGTGGGTGAAACCCCGCTGCACCCGGTCCCGTTCGGCGGCCAGCTGGGCGAAAGCCTCGTCGGTGTCCCAGCCGAGCGGCGGAATCCCCATCAGGCCAACGAATTCCAGGGCGTCGATGGCATGGGCGGCCGCGCACAGCTCGAGAATCAGATCCGGCCGGCTGACCGGCACCCCGCCGCGGGCGGGATCGCCGTCCAGACTCACCTGGAGGTAGATCCGCAACGGCTCGGTACGCCGGCCCGCGGCAATCTCCTCCTCGGCGGCCCCACCGAGCGCGGAGATCAGCCGGGCGCTGTCCACCGAGTGCGCGGCGTACGCCCACCGGGCCACCGCCCGCGCCTTGTTGCGCTGGATGCTGCCGACCATGTGCCAGCGCACCGCACCGGGCGGCTCGCCGGGAAACGCCGCGGCGACGGTGGCCGCCTTCTCGGAGGCCTCCTGCTCACGCGATTCACCGAACTCGGTGCAGCCCAGGCGGCGCAGGATGATCACATCGGAAGCGGGAAAGAACTTGGTGATCGGCAGCAGGTCGATATCGCGGACATCGCGGCCGGCCGCCTCGGCGGCGGCGGCCAGCCGAGCCCGGACCGCGGCCAGCGACGTGGCCAACTCCGCGTCCCGGTGCGTTGCTCCCGTCATTTCGTGAGCACCGTCATTCCATCCACACCAACGACGCCAGGCGTCCGGTGGGCGCATCGCGCCGATGACTGAACAGCGCACGGTCCTCGACGGTGCAGCGCGGGTCGATATCGATGGTGGTGATCCCCAATGTCGTCAATTGGCGGGCGATTCCGGCCCGGATGTCCAGCCCGGGGGTGCCCTTCTCGGTGGTGGTGCGACTGCCGGGCAGCGCGGCTTCGACCTCGTCGGCCATGATCGCGGGCACTTCGTAGTGGCGGCCACTGACGGCGGGGCCGAGCAGCACCGAGATGTCGTCTGGGGAAGCGCCCAGCGCCACCATCTTTTCGACGGTACGCGCCACGATGCCCAGCTGCGCCCCGACCCGGCCGGCATGCGCGGCGCCGATCACCCCGGCCCGCGCGTCGGCCAACAGCACCGGAACGCAGTCGGCCGACAGCACCGCGAGCGCCAGCCGCGGCGTCGTGGTCACCAGCGCGTCGGTGTCGTCGACGGTGGCACCCGGGTCACCGTCGACCACCACGACACGGTCGGAGTGCACCTGATTCATCCAGACCACGCCGTCGGCACCGATGGTGTCGGCCAGGCGTTTCCGGTTGGCCGCCACAGCGGCCGGGGCATCGCCGACGTGATCGCCGAGATTGAAGGTGTCATAGGGCGGCCGCGAGACGCCGCCCCGGCGGGTGGTCGTCACGCGCCGAACCCGGACGGGCACGGCGTCTAGTGGCGCATGAAGGGCGGCACGTCGACATCGTCGTCGGAGATGCCGCCGTCATCAGGTCCGCCGATGCGCACCGTGGCCCCGTTGGTGTGCCCGGCCGGGACGCTGACCGCGTCGGCCGGTTCGAACACCGTGGAGCGCACGTTGCCCGAGGCCGCGGGCGCGATGGTCTGGGCACCCCCGGTGACGGGTTTGCGGCTCGGGGTGACGCTGTCGAAGCCGGCCGCGATGACGGTGACCCGGACCTCGTCGCCCAGCGAATCGTCGATGACGGTGCCGAAGATGATGTTGGCGTCCGCGTGCGCGGCCTCCTGCACCAGCGAGGCGGCCTCGTTGATCTCGAACAGGCCGAGGTCACTGCCACCGGCCACCGAGAGCAGCACGCCCTGAGCACCTTCCATCGACGCTTCCAGCAGCGGCGAGTTGATGGCGATCTCGGCGGCCTTGAGTGCGCGACCGTCCCCGCGCGCGGAGCCGATGCCCATCAGCGCGGTGCCCGCGCCGCTCATCACACCCTTCACGTCGGCGAAGTCGACGTTGATCAGACCCGGCGTGGTGATCAGGTCGGTGATGCCCTGCACGCCGTTGAGCAGCACCTCGTCGGCGCTGCGGAACGCGTCCATCAGCGAGACGGCGGCATCGCCCATCTGCAGTAGCCGGTCGTTCGGGATGACGATCAGGGTGTCGCAGCTCTCGCGCAGCGACTGGATGCCGTTCTCGGCCTGGTTGGACCGGCGCTTGCCCTCGAAGGAGAACGGGCGGGTGACCACGCCGACGGTCAGTGCACCGAGCTTGCGCGCGATGGACGCCACCACCGGCGCACCACCGGTGCCGGTGCCACCGCCTTCACCTGCGGTGACGAACACCATATCGGCGCCGCGCAGCAGTTCTTCGATATCGTCCTTGGCGTCCTCGGCGGCCTTGCGGCCCACCTCGGGGTCGGCGCCTGCGCCCAGACCGCGGGTGGAGTCCCGACCGACGTCGAGCTTGACGTCGGCATCACTCATCAACAGCGCTTGCGCGTCGGTGTTGATGGCGATGAACTCCACGCCCTTGAGACCGTGTTCGATCATCCGGTTGACGGCATTCACGCCGCCGCCGCCGATGCCGACCACCTTGATGACCGCGAGGTAGTTGTGCGGGGGGGTCATGGGTGCCTTCCTCCCAGAATGTTCGAGTCCATTGCGAAACCTTCAACGAAACCCTCAACCTCAACCATAGGTTTAAAGTTATGTCAAGTAGTTCCGCGCAAACAGAACGGTAGGGCCGCCCGCCCGCGACGCCGGGCAGGCGCGCCGAAGCAACGCGACAAAATTCGATCTGTGAATCGGTACGGAGCCAGGACTATTCGCAGGACTATTTGACCGTCGGCAGGTCCGGGCTCGACACGTCATAGGTACGGCCCGGCTGGGTCAGCAGCGCCGCGAGTTTGGCCGCCTTCTCCTCGGTGCGATCGTTGGTGCCCCACACCACCACCCGGCCGTCGACGAGGGTCAGCGTGATCGCCGCGACCGACGGCGCCGCGATCCGGCTGACCTGCCCGGCCACCTCCGGCGGCAGCGAGGTGAGCACCCGCAGCGCCGCCTTGGTGGCGGGGTCCTTGGGACCGGGGGTATCCGCGTCCAGGTACGGCAGCCCCGGCGGCGGTGGCCCGGTGACGAAATCGACACCGTCCTTGTCGTAGAGGTGGGGGCCGTCCGGAAAGTCCTTCACCACCAGCGGTATCCGCTCCACCACGGTGATGCGCAGGGTGGAGGGGTACTCGCGCTGCACCCGCGCGCTGGCCACCCGGCGCAGCGTGGCCACCCGCTCGGCCACCGAATCGGTGTCGACCTGCAGCAGCGGCGTGCCCGTCGGGACAGCCGCAGCAACGGCGACATCCTGCTCGGTGAGCACGCTCAACCCGGTGATGACGGTCTCGCGCACCGACATCACCGGTGTGAAGTACAGCACCAGGCCCAGCGCCACGGCCACCACCGACGCCAGCGCCGACCACATCAGCAGTTTCAGACCGCGGATGACCCGGCGTGCCGGCACGGCCTGCTGCGGCTCCGGCCGGCCGGACACCTTGCGTTTGGCCGCCCGGCGCGCCTCCTCGATCGCCGTGGCGCGCGCCTGCGCGGCGCGGCGCTCCTCGCGTTCACGTCGCGCACGCCGGCGCGGACCCTCGAAATCCTCTGCCGCCTCGGCGGTTTCGGGCTCCCCCGGAGACGCGGCGGACTCGGCGGCCTCGACCTCAGGCTCGACCGCGGGCTCCACCGGCTCGACGGGTTCCGGTCCGGGTTCGGTCATCACCGCACCGGCCGACGCGCCAGCGCGTCGAGGATCTCGCGGCCCAGCAGGGTGACGTCACCGGCACCCATGGTCACCACCACGTCCCCCGGTCTGGCGACCGCAGCCACCCGCTCGGCCACCGCCGAGAAATCCGGCACGTAGTGCACCGCAGAGGTGACGTGCTCGACGATGCTGCGCCCGCTCACCCCCGGGATCGGCTGTTCGCGTGCGGCGTACACATCGAGCACGAACACCTCGTCGGCGGCGCTGAGCGCCGTGCCGAACTCGCGCGCGAAAGTCTCGGTCCGCGAATACAGATGGGGCTGGAACACCACGATGGCCCGGCCCTTGGACTCCGCCGCCAACGTACACACCGCCGACAGCGCGGCCGTCACCTTCGTCGGGTGATGGGCATAGTCGTCGAAGACCCGGACCTCGGCCGCGGTGCCCACCAACTCGAAGCGCCGGCGGACGCCCTCGAAACCGGCCAGCGCCTCGAGCACGACATCCGGGTCCGCGCCCGCCTGGACCGCCGCCAACAACGCGGCGAGCGCATTGAGTGCCATATGCCTGCCGGGTACCGACAACCGCATGGTGCGCGGGCTCGTCTCCCCCGCCAGTTGCACCGTGGCGATCGCGTTGGTGCCCCGCTGCTCCCATTCCACCAGCGCACCCGCCAGGTCGGGATGCCCGGCACTGCCGTAGCGCAACACCCGGATCCCGAGTGCCGCAGTGCGTTCGGCCAGCGCCGCTGCCCCCGGGTCGTCGACGCAGACCACCAGGGCACCGCCCGGCGTCAGACGCTCCATGAACGCGTCGAACACAGCGACATAGGCCTGCTCACTACCGAAGAAATCCAGATGGTCGGCCTCGACGTTGGTCACCACCGCGATATCGGGCCGGTATTGCACCAACGATCCATCGCTCTCGTCGGCCTCGGCCACGAAGAAGGGACCGCTGCCGTGATGCGCGTTGGTACCGGCCGCGCCGAGGTCACCACCCACGGCGAACGACGGGTCCAAGCCGCTGTGCTGCAACGCGACGATCAGCATGGACGTGGTCGTGGTCTTGCCGGCCGTCCCCGTCACCATGAGCGTCGTGTCACCGGCCATCAACTTGGCCAGCACCACCGGACGCAGGATCACCGGGATACCGCGGCGGCGGGCTTCGACGAGCTCGGGATTGGTCTTGGGGATCGCCGCATGGGTGGTGACCACCGCGGTGGGTCCACCCTCGAAGATGTCCAGCGCCGCGGCGTCGTGGCCGATCCGGATATCCGCACCCCGGGCCCGTAACGCCGCCACACCGCGGGACTCCTTGGCATCGGAGCCCGACACCAGCCCACCGCGGTCCAGCAGGATTCGTGCGATACCCGACATGCCGGCGCCGCCGATGCCCACCATGTGCACCCGCGCCAGTTCGGGCGGCAATCCCTTCACCGCTTCGACTTCCGGTGCGCGCGGCCCTGCCGGGCCACCTCCAGTGCCACCTCGGCCACGGCGCGGGCGGCGTCGCGGTGCCCGGCCAACGCGGCCGCGGCCGTCATCCGGCGCAGGCTCTCGGCATCGGTGAGCAGCGGCAGCACCCGCTCGGCGATGAAGCCGCCGGACAGTTCGGCGTCGTCGACGAGCAGACCGCCGCCGGCCGACACCACCGGCAGCGCGTTGAGCCGTTGTTCCCCGTTGCCGATCGGCAACGGGACGTAGACGGCGGGTAGCCCGACCGCGGTGACCTCGGCCACCGTCATCGCACCGGACCGGCAGATGGCCAGGTCGGCGGCGGCGTAGGCGAGGTCCATCCGGTCCAGATACGGCACCGCGACGTACTTTCCGGCCCCGGTCAGTTCGGGAAGATCCAGGGTGTTCTTCGGGCCGTGCGCGTGCAGAACCGAAACCCCTTTACCGACAAGATCTTTGGCCGCCGCTGCGACAGCCCGGTTGATCGATTGGGCACCTTGGGAGCCACCGAACACCAGCAACACGACGGCGTCGTCGTCGAATCCGAAGGCCGCGCGGGCCTGCGCCCGCAGCGCGGTGCGATCCAACGCGGTGATGCTGGCCCGCACGGGCACCCCGACCACCTCGACGTCATGCAGACCGGGATCGGGTACCGCGGCGAGCACTCGCCGGGCCGATCGGGCGCCGACCCGATTGGCCAATCCGGCGCGGGCGTTGGCCTCGTGGATCACCACCGGAACCCGGTGTCTGCGCAATCCGGGCCGTGCGGCCAGATACGCCGGCAATGCCACGTACCCGCCGAAGCCGATGACCACATCGGCGGCCGTCTCGTCGAAGATCGCGCGGGTCTCCCGGATCGCGTTGCGCACCCGCCACGGCAGCCGCAACAGGTCACCCGACGGTTTACGGGGCAGCGGCACCGGAGTGATGAGCCGCAGGTCGTAACCGCGCTCGGGTACCAGCCGGGTCTCCAGCCCACGGGCGGTACCCAGTGCGGTGATACGCACCTCGGGGTCCAGCTCGGTCAGGGCATCGGCCACGGCCATCGCGGGTTCCACATGTCCCGCCGTCCCGCCACCGGCGAGAACGACCGATATCCCCGTACTGCTCACCCGTAACGCTGACCTTCCAATGCGCGGGCCCGCCGGCCCTGCTGACGCGGTTCGCCGGTCGCTCCGCGGCCGGCCCGGGCCGGCTGGCCGGAGCGCTGGCCGCCTCCATGATGCCCTGCGCGCCGTCCCGACCGATCAGCCGGATGGTCGGTTTTGCGGCCGGCGCCGGTCTTGGCTTTGGCGGGCGCTTTGACGGGAGCTTTCGCGATGGCCTTCTGCGGCTTGCGGCCGGACTTGTCACCCTTGGCTCGCATCCGGTCCCGCGCCATGTCGATCCGCGGCGGCACGTACGGCTCGGGCAGCGGCAGTCGCAGCAGGCGATTCACCCGATCGTCGCGGCCGGCCCGCAGCGCGGCCACCGCCTCCGGTTCGTGCCGCGCCGCGTTGGTGATCACTCCGAGAATGAAAAGCGTTGTGGCCGTCGAGGTTCCACCGGCCGAAATGAGTGGTAACTGCAGACCGGTGACGGGCAGCAGGCCGATGACATAGCCCACATTGATGAACGCCTGGCCCAGCACCCACAGCGTCACCGTGGCGGTGAGCAGCCGCAGGAACGGGTCCGCCGAGCGGCGCGCGATGCGCATCCCGGTGTAGGCGAACAAGCCGAACAGGCACAGCAGGCCCGCCGCGCCGATGTAGCCCAGTTCCTCACCGATGATGGCGAAGATGAAGTCGTTGTGCGCGTTGGGCAGATAGTTCCACTTGGCCGTGCCCTGGCCCAGGCCGTCGCCGAACACCCCGCCGTTGGCCAGCGCGTACCGGGCCTGGCGGGACTGATAGCCCGAACCCATGGCGTCCGCGCCGGGATTGAGCCAGGACTGCACCCGGTCGGACCGGTAACCGCGGGACATCGCCAAGACCGCCGCGGCGACCACCGCCGCGCCCAGCGAGCTCACGAACACCCGCAGCGGCAAGCCGGCGAACCAGAGCAGGCCGAGCAGGATGATGGCCAGCGAGACGGTCTGGCCGAGGTCGGGCTGCAGCACGATCAGGGTGGCGGCCAGCAGCGCCGCCGGCACCAGCGGGACCAGCATCTCGCGCAGCGAGGCCTGTTCCATGCGGCGCGCGGCCAGCAGGTGCGCCCCCCAGATGGCGAAGGCGATCTTGCACAACTCCGACGGCTGCATCGACAATCCGGCGACGACGAACCAGCCGCGCGAGCCGTTGGAATACGTGCCGATACCGGGGACGAGCACGAGTGCGATCAGCACGACCGTCACGGCGAAGGCGGGCAGGGCGAGCCGGCGCATGAGCGAGATCCGGGTGCGCAGCGCGATGTAGAACGCCACCAGGCCGACGCACGTCCACAGCACCTGCTTGCCGAAGATGGTCCACGGCGAACCACCCTCGTCATAGGAGTGCACACCCGAGGCGGACAGCACCATGATCAGTCCGAGCGTGATGAGCAGCCCGGTGACGGCGATGATCAGATGAAACGACGTCATCGGCCGGCTCAGCCAGACGCCGAACCTGGTGCGGGGCTCGCCTTTCGGCTGCACCGCTTTGACCGTCTCGACCGGCTCCTGCTTCGCGCTGTCGTCGGCGTTGCTGGAACGTCGCAGCCTGGAGCGCAACGCGGTCAGCAAGCCGTCCTCCGGCGATTCACAAGAGTCACAGGTGTAACACCCGCCTCACTAGTCCCTTGCACCCGAGAATCCTCCCCCGGTCCCCGGCCGAGCGCCGGGACATCCGAGGCGTGTCGCGATAACGATCAGGCAGCTAACAGCTACGCGCCGACGCGCCTACGCGCCGACGGCTGAGAGCCATTCGCCGTAGAACAGCGCCACACCCAGCCCGCACGCAATGGCGGTCAGTAGCCAGAACCGGATGATCACCGTGGTTTCCGCCCAGCCCACCAACTCGAAATGGTGATGGAACGGTGCCATCCGGAACACCCGGCGGCCCGTCGTGCGGAAGGCCAGGATCTGCACCACCACCGAGGTCACCTCGGCGACGAAGAGCGCCCCCAGCACCACCGCCAGCATCTCGGTGCGACTGGTCACCGACAGCCCGGCGATGATGCCGCCCAGCGCCAGCGAACCGGTATCCCCCATGAAGATCTTCGCCGGGGCGGCATTCCACCACAGGAACCCCACACAGGCACCCGCGGTGGCCGCGGCGACCAGCGCCAGATCCAGCGGGTCGCGCACGTTGTAGCAGCCCAACCCGGGGCTGCTCGCGCAGGCGTTGCGGTACTGCCAGAAGGTGATCAGCACGTACGCCGCACTGACCATCGCCATGGCACCGGCCGCCAGCCCGTCCAGCCCGTCGGTGAAGTTCACCGCATTCGACCAGGCGCTGACGACCACCACCACGAACACCACGAACACCAGCGGCGCCAACGTCACGGTGGCGATCTCACGCACGTAGGACAACCCGGCGCTGCCCGGGGTCAACCCGTCACCATTGCGGAACTGCAGCACCAGCGCACCGAACAGGATGGCGGCGCCCAACTGGCCCACGGTCTTCGCGGTCTTGTTCAGCCCGAGATTGCGCGAGCGCCGGATCTTGATCATGTCGTCGACGAAACCCACCACACCAAGCGCGGTGGCCAGCCCCAGCACCAACAGACCCGATGCGGACGGGCCCTCGCCGTCGAACGCCAGCCCGACCAGATGGGTGCCCAGATACCCGGCCCAGATGCCGGCGACGATGGCCACCCCGCCCATCGACGGCGTCCCGCGCTTCTTCTGGTGACTGGCCGGGCCGTCCTCGCGGATCTCATGGCCGAAGCCCCGCCGGGTGAACAGCCGGATCAGTGCCGGGGTCAGCACGATCGACACCGCCAGCGCGATGGCGACGGCGACCAGGATCTGCTTCATGCGTCGGACTCGATCCCACCGGACGCCACCGCGTCGGCGAGCACACCGAGCCCGGCCGAGTTGGACGCCTTCACCAGCACCACGTCGCCCGGGGCCAGTTCGGCGCACAGCAACGCCAGTGCGGTGTCGGCGTCGGGGACGAGCACGGACTCACTGCCCCACGACCCCTCCATCACCGCCCCCTGGTGCATTGCGCTCATCGCTCTCCCGGCTCCGACAACAATCAGTCGAGACACATCTAAGCGCACCACCAGGCGCCCGATGCGATCGTGTTCGGTTATCGCGTCCTCGCCCAGCTCGGCCATCTCGCCCAGCACCGCCCAGCTCCGCCTGCGTTCACCACCGGAACGCGCCATCCAGGCCAGCGCCTTGAGCCCGGCCGCCATCGAATCGGGATTGGCGTTGTAGGCGTCGTTGATCACGGTGACCCCGTCGGCGCGGGTACTCACCTGCATCCGGCGCGCCGAGACCGGCGCGGCCGCCGCCAGTGCCTCCGCGACCTGGGGCAGGCTCGCGCCGCACTCGAGTGCCACCGCGGCCGCGGACAGCGCGTTGGAGACCTGGTGCTCGCCGTGCACCGCCAGCGCGACGTCCGCCTCATCGCCGCCCGCGTGCAGGGTGAACCGCGGCCGGGCCAGGTCGTCGAGCGTGACCGGACCGGCCCAGATATCGCCGCCGGACGTCCGCGACACCCGGACCACCCGCGCGGCGGTCTTGTCCGCCATGGCGGACACCGCCGGGTCGTCGGCGTTGAGGATCACCACTCCGGATGACGGGACCGCTTGTGGCAGTTCAGACTTCGTCGCCGCGATGATCTCGCGTGAGCCGAACTCGCCCAGGTGTGCCGTGCCCACGTTGAGCACCACCCCGATCGACGGGGGCGCGATCGCCGCGAGCGCCGCGATATTGCCCGGATGGCGGGCGGACATCTCCAGGATGAGGAAGTCGGTGTCGGTGGTGGCGCGCAGCACCGTCCACGGATGCCCGAGCTCGTTGTTGAACGAACCCGGCGGGGCGATCACCTCGCCCAGCGGTGCCAGCACGGCGGCGAGCAGATCCTTCGTCGACGTCTTGCCCGACGATCCGGTCACCCCGATGATCCGCAGGCCGTCGGCCGTCAGTTCGGCGGCGACCGCCTGCGCGAGCCGTGCCAGCGCGGCCAGCACCGCTGCGCCCGAACCGTCGGTGTCGTATTCCAGTGCACCCGAGGCCGGGTCCGCGGCGTCGGTGGCCCCCAGGGGCGGCACCACGATGGCGGGCACCCCGACGGGCCGGGCCGCCAGCACCGCGACCGCACCGGCCGAGACCGCGGTCTCGGCGAAATCGTGTCCGTCCGTCTTGGCGCCGGGTAACGCCAGGAACAGGCCGCCGGGCGTGATCTTGCGGGAGTCGAACTCCACGGTGCCGGTGACGACGGTGGCCTCGGCGTCGGCCCGCGTGATATCGGCCAACTCGCCGCCGACGATATCCGCGATCTGCGCGACGGTCAGGGTGATCATGCGCGTGACCTCAACATCTCCAGCGCGGCCGCCAACTCCTCGCGGTCGTCGAAAGGCCGGGTGTGGCCCTTGGCGGTCTGCCCGGACTCATGGCCCTTGCCCGCGATCAGCACGGTGTCCCCCGGACCTGCCCAGGCCACCGCATGATCGATGGCCGCCCGCCGGTCCCCGATCTCGACGACCTCGGCCCGCAGGCCGGCCGCGCCGGCCAGGATGGCGGCCCGCACCGTCGCGGGGTCCTCATCGCGCGGATTGTCGTCGGTGACGACCACCAGGTCGGCCAGCTCGGCGGCCACCCGGCCCATCGGTGCGCGCTTGCCCGCGTCCCGGTTGCCGCCCGCACCGAACACCACCGCCAGCCGGCCGGTTCCGCGCAGGGTCTGTAGCACCGCCTCCAGCGCACCCGGCTTGTGCGCGTAGTCCACCAGGGCCAGAAAGTCCTGGCCACGGTCGATGGCCTGCAGTCGGCCCGGCACCGCGGCCTCGCGCAGCCCGGGGGCACTCTGCTCCGGCGAGACGCCGACGATATCGAGCAGGGCGAGCGCCAGCAGCGCGTTCGCCACGTTGTAACGGCCTGGCAGACCGATGCGCAACCGGTGATGCACCCCGGCCGGATCGACGGCGACGAACTCCTGAGCGCCCCGCCCGACGGCCTGCACCTCGTCGATGCGCCAGTCGGCGTCGGAGCTGGTCGTGCTCACCCGCACCGGATCCACCGACCGCGCGGCGATCTGGCGGCCCCACTCGTCGTCGACGCAGACCACCGCGTGTGCGGCGTGGGTGGGTGAATCCGGTTCGAACAACTTCGCCTTGGCGTCCAGGTAATCGGCCATCGTCGGGTGGAAATCCAGGTGATCGCGCGACAGGTTGGTGAAACCGCCCGCCTCGAAGGCCAGGCCGTCCACCCGCCCCTGCGCCAGCGCGTGACTGGACACCTCCATCACCACGGTGTCCACCCCCTGCTCGACCATCACGGCGAACAGGGCCTGCAGATCCGGCGCCTCCGGCGTGGTGAGCGAGCTCGGCTGATCGCGACCGTCGATCCGGACTCCGACGGTGCCGATCAGGCCGGCCACTCGCCCGGCCGCCCGCAGCCCCGCCTCCACTAGAAACGTGGTGGTGGTCTTACCGGACGTCCCGGTGACGCCGATGACGCGGAGTCGGCGGGACGGGTCGCCGTAGACGGCGGCCGCGAGCTCACCGAGCACAGACCGGGGCGCGGGATGGACCAGCACCTCGACGTCGTGACCCGGTGGCAGCAGCGCCAAGCCCGCCGGATCGGTGAAGACCGCCACGGCGCCGGCGGCGATCGCGTCGGCGGCGAAACGGGCGCCGTGCACCGCCGAGCCCGGCAGCGCGGCGAACAGATCACCGGGAACGACGTCCTGGCTACGCAGCGTGACACCGGTGACACGGGTGTCTTGAGCGTTCGCGGCGGGCACGCGGCCGGCTCCGATACGCGCGGCCAACGGGCGTGAGAATTCGCCGGCGGGATGCGAGGGACGCAGTTTCATGGCCCTGCCACAGTACCGGTCAGGTCATGGCCCACCGTACGTGTGGATCTGGCTCAGTCGGCCTGCAGGACCAGCGGTGGTCCCGGGTCCGGGGACAGCGGCACGTTCTCCCGCTGCAGCAGCCACGCGGCGATGTGGTGGAACAGCGGCGCCATCGTGTTGCCGGGCAGTCCGTCCGCCGTCCGGTGCGGATTGTCGGCCATGATGCCGACGACGTAGCGCGGATTGTCCGCCGGTGCCATCCCGGCGAAGGTGATCCAGTAGTGGTCGTCGTAGTAGCACCCGCACGCCGGATTGATCTGCTGGGCGGTACCGGTCTTGCCGGCGATCTGGTAGCCCTCCACCGCGGCACCGGAGCCGGTGCCCTGCTGGATCCCGCGCGGATCCTTCTGCACGACGGCGCGCAGCATGTTGCGCACGGTCTGCGCGGTCTGCGGCGAGACCACCCGGATACCGTCGGGCTGCGGCTCGTCGGCGCGACTGCCGTCGGCGGCGATGACGGACTTGATGATCCGCGGCGGAATGCGCACCCCGTCGTTGGCGATCGCCTGATACATCCCGGTCATCTGCAGCAGGGTCATCGAAAGGCCCTGTCCGATAGGCAGGTTCGCGAACGAGCTGCCGGACCATTGGTCGATGGGCGGCACCAGACCGGAGCTCTCGCCGGGCAGCCCGACATTGGTGCGCTGCCCCAGGCCGAACTTGCTCAGCATGTCGTTGAAGCGCTCCGGCCCGATCCGCTGGGCCAGCATCAGGGTGCCGACGTTCGAGGACTTACCGAACACACCTGTCGTCGTGTAGGGCATCACACCGTGGGCCCATGCATCGCGCACGGTGACACCGCCCATCTCGATCGAGCCCGGAACGTGAAGTACCTCATCGGGATTGGTCAGACCCAGCTCGATCGCGGTGGACGCGGTGATGATCTTGTTGACCGATCCGGGTTCGAACGGCGAGGACACCGCGGGGTTGCCCATCTGCCGGTCGCCCTGACGGCCGATGTCCTGGCTGGGGTCGAACGTGTTGTCGTTCGACATCGCGAGCACTTCACCGGTTTTCGCGTCCAGTACCAGCGCCGAGACGTTGTTGGCACCCGAGGCGTCCTTGGCCGCCTGCACCTGCTGCTGCACGTAGTATTGGATGTCGTCGTCCAGCGTCAGCTGCACCGACGAGCCGTTGACGGCGTCGTGCTTGTTACGCATGCTGCCCGGGATCATCACCCCGTCGGAGCCACGGTCGTAGGTCACCGAACCGTCGGTGCCGGACAGCTTGGCGTCGTAGGAGTCCTCCAGGCCGAGCAGACCGTGCCCGTCCCAGTCGATGCCGCCGACGACGTTCGCGGCCAACGATCCGCCCGGGTACTGCCGGATGTCCTGGCGTTCGGTGCCGACCTCGCGGAACTTGGTGGTGATGGCGTCGGCGACGGCGGGGTCCACCGAGCGGGCCAGGTAGACGAAAGAGTCCTTGCCACTGAGCTTCTTGAGCAGGGTGGCCTCGTCCGGCTTGTCGTTCAGCCGGGTCGCGACCTCCTTGGCGATCGCCCGCAGGCGCTGCGCTGGATCCGGTGCATCGGGATCGGCGGCCTTGGCGTCGGCCAGTTGTTTCTGCACCTTGGTGGGCTGGAAGGTCAGCGCGCGGGCCTCGATGGTGAACGCCAGCTTGTCGAAATTGCGGTCGACGATGCTGCCGCGCACGGCCTTCTGCACATCAGTGACCTTCAGCTGGCCGAGCGCTTCGGCGCGCAGGCCCGCCGCATTGGAGATCTGCAGGTTGAACAGCTGGGCGGCGGCGACCACCAGGACCAGGAAGATGACGACATTGCCGACGCGATGCCGGAAGACGAACGACGAACTGCGCGAACTGGTCTCGCCGCCGGGCTTGAAGGGCTGACGGATACGCCGCTCGGTGGCCGCATGCTCCTGGGTGGGAGCTGGACGGGTGGCCGGGGCGCGCCGCTTGGCGGGCTTGGCGGGCTGGGCCGACTTCTTCTTGCGGCCGATCATGCCGGTGCGCCCAATGGCGCGGCCGGGGCCGCCTGTTCGACCCCGCCGGCCGGGCCGGGCTGCGCCGGGATCTGCGGGGCGGCCAGGTGCGGCGCTCCGTCAACCGGCACCGCGGGCGGCACGGCCTCCGGCGCGGCCGGGGCCAGGACTTCGGGTGCGGGCGCGGGCGCGGCGGGCACCACCGGGACGGTGACCGGCGGGACGGCGGCGAGCGGGACGGCCGGCGCGACCGTAGGGGTCTCGGGGAGCCGGACGACGACCTCACGGGGATCCACGACTCGCGGTCCGGGCGGGACCGGGGCCGGGGTCGGCGCGGCCGGCACGGCGGATGCGGCGGGCCGGGCGGGTGCTGCCGTCGCCGGATTGTCGTCGGGCAGCGGGATGTTCAGCGGCGGTGGCGGAACGCCCTCGGCCGGCTTGGGTGTGCCGACCACCATCCAGTTCCCGGTCGGATCCTGCACCAGGTGGGCGGTGTCACGCGACGGGATCATGCCGAGGTTGCGGGCCGCCTCGGCCAGTGCGGGGGCGGCCTGAGCCTCCAGTACATCGCGTTCGAGGCCCTCCTTCTGCTGCAGCAAGGCCTGGTTCAGCTGCCGTGCGTGGCCGAGCTGGTAGGACCGCTCGGCCGCGTCGGTGGACAACCAC
This sequence comes from Mycolicibacterium fluoranthenivorans, assembly GCF_011758805.1. Lineage (NCBI taxonomy): Bacteria > Bacillati > Actinomycetota > Actinomycetes > Mycobacteriales > Mycobacteriaceae > Mycobacterium > Mycolicibacterium fluoranthenivorans. The sequence goes on along the minus strand of NZ_JAANOW010000002.1, from coordinate 875,292 downwards.
AACGTCATTCCCAGACCGATGCCCAGTGCGCCGATCACGAGCACCACGAACGGCACCCGCGCCACCATGGCGCGCGGGTTCAACTCGATCGAGGCCAGCCGGGTGATCAGCCGTTCCCGCAGCGGGATCCGGACGACCTTGGGAGCCTTGGCTTTCCGCGCCTTTGCCCGGGCCTTGGCCTGCTTGGCGCTCTTGGCCATGGTCGGCGCGGGGGCGGACCGCGGAATCGGGCTGGTCTGCGGTGCCGACCGCTGCGGCCGGTGCGTGCGCTGTTCGGGTGCCGGTCGGCGGGCGTTTCGCCGCCGGGGCTGCTGCTCCGGCTGCTTCTTGCCGTCCTGCGCCTTCTTCTTGGGGTTGCTGCGCCGGCGCTCATCGGTGCCGCGCACCGGTGCGGTTCGCTTGGCCTTCATGAGTCATCCTTTCCGGCGACCTTTTCGAGCGCGCGCAGGCGCACCGATGCGCTGCGCGGGTTACGTGCGATCTCGTCGGCATCGGCCTGTTCGGCACCGCGGGTCAACGCGACGAACTCGGCTTCGTAGCCCGGGAGTTCGACGGGCAGCCCGGGCGGGGTACGGGACGCGGTCGCGGTGGCGAACAGCCGCTTGACGATCCGGTCCTCCAGCGACTGATAGGCCATCACCGCGATCCGGCCGCCGCCGGTCAGCGCGTCCAGGGCCGCGGGTATGGCGGCACTGAGCGACTCGAGCTCGGCGTTGACGGCGACCCGCAGTGCCTGGAAGGTGCGCTTGGCGGGGTGACCTCCGGTGCGCCGGGTGGCAGCCGGAATCGCCTCGTACAGCAGTTCGACCAGTTCGCCGGTGGTGCGCAGGGGTTCACGATCCCGCCGCCGCACGATGCGACCGGCGATACGGCCGGCGAACTTCTCCTCGCCGTACTCGCGCAGTATCCGGGCCAGCGCCTTCTCGTCGTAGGTGTTGAGAATCTCGGCCGCGGTCAACGGCGCGTCGGGGTCCATCCGCATGTCCAGCGGAGCGTCCTGTGCATAGGAGAACCCGCGCTCGGCGCGATCCAGCTGCATGGACGACACCCCGAGATCGAAGAGCACCGCATCGACCTCGGCTTCATCCCGATCGTCCCAGTACCCGTCGTAGCGGGTCCGGACGAACGTCATCCGGTCGCCGAACGGTGCGAGCCGGGCGGTGGCGATCGCCAGGGCGTTGGGATCCCGATCCAGGCCCACCACCCGCAATCCCGGGAAGTCGGTGAGAAAACGGTGCGAGTGCCCGCCCGCGCCGAGGGTCGCGTCCACCAGCACGGCGCCGGTGCCATCGGCATGCCGGCGGGTCAGTGCGGGCGCGAGCAGTTCGACGCAGCGGTCGATCAGGACCGGAACGTGGCCGTGAGCGGCGCTGTCCTCAGGCGTGCGGTTGTCGGACACCTGGACCCCCCGGCGCTGGAGATGGTGAGCCCGTGGGGCGAGGTCTCTGTCCGAAGTGATGGACCTGGCGTCGGGGAAGTACGCCAGGGCCGGTTCGGGCAGAGGCCACGCTGCACGGGCATCGTGATCAGAGAATGTCGCGAAGAGTGTCATCGCTGGCCGCGGAGAAAGTCTCTTCGTGGGTGTCCTGGTATTCCTGCCACGCTTGCGCGTCCCAGATCTCCAGGAAGCGAATCGAACCGGTCACCACGCACTCCCGGGAGAGATTCGCGTAGCGGCGGTGTTCGGCGGACAGGGTGATCCGGCCCTGCGCGTCGGGGTGTTGTTCGTCGGTTCCGGCTGCCAGGTTGCGGACGTAGGCACGTTCCTGCGGGCTGCCCCGCCGCGCCTTCTCGTCGAGCTCGATGATCATCGATTCGAACGCCGCACGTGGATAGACGGCAAGGCTGCGGTCCTGACTCTTGGTGACCATCAACCCTCCTGCCAGTGCGTCGCGGAACTTGGCGGGCAACGTCAGTCGCCCCTTGTCGTCGAGCTTGGGCGTGTAGGTGCCGAGAAACATCTCGCCACCTCCCAGCACCCCTCCGGAGCCCCGGCCGCTCCGTTGACTGCCACTTTACCCCACTTTCCCCCACTAAGCGCCATTTGCTGCCACGAACTTGATCGCATACCCCACCTCGGCCCACTCTGACACCCACCCGATGCCACCGACCAGCACCCACAGGGGTCACCTGGAAGAAGAAGGCACAGGTCAGCCCAGATCAGAGCGTGCGAGGACCGGGTGGGGGAAAGTGGGGAGAAAGGTCAGCGCCCGCCCTGGCCGACAGCCCGCCCGGCCGACACGCCGGGCGTTCCCAGGCACAAAAAAAGGGGCAGTCCCTTACGGAACTGCCCCGGAACCGGAACCGGTCACTCGTCGAAACGACGCCGGAAACGATCCTCCATCCGGCTGGTGAACGAGCCACCGCCGCTCTTGCCTCGCTTACCGCGGGCCGAACCGCCGGCCGGAGCCGACTTGTCCCGCAGGCCGGCCACCCGCGGACCGGTGACCGCGTACACCACGCCACCGAACATCAGCACGAAGCCGATCACCGACAGGACCGGGAAGCTGCCGATCATGGTGGCCTTGAACGCCACACCCGACACCAGCAGGGCCAGCCCGATCACGAACAGCGCCGCGCCCTGCAGCCGGCGGCGGGTCGATGGGGCACGCAACGTGCCACCCCGGACGCTCGAGGCGAACTTGGGGTCCTCGGCGTACAACGCGCTCTCGATCTGGTCGAGCATGCGCTGCTCATGATCGGAGAGTGGCATCCGTCCCTCCTCAGGATCGATGCAGCGTCGTTGCAGCCGCGGCCATGTCGTCAAGTCGATTACGTCCGCGCGTACGGACGCTTAATAACCATGATACGAGGTCGATCTGACCCGTACCACCTACTTGACCGACGATTCTATGACGTCGAACACCCAAACCTGTTCAGCACCCATGCCACACCCCCGGAACGCCGCCGCGCGGGACCGGCATCCGATAATGGAGGAGTCCGAACACACCCAGACCGCGAAGGGCACCCGTTGGCGACGTATCTGGTGGATCTGTCGCCTGCGACGATGCAGCGGCGACTCGACGAGGCCCTCTCGGTCTATGTCGATGCGATGCGCTATCCCCGCGGCACCGAGAACCAGCGCGCCTCGATGTGGTTGGAGCACAGCCGGCGTCCGGGCTGGAAAGGGGTGGCGGCCATCGATACCGCCGCGCCAGCCGGCCCCGACGGCACCCCCGACCCGGACTCCGGCGACCTGGTCGGCATCGCCTACGGCTACTGCGGCGCACCCGATCAGTGGTGGCAGCAGCAGGTGGTGCAGGGGCTGCGACGCGTCGGCGTCGACCAAGCCCACGTCAATGCCCTGATGTCGAGCTACTTCGAGCTCACCGAACTGCATATCCACCCCCGCGTCCAGGGCCGTGGACTGGGCGAGGCGCTGGCGCGCCGACTGCTGGCCGGCCGCGACGAGACCCATGTCCTGCTGTCCACACCGGAGATCAACGGTGAGGCCAACAGGGCCTGGCGGCTGTACCGCAGGCTCGGTTTCACCGATGTGATCCGGGGCTACCACTTCGCCGGCGATCCGCGGGCCTTCGCCATCCTGGGCCGGTCGCTGCCCCTCGACGGTGCCGGTCTGGCACGATGACCGGGTGCCGCACCTGCTCGCCGCAACGAACCCGATGAGATCGAGGCACCCCCACCGACGGGCGCGGGCCCTGGTCCTGCTGTTGCTGATCCTGACGCCGCTGGCCGTCGGGTGCGTCCGGGTGCGGACCTCGATCACCGTGTCCCCCGACGACCGGGTGTCCGGCCAGATCGTGGCCGCGGCCAAAGCGCGCAACGCCGACGACAAAGGCCCGCAGCTGCTCAACACCCTGCCGTTCAGCAACAAAGTGGCCATCTCGCAATACGACCGCGGCGACTATGTGGGCTCGCAGGCGGTGTTCTCCGACCTCACGTTCGCCGAGCTCCCGCAGCTGGCCAATATGAACCGGGACGCCGCGGGGGTGGACATCTCGCTGCGGCGCGCCGGCGAGTTGGTGATCCTGGAGGGCCGGGTCGATCTGACGACGCTCAACGACCCCGACGCGGACGTGTCGATGAGCGTGTCGTTCCCCGGTGAGGTGACCTCCACCAACGGCGACCAGGTTTCCAGCGATGTCGTCGAGTGGAAGCTCAAACCCGGCATCGTGACCACGATGAACGCGCAGGCGCGCTACACCGACCCGAGCGCGCGCTCGTTCACCGGCGCCGCGATCTGGCTCACCGTCGGCTCGTTCGTGGTGGCCGGGATCATCGGCGCCGTCGCGTGGATGGCGCGTGACCAGTCGCCGAAGGTCGGTCAGGACTGACCCGAGCCGGCTGATCGGTGCCGGACGCGGCACCGCTGGCTACTACAAACTCGTATCGAAGCTCTAGGCTGGGAACCGTCGGGGCCGATTCGGGGCAGCAGAAAGGGGCACCCGCTGACCGTGGATACAGCGGCACCATCAGCAGTGCAACTGGCCGGCGCCGTCGTCGACCAGTTACGGCGCTACCTGTCCGATCGCCGCCGCGACAGTGCCTATATCGGTCCCGAGTACGCCGAGCTCACCGCCGCACTCGAAGAATTCGTGCTGCGCGGTGGAAAACGGATCAGACCCGCATTCGCCTACTGGGGCTGGCGCGCGGTCGTGGGCGCGGACCGCGACCCCGTCGCCGACGACGCACGCGTGCTGCGCCTGTTCTCGGCGCTGGAACTTCTGCACGCGTGCGCGCTGGTGCACGACGACGTCATCGACGCATCCGCGACGCGCCGTGGCCTGCCCACGGTGCACCGGTTCTTCACCGACCTGCACCGCACCCGCAGCTGGCACGGGACCAGCGAACAGTTCGGTCTGTCGGCGGCCATCCTGGCCGGCGACCTGTCCCTGGTGTGGGCCGACGACATCGTCGCCACCGCCGAACTGCCCGCGGAAGCGCATATCCGCGTGCACAAGGTGTGGGCCGACATCCGCACCGAGGTGCTGGGTGGGCAGTTCCTCGACATCGTCGCCGAATCCAGCGGCGCCGATTCGGTGGCCTCGGCGATGACCGTCAACACCTACAAGACCGCGTCGTACACGGTGTCCCGCCCGCTGCAGCTCGGCGCGGCCGCCGCGGGTGACCGGCCCGATGTGCAGGCCCTGTTCCATCAGGTCGGCACTGATCTGGGCGTGGCCTTCCAGCTGCGCGACGACGTGCTCGGCGTGTTCGGTGACCCGGCGGTCACCGGCAAGCCCTCCGGTGACGATCTGCGCTCGGGTAAACGCACCGTGCTGCTGGCCGAAGCCGTCGAGCTGGCCGAGCGATCCGACCCGGTGGCGGCCAAACTGCTGCGCACCTCGGTCGGCAGCGAGCTCTCCGATGCGCAGGTGCGTGAACTGTGCCAGGTCATCGAGTCCGTGGGCGCGCTGGCCGCCGTCGAAGACCGCATCGACACCCTCAACCGCCGCGCGCTGGATGCGCTGCGCGCCGCCCCGATCGACGAGCACGCCAAGATCGGCCTTGCCGAGATGGCCGGCCTGGCCTCCAACCGGTCCGCCTAGGAGCATGACCACCCCGACGACGATCGGCCACGCACCGGACGGGCTCGCGGGCGCACTGCGCCGACACCTGGCCCGCCTGCTGTTGTTCGCGGCCTCGCCCGAGGCCGGTCCGGCGCGGTTGGGCTTCCTGGGTGCGGTCTTGATCACCGCGGGTGGCCTGGGTGCGGGCAGCACCCGGCTGCACGATCCCCTGCTGGAGTCCCTGCATCTGTCCTGGCTACGGTTCGGGCACGGCCTGGTGCTGTCGTCGGTGCTGCTGTGGGGCGGTGTGGCGCTGATGCTCATCGCGTGGCTGGGTCTGGGCCGGCGGGTGGTCGAGCGGCGGGCCGGAGCACAGCAATCGGGGGGCGTTTCGGAATACACGATGCTGGCGACCACCGGGTTCTGGTTGCTTCCCCTGCTGTTGAGCGTTCCGGTGTTCAGCCGCGACACCTATTCGTATCTGGCTCAGGGCGCGTTGCTGCGCGACGGATTGGACCCGTATCTGGTCGGCCCCATCGACAATCCGAACTCCTTGCTGGACAACGTCTCCCCCATCTGGACCACCACCACCGCGCCCTACGGGCCGGCTTTCATCCTGGTGGCGAAATTCGTCACGATGGTCGTCGGCAATCACGTCGTCGAGGGCACGATGTTGCTGCGGCTGTGCATGCTTCCCGGACTCGCCCTGCTGATCTGGGCCGCCCCGCGGGTGGCCCGCCACGTCGGCGCCAACGGCGCGGTCGCGCTGTGGATCTGCGTGCTCAACCCGCTGGTGATCATTCATCTGATGGGTGGTGTGCACAACGAGATGCTGATGGTGGGCCTGATGATGGCCGCCATCGCCCTGACCTTCGGCGGCCGCCCGGTGTGGGGGGTGAGCCTGATCGCCATCGCCGTGGCGGTGAAAGCCACCGCGGGAATCGCGTTGCCCTTCATGGTCTGGGTGTGGACCCGGCAGCTGCGCAGTCGGCGCGGGTACGGCCCGGTCAAGGCGTTCACGGTGGCGACGGCGGCCTCGGGGGCGATCTTCGTGGCCGTGTTCGCCGTGCTGTCCTGGCTCGCCGGTGTCGGCCTGGGCTGGCTCACCGCGCTGGCCGGGTCGGTGAAGATCATCAACTGGCTGACCATTCCGACGGCCACCGCCAACATCATCAACACCGTTGGCGGGCTGTTCGTCCCGATCAACTTCTACGCCGTGCTGGACGTCACGCGAATCGCCGGCGTCGCCGTCATCGCGATCGCGCTGCCCCTGCTGTGGTGGCGATTCCGCCATGACGACCGCGAGGCGTTGACCGGTATCGGGCTGGCGATGCTGGTCGTCGTGCTGTTCGTGCCGGCCGCGCTGCCCTGGTACTACACCTGGCCGCTGGCCGTGGTGTCGGCGCTCGCACAGTCCCGGGCGGCGATCGCGCTGATCGCCGGCTTCTCGACGTGGATCATGGTGATCTTCAAACCCGATGGGTCCCACGGCATGTACTCGTGGATCCACGTCGCGTTGGCCACCGCGTGCGCGGTCGGCGCATGGCGACTCCTGGCCACCACGCCGGAGGACCGAGAACCCGAGATCAGTACGCCATCGCCTGAGCCCGCCGGATGACCTCGCGGGCCTGATGCGAGTGCAGGGCATCCACCGGTCGCGCGTTGGGCTGCCGTTCGGTGCTGCCGTCCCGGCTGATGGTCAAGGACGGGTCCGGGGTGAACAGCCACCGCACGATCTCCGTCTCGTGGTAGCCGCCGTCCTGCAACACCACGAGTAACCCCTGCAGCGTCTTCACGACGTGACCGGTGTCATCGAAGAAGATCTTGGGCACCACCACCGCACCCTTGCGCCGCACGCCGACCAGATGGCCGTCGCGCAACTGCTGGTGCACCTTGGTCACCGAGATACCCAGGAGGGCCGACACCGCGGCCAGGTCATAGACGGATTCGTCGGGGTCCAGAACGTCGTCGGCCGCCGGAATACTGCTCACCGCACAGAGTCTAGGGGTCAGACCGACTCTCGTACCATGTGTTCGATGGACACCTACCAGCGCGCCGACCCGCTCGTGGGCACCTTGCTGGACGGGCGCTACCGCGTGGACGGGCCGATCGCGTCCGGCGGGATGTCCACGGTGTACCGCGGGCTGGACGTCCGGCTGGACCGGCCGGTCGCGCTGAAGGTGATGGATTCCCGGTATTCCGGCGACCATCAGTTCCTGACCCGATTCCAGCGCGAGGCCAAAGCCGTGGCGCGGCTCAAGGATCCCGCCCTGGTCGCCGTCTACGACCAAGGCGGCGGCGGGGCCAGCCGGCAGGCCCCTTTTCTCGTGATGGAGCTGGTCGAGGGGGGCACGCTGCGCGAGCTGCTCAGTGAACGCGGGCCGATGCCACCCCACGCGGTGGCCGCCGTGCTGACCCCGTTGTGCCGCGGTCTGGCGGTGGCCCACGCCGCCGGGTTGGTACACCGCGACATCAAACCGGAGAACGTCCTCATCTCCGACGCCGGCGAGGTCAAGATCGCCGATTTCGGATTGGTCCGTGCCGTCGCCGAAGCCGGGATCACCTCGACGAGTGTGATTCTCGGCACCGCCGCCTACCTGTCCCCCGAACAGGTCGGCACCGGGGAGTCCACGCCGCGCAGCGATGTGTACGCCGTCGGGGTGCTGGCCTACGAATTGCTCACCGGTGTCACCCCGTTCACCGGTGACACCGCACTGACGGTGGCCTATCAGCGGATGGACCGCGATGTGCCGCCGCCGAGCGCCGCCATCGCCGGGGTGCCCAGACAGTTCGACGAACTGGTCGGGCGGGCGACCGACCGCGACCCTGCCGCGCGCTACGCCGACGCCGGCGACATGGCCGACGCGCTGGCCGAGGTGATCGACGAGCTGAGGCTGCCCCCGTTCCGGGTGCCGGCTCCGCAGCAGTCGGCACAGCACCGGGCCGCCACGATGTTCGGCGCCCAGACCACCCACCATGTCGACGGCCGGGCGCGCACCGCGCACGTGCCGAACCCGACGCGTGAGTACGGCGCCGATTTCGCCGACGAGCTGAGCAGTGCGCTGGCTGAACCGGAAACCGAGCCCGAATACGCGCCGGTGCCAACGCAATTCGCCGGGATCGCGATCGACGATTTCGAGTGGGCGCGCCAGCGGGCCAGGCGCGCCGCACTGATCTGGCTGCTGGTGCTGGTCACGCTGACCGGGATGGTCGCCGCCGGCGCGTGGACGCTCGGCAGCAACCTGCCCGGGTTGCTGAACTAGCGGGCGCTAGCCCCGCAGCATCTCCGCGACCAGGAACGCCAGCTCCAGGGATTGCTGGGTGTTCAGCCGCGGATCGCATGCCGTCTCGTAGCGGCCGGCCAGGTCGTCATCGGAGATGTCCTGCGCACCACCGAGACATTCGGTGACGTTCTCACCGGTGATCTCGACGTGGATACCGCCCGGGTGGGTGCCCAGCGCGTGGTGCACCTCGAAGAAGCCCTGCACCTCGTCGACGATGCGGTCGAAGTGCCGCGTCTTGTATCCGGTGGAGGATTCGTGGGTGTTGCCGTGCATCGGGTCGCACTGCCAGATGACCTGATGCCCGGATGCCTGCACCTTCTCGATGATCGGCGGCAGCGCGTCGCGCACCTTCTGGTTGCCCATCCGGCTGACCAGGGTGAGCCGGCCGGCCTGATTGTGCGGGTCCAGCTTCTCGACGTACTCGACGGCCAGTTCGGGCGACGTGGTGGGACCGATCTTGATGCCGATCGGGTTGGCGATGGTCTCCACGAACGCGATATGTGCGCCGTCGAGCTGGCGGGTGCGCTCACCGATCCACACGTAGTGCGCGGACAGGTCGTACAGCCGCGGCTCCTCGAACTCGGTGGACAGCCGCAGCAGAGCGCGCTCGTAGTCGAGCACCAGGGCCTCGTGGCTGGCGAAGATCTCGGCGGTCTGCAGGTTGCGGTCGTCCACACCGCAGGCGCTCATGAAGCGCAACCCGCGGTCGATCTCGCCGGCCAGCGCCTCGTACCGGGCCCCCGCCGGCGAGGTGCGGACGAATTCGCGGTTCCAGTCGTGCACCTTCTGCAGCGATGCCATACCGGAGGTGGTCAGCGCCCGCACCAGGTTCATCGCGGCACTGGCATTCGCGTACGCCCGTACCAGGCGCGACGGGTCGTGATCGCGCACGGCGGCATCGGGGGCGAATCCGTTGACCATGTCACCGCGGTAGGACTTCAACCCCAGCGCGTCGGTGTCCGAGGACCGCGGTTTGGCGTACTGGCCCGCGATCCGGGCCACCTTCACCACCGGCATGCTGGCGCCGTAGGTCAGCACCACCGCCATCTGCAGCAGGGTGCGGATATTGGCCCGGATATGGGGCTCGGTGTTGTCGACGAACGTCTCGGCGCAGTCGCCGCCCTGCAGCAGAAACGCCTCGCCACGGGCGACGGCGGCCAGCTGCACCTTCAGGTTCTCGATCTCGGTCGGCACCGTGATGGGCGGCACGCTCTCCAGCACCGTCCGCATCGCCTTGGCCTGGTCGGCATCCCAGCTGGGCTGCTGCAGCGCGGGCTTGGACAGGGCGGCGTCCAGGCGGTGGCGCAGATCCTCGGGCAGGGCCGGCAGCTCCGGCAGCTGGTCGATGGGTACGTCGACGGTCCAGTTCACCGCTCTATGGTAACCGCGCCGACGCAACGATTTTACCGGCCATACGCGCAGCTCAGGCTCGTGCGGCCCAGCCTCCATCGTCACTCATCAGCTGGAACCGGCGCAGATTGTGACGTGCATCAACCAACGCGTCATGGGAGTCGGTGGGCCGCGGCGGCATCCGCGGGCTGCCCCGCTCCTCCCAGAACTGGCGCAACTCCCGGGTGAACCGGGGCATCGCCGGGGGCAGATCGGTCATCGGACCCCACAGCTGACACAGTACGACGTGGTCATAGGCGCCGACCCAGGCCCACAATTCGATGGTCTCGTCGCCGTCGATATCGAAGAAATCCTCCAGCTCGGCCCGGATCTGCCTGCGCGAGCGCCACAGCTTCGACGACGGCGACGGCAACTTGGGCAGCACGTTCTTGCGTACCCAGCTGCCGGCCCGGTCCGGATCGAACTCGGTGGATATCGCGTAGTACTCGCGGCCGTCTTCGGCCACCACCCCGATCGAGATGAGCTCGATGGTGCGGCCGTTGTCGATGAACTCGGTGTCGTAGAAATAGCGCATCTCAGCGGGCTTCCTTGGTTGCGAGGGGCGCCGCGGGCGCAGGGGCTGCGTGGATCTCCCGGTCCAGTTCCTGATCGACCAACGCATCGTCGGGGAATTGTGGTTCACCCGCCACGATGTGCTGGAGCCACAACTTGGCCTGCACCACCGGCCGGCGCAGATGACGCTCGCGTTCGAGCGCCTTGTGCATCTTCCTCGGCCGGGTGGTGTAGCGCCACCGGGCCCACGGCGCATGCGGGCGCGACAGCCGGATCGCCCCGACGATCAGCAGCGGGGTGATGAACATGCCGACCAGGCCCGTCCACACCTTGCCCTTGAGCAGTACCACCACGGCCAGGGCCAGCGTCAGCACCGCGACGGCGATCACCACGGCCCGCGCCTGCCAGGTGTCGTCGGCCCGCCAGATGCCGATATCGAAGAAGGACAGCGGGTTGAACCCGAGCACCAACAAGCCGGCCACCGCGATCGCGACGAACACGGCATCCACCGAGGTGCGGCCGTCCTCGGCCCAGTACACGTCCTGCAGGTGCAGGATCAGGGCGAACTCGTCGAGCACCAGTGCCGCGCCGATCCCGAAGAAGACCGCCGCGACAGTGAATTCGGGCACACCACCGTTTACCGCGAGGGTCACCATGGACACTCCGGACACCATCACCAGAATGACGCCGATCACCACATGGTGCAGGTGCACGCCGCCGCCGACCGACAGGTTGCGCGGTTGCCACCACTTGCGCGGCGCGTCGCCCGCGGGATGGCTGCGGATGTAACGGACGATGAGGCGGGTCAGGAAGAACGTGAGGATGAATGCGATCAGGCAGCACAACAGCGGCAGACGATCGCCGGTGATGAAGTCGAGCTGGATCCGCAGATGCACGGTCGAGAACATACGCCGACCTGCAACCGAAACGCGGCACCAGTCGTCCTGCGCCGTCCGGCGTGCCGGACCTCCCCGATAGGCTGGGGGACGAGATGAGCACTCAGGCGGGTTTACGGACGACTGTGGCGTGGCGGTTGGTCCAGCTGCTGATCCTGGCCGCCCTGGCCTGGGCCGGATGGCGCCTGCTCGGCCACGAGCCCTACCGCATCGACATCGACGTGTACCGGATGGGCGGGCGGGCCTGGCTGAACGGCACCCCGCTGTACGCCGACAGCACCAAGTTCCAGACGCAGGCCGGCCTCGACCTGCCGTTCACCTATCCCCCGCTGGCGGCGATCGTCTTCGCCCCGTTCGCCTGGCTCTCGTTGCCCGCGGCCAGTGTGGCCATCACCGTGACCACGCTGGTCCTGCTGATCGTGTCCATGACCATCGTGCTGACCCGCCTGGAGGTGGCCGCGACGTGGCAGCACCGGGTCTGGCTGGCCGCGGCGATGGTGGCCCCGGCGGTGGTCTTCCTGGAGCCGATCCGGTCCAACTTCGCCTTCGGCCAGATCAACGTGGTGCTGATGGCGCTGGTGATCGCCGACTGCGTCCCGCGCAAGACCCCGTGGCCGCGCGGGCTGCTGCTCGGTGTGGCCATCGCCGTCAAACTGACCCCGGCGGTGTTCCTGCTGTACTTCGTGTTGCGGCGCGATACGCGCGCGGTGCTGGTGACGGTGGCATCGGCCTGCGCGGCCACCGTCGTCGGATTCGTCCTGGCGTGGCGGGATTCGTGGACGTATTGGACCGAGACGCTGCATGACACCGACCGCATCGGCAACGCGACGCTGAACACCAACCAGAACATCTCGGGCACGCTGGCCCGGCTGGGGATCGGCGAGGACGAGCGCTTCGTGCTGTGGGCCGCGGCGTGTGTCGCGGTGCTCGGCCTGACGGTGTGGGCCGTCCACCGGGTGCTGCGGGCCGGCCAGCCGGTGCTCGCCCTGATGTGCGTGGCCCTGTTCGGGCTCGCGGTGTCACCGGTGTCCTGGTCGCACCACTGGGTGTGGGTGTTACCGGCGACGCTCACGGTCTCGGTGCTCGGGTTCCGCCGGCGTTCGGCGCCGCTGCTCCTGGTGGGCGCCGTCGGGATCGCGCTGATGGTGTGGACACCGATCGTCTTGATGCCCGAGCACCACGAGACGGCGGCCTCGCTGTGGCGCCGCCTGCTCGGCGCGTCCTACCTGTGGTGGGGTCTGGCCATGATCGCGGTGGCCGGAACGGTGGCGCCGCGCCTCGCGGAGCGGCCGGTCGCACCGGTCGGCGCCGACCCGCAGATCACCGCGGCGACGTAGGTCAGCGTGTCAGCCCGCTTTGGCGGCGGGTTGCGGGCACTTGCCCTCTTTGACGTCGGCGGCGTACAGGTCCACGTATTCCTGGCCGGACAGCCGCATGAGCTCGTACATCACCTCGTCGATGACCGCGCGTTCGATGAACCGGTTACCGGCCAGCCCCTCGAAACGGCTGAAATCCATCGGCTTGCCGAAGCGGACCTCGACGCGGCCGAAGTGCCACATCTTGCTGCCGGGCGGGTTGACGGAATCGGTGCCGATCATCGCAACCGGAATCACCGGGATCCCGCTTTCCAGCGCCACCCGCGCCAGTCCCGTCTTGCCCTTGTAGAGCCGGCCGTCCGGTGATCGGGTGCCCTCGGGGTACATCCCGAGCAGCTTGCCCTCGGCGAGGATGCGCTGGGCGGTGGTCAGGGCGGCGGCGGCGGAATCGGCGTCGGTGCGGTCGATCGGCACCTGCCCGGTCGACGAGTAGAAGAACTTGGTCAGCTTGCCCTTGAGACCGGTGCCGGTGAAGTACTCGGACTTGGCCAGGAAGGTGATCCGGCGCCGGAACACCAGCGGCAGGTAGAAACTATCCGCGACGGCGAGGTGGTTGCTGGCCAGGATGACCGCTCCCGAATCCGGAACATATTCCAGCCCCTGCACTTTCGGCCTGCCCAGCAAGCGCAGCAGGGGGCCCATCAGGATGTGCTTGTAGAACCAGAAAAACATGGACCCTCCTGCGCCGACGCCCCGACGAGCGTTCCGCGACAACTTTACCCACGCAATGTTGCGACGACCACACAGCGGCCTGAGAGTTCGTCGGCGCCCGCGTCACTCCTGGAAGCTCACCGGGATGTGCTCGTAGCGACCCGACGGGGCCGGGTCCGGGTCACCGCCGTGCCGCGGCGGGCCCGACGGGTCGTCCGGTGGCGGCGGGGTGGGTTCGGCGCAGGGCTCGGCGACCATGGCCCGCACGATGGTGAGCAGGGCGACGCTGTGCTCGGCGATGACCGACAGCAACGGATGTTGTTCGCCGGCGACCAGCGCGGCCAGCGCACAGACCGGACACCACACCTGCTGGCACTGTCCCTGGGCGGCACCGGCGGACGCGGCGCGCGCAGCCGCCACCCGCACCGCCGGGTCCAGGCGGTCCAGGATCGTCTGCGCCAGCTGCCGCAGTTCGGGAGGGAGATCGTGGTGCACCCCAGTCACGCCGGCCACACCTTTCGATCGGGGCGGAATCGCACCGTGAGTTCGGTGCCGCGCAGTTGCGCATCGATGACGAGGCAACGCCGCAGGACCGACGCCAGCCGCACCCGGCGGCGCAGACCGCCTGAACCGATGATCAGATCGTCATCGACTCGGCCGAGCGTCAACGAGCCCGGATCCACCTGCGGCAACTCTAGCCGCATCCGGTACACCGCTTCGAGCCCAGTTCCCGATTCCCGGTCCACCACCGGCCGCAATGGTCCCGGTGGTGGCGCACCGTCGCGCCGCCGGGCCCCGTCGAGCAGTTCACCGAGCGCTTTGGGCCCGATCGGTTCACCGGCCAGATGCGGCACCAGCACCAGCTGCACGTCACCGATGGCGGCATCCAGCTCGTCCAGGACGGTGCGCTGCTCGGCGATCCGCTCGGTGTACCAGTCGAACGCGGGATGTTCGGGCAGGTTCCGGTATTCGAATGAATCGTCCTGCACCAAAATCTGATTGACCAGCAGTTCGGCCACCCGCACACCCATCAGGGCCAACGACCCGATGGTGCGGACCGCCTCCGCGGCCACCACCCGCTCCGGGGTGAGCACCAGGTGGGCACTCACCCGCTCGACGTCTGCGAGCAGCGCCGACAGCGACTCGGTGCCCGCGGCGACCCGCTCGACCAACATGACCACACCCGCCGATACCGGGTCGGTGCTCGACGGGGACAGGCGCCGGTGCCGAGGCCACATCCGCTCCAGGTACAGGCCGAACGTCGCGGGCAGGGTGAGCATCCGCAGCGCGTCGGCGGTGGAGGCGCAGTCCACGACCACGTGATCCCAGCGACCCGAGTCCGCGAGCTCCCCCACCTCGTACAGGCCGAGTACTTCCTGGACTCCGGGCAGCGCCGAAAGTTCCTCGGGGGCAACATTTCCCAGATCTGATTCGGGAAAGCGGTCGGCGAGCAGACCGGCGATGTCACGCCAGCGGTTCTCCAGCAGGGCCAGCGTGTCCAGGGCCAGCGCATCGAGGTGCCCCCCGGAGGAATCCGCGACCCCGGCGTCCAGGTCGGCGAGCACCCGGGTGGGCGCACGCTCGCCGGTGGGGATCACGGCTACGCCGAGCACGTCGCCGGTGGAGTGCGCCTGGTCGGTCGACACGATCAGCACCCGCTGCCCGCTGCGCGCATCACGAACGGCGGTGGCGGTGGCCAACGTGGACTTGCCTACCCCACCCTTGCCGACGAACAGGCTGATCCGGGCGGGCACGGGTGCTTGCTCACCATTCAGCTCACACCCACCTCGACTCGCTTCTTGAGGTCCTTGAGCGCGGTGTCGGTGAGTCGGCGTTCGGCCTTGCGCTTGAGCAGGCCGATCATCGGGATCAACAGATCGACGGACAGCTCATAGGTGACATCTGTCCCAGAGCCCTTGGGCGACAACTTGTATGCCCCCTCCAGGCCACGCAGCAGCGAACTGGACACCAGGGTCCAGGTCACCGATGTACGGTCGGCGGGCCATTGGTAGGCGAACACCATGGTGTCCTTGAGCACCGCCGCGTCGAGCACCAGGCGGGCCGTCTTGGGATTACCCTCGCCGTCGGCGTCGAGCACTTCCGCTTCCTTGTACTCGGCCACCCATTCCGGGTACGAGCCGATATCGGCGATCACGTCCATCACCGTCGAGGGATCGGCATCGATGTAGATCGTCTGAGCCGTCTTCTCTGCCACGCACAGAAATGTACCCGCACCGCCGAACGGGCTGCTCGCTATCGGGCCAGCCGTGACACCCCGACCGGCCGGTGCTGCTCCAGCCGGGTCTTGACCTCGAAGGCCATGTTCTTGCCGGCGACCCGGCGAACGTGGTTGAGCTTGGCCAGATCCAAGCGGGCCACCTCGTGGGCGGCGGCGCCGGCCGGCTCGGCATGCAGGAAATAGTGCAGGATGACGCCGTCCATCATGGTTTCCAGCCAGACCTCCATGGTGCCGGTCAGTGCACCCGTGACGGTCCAGCGCACCCCGACCGGGCCGCGGTCCTCGACGACGGTCAGGTGCAGATCCGGCCACCAGCGGCGCCAGCTCGCCGGGTCGTTCACCGCACGCCCGACATCGTCGGGATCGGCGCATACGAAGGTCTCGTCAGAGATCTGCACGCTGCTCATGGCTGACCAGCATCACACACGCGGTACCGCCGGTCCGAAGCGGGCGACTAGGCTGTCGCGCGGAAGTTCCGCCACGGACCTAGAGGGGCCAAGATCGTGCGTGAGTACAGCGTTCCGGCAACGTTTCAGATCGGCGCGAGCGACACCGTCGTCGACGCCGTCTACGCGCACGAGCGGGATGATCCGAACCATGTCATCCTGCAGCGCCAGACCGGCGCCGGCTGGACCGATGTCACCTGCGCCCAGGTAGCTGCCCAGATTCGTTCTGCCGCTTTGGGTTTGATTGCCGAAGGCGTACAGGCCGGCGACCGGGTGGCGATCCTGTCCGCCACCCGCTACGAGTGGCCGATCCTCGACTTCGCCATCCTGTCCATCGGAGCGGTCACCGTGCCCATCTACGAGACGTCGGCGGCCGAGCAGGTCCGCCACGTGCTGGACAACTCCTCGGCGGTGCTGGTGTTCGCCGAGACCGACGGGCACGCCGCCACCGTCGAGCAGATCAGGGACACCCTGCCCCAGCTGCGCAAGGTGCTGCGCGTCGAAGCGCTGGACACCCTGGCCGAGACGGGTGTCGGCGTCGACGCCGCCGAACTGGACGCCCGCCGCGCGGCCATCAAATCCTCGGACCCGGCCACCCTGATCTACACCTCGGGCACCACCGGCCTGCCCAAGGGCTGCCAGCTGACCCACGCGAATCTCCTCTCGGAGATCCACGGCGCCAAGGCCTGCTTCCCCGATCTGCTGACCAAGGGCGAGCGGATGCTGGTGTTCCTGCCGCTGGCGCACGTGCTGGCGCGGGCCATCACCGTCGCGGCCTTCACCGGCAAGGTCACCCTCGGCTTCACCAGCGATATCAAGAACCTGGTGCCGACGTTCGGGGTGTTCAAGCCGACCCTGGTGGTCTCGGTGCCACGGGTGTTCGAGAAGGTCTACAACACCGCCGAGCAGAACGCCCGCGACGGCGGAAAGGGCTGGATCTTCGGACCGGCCGCCGACACCGCGATCGAGTACAGCAAAGCCCTGGACACGGGTGGGCCCGGCCTGCTGCTCAAGGCCAAACACGCGGTGTTCGACGCCTTGGTCTACGGCAAGCTGCGCGACGCGCTGGGCGGCGACTGCCACGCCGCCATCTCCGGCGGCGCGCCGCTGGGCGCGCGGCTCGGGCACTTCTACCGCGGTGTCGGGCTGACCATCTACGAGGGCTACGGCCTGACCGAGACCAGCGCGGCGATCACCGTCAACCAGGTCGGCGCGCTCAAGGTCGGTTCGGTCGGAAAGTTGTTGCCGGGCAACAGCATGCGACTCGGCGACGATGACGAAGTGCTGGTCTCGGGCGGCGTGGTGTTCAGCGGCTACTGGCAGAACGAGGAGGCCACCAACGACGCCTTCACCGACGGCTGGTTCCACACCGGCGACCTCGGCGCGATCGACGACGACGGGTTCCTCACCATCGTCGGCCGCAAGAAGGAGATCATCGTCACCGCCGGCGGCAAGAACGTCGCGCCCGCGGCACTGGAGGACCGGCTGCGGGCCCACCCGCTGATCAGTCAGGCCATGTGCGTCGGCGACCAGCAGCCGTTCATCGCCGCGCTGATCACCATCGACCCGGAGGCGTTCCCCGGCTGGAAGCAGCGCAACGGCAAGGATGCCGCCGCCACGGTCGGCGACCTGGCCGACGATCCGGACCTGGTCGCCGAGATCCAGTCGGCCGTCGACGACGCCGACCAGACGGTGTCCAAGGCCGAGGCGATCCGCAAGTTCCGGATCCTGCCGGTCGATTTCACGGAGGCCACCGGCGAACTCACCCCGACGCTCAAGGTGAAGCGCAAGGTGGTCGCGGAGAAGTTCGCCGCCGATATCGAAGCGCTGTACTCCTAACCCGGTTCGGCGCCACTCAGCAGCCGGTGCAGGCGCGCCCCCTGGGCGCTCCACTGCCAGTTCTGCACGGCCCACTGCCGACCCGCGGCGCCCATCGCCGCGGCGGCATCCGGGTCGGCCAGCACACCGCTGACCGCAGCCGCGATGGCGGCCACGTCGGTGCCGTCGACGACCACACCGGTCTCCCCGTCGCGCACCGTCTCCGGTGCACCCCCGGAGCGGCCGGCCACCACGGGCACCCCGCATGCGGAGGCTTCCAGGTAGACGATGCCCAGTCCCTCGACGTCCAGACCGGCGCCCCGGGTGCGGCACGGCATCGCGAACACGTCGGCCATGGCGT
Source organism: Mycolicibacterium fluoranthenivorans (assembly GCF_011758805.1). Taxonomy (NCBI): domain Bacteria; kingdom Bacillati; phylum Actinomycetota; class Actinomycetes; order Mycobacteriales; family Mycobacteriaceae; genus Mycobacterium; species Mycolicibacterium fluoranthenivorans. Next base: position 856,848 of record NZ_JAANOW010000002.1, on the reverse strand, counting down.
GATAGGCGGGCAGTTCCTCGCCGGGGACTCCGCCGGTGAACACCACGTCGTCGGCGACCCCGACCGTGCGGGCCAGCGTGTGCAGGGTGTCCCGATAGGGCCCGCCACCCACCACGACCAGGGCGGTGCCCGGTACGGCGTCGCGGATGGCGGGCAGCGCGCGGATCAACATGTCCTGACCCTTGCGCGGCACCAACCGCGACAGGCAGACCACCACCGGCCGCTCCCCCAGGCCGTGCCGGGCCCGCAGTTCGGCGCGGGCGACCGAGTCGGGCACGAAGCGGTCCACGTCCACTCCGGGTGACAACCGCTCCAGGCGAGCCTGGGGCCCGAACGCCGAGGCGAACCTGCCCCGGGTGTAGTTGCTGACATAGGTGACGACGTCGGTCTCGTTACCGATGCGCCGCAAGGCATTCCGCGCCACCGGCAGCATCGACCAGCCCACCTCGTGGCCGTGCGTGCTGGCGATCACCCGGTCGGCCCCCGCCGTGCGCGCCAGCGGGGCCAGCAGCGCCAGCGGGGCGGCCGCACCGAACCAGACGGTCTGGATACCGCGTTCGGCGATCAGTGCGCGCATCCGAGTGGCCACCGTCGGCTCGGGCAGCATCAGCGTGGTGGGATGGCGCACCACGTCGTAGCCGAGCTGCCCGGCGGCACTGTCGTACTCGGGAGCACCCTTCCACTTCGGTGCATAGACGGTGAGCTCGTGCCCGCCGGACTGCAGCAACTGGCCGACGAACGCCTCCAGATAGGACTGGATACCACCGCGGCGCGGCGGAAAATCGTTGGTCACCAGCAGAACCCGAGTCATCGTGACCACGCTATCCGCTCATCCAGTCCCGCCAGCCGGCCAGTACCCCGTCCAGCCCGGTGCCCAGGGTGTCGGCCACCGCCACCGCCACGTCCGGGTGCCCGGGCTCGCTGGCCCGCACGTACAGCGCTTTGAGCGTGGCCGGGCCGTAGCGGGCGGCGATATAGCGGCTGAACCACCAGGCCCGGTCGTAGGCGGCAGAGCGCTGTGGCCCCACGGCGTCCAGGTCGGCGTCGGTGGGCAGCCGCGCCAGCGTGGCCGCGGCGCCCGGCCCGGGTACCGGAGTGGCCGGCCGCCCCACATAATCGGCGACCCCCTCGGCGAGCCAGCGCGGGGCGTCGGCAGCGGTGTGTGCCCGCGCCGCATAGTGAAAAAGCTCGTGCCGCAGCACGATCCGCAGGGAGTCCGGACTCATCGCGGCAGCCCCGGGCGCGAACACGATTCCGTCGGCGGTGGTCGCGGCCGCGATATCGGGACCGTCGAAGCCCAGCACCCGGAACTGCTCATCGGTCTCGGTCGCGATCACGACGATATCCCGCGGCCAGTCCGGTCCCCAGAATGCGGTGACGGCCGCCGCGGCGGCGTCGAGTTCGCCGGCGATCCGATCCAGCAGCGGCTGGGTGCGGGCGCCGCCGAGACCGCGCAGGTGTGCGGTGCGGCCGTCAGAGAGGGGCAAGGCCAAGGGCAGCGGCTGCGTATCGGCCGCGGCCGGCGCTGTCGATGACGTGGCCGGCGGGCCACCGGGCTGCTGGCACCCGGCCGACAGGACCCCGACAACCAGGAGCAGGAGGGCCGCCGCCCGCCGGGTCAGGTCAGTAACGGCGGACGTTGTAGATCGGCGCGTTGTTGACCGGCGCGACGCGGACGGGCACACCGAAGGTCGATGCGTGCACCATCATGCCGTCGCCGATGTAGATGCCGACGTGGGAGGCATCCGAGTAGTAGGAGATGACGTCACCGGGCTGCATCTGGTCGGTCGAGACCGGCTGGCCACCGGCGGCCTGCGCGTAGCTGGAATGCGGCAAGGAGACACCGGCCTGCTGGAAGGCCCACTTGACCAGTCCGGAGCAGTCGAAGGCGCCGGGCCCCTCGGCACCCCAGGAGTAGGGCGAACCGATCCGGGTCAGCGCGGCCTGCACGGCGGCCATGCCCTCGTTGGTACCGCTGACACCGGGCACCACCGCACCGTCCGGCGGCGGCGCCATATCGCCGGGCGGGATGCCCTCCGGGGGCGCGGCGAGGATGGCGGGATCCTGTCCCGGCAACGCTGCGGGCGGCGGCACGTCGGCCGGCGCCGGCGCGGCGGGCGCGGGCGGAATGGCGGCCAGCGCCTCTCGCTGCGCCGGGGTGAGCACCTGGTACTGGGACTTGACGACGGCGATCTGGACCTGCAATTTGCTTTGCTTGGATTGCAGATCTGCGCGCACCGCGGCGGCCTGCTCGGCGGCCGTCTTGGCATCGGCGGCCGACTGCGCCGAGGCCGTCTCGGCCTGCGCGGCCCGCAGGCTGGTGGTCCGGAAGTTCTGCATCTGCGCCGACATCTCGGTGGCCATCACCCGCTGCACGGCGAGCTGGTCGATCAGCCCCTGCGGCGAACTGGCGGTCAGCATGGCGTCCAGGCCGTCCGTCCGGCCACCCATGTACTGGGCGGCAGCAACCCTGTTGACCGAGGTCTGGAACGTTGCCAGCGCAGCCTTGGCGGTATCGGCGGCGGCGAGGTCGGATGCGTGCTTGGCCTCAGCGGCATGCTGCGCTGCCAGCTTGTTGTCCAGATCCAGCTGTGCCGCGTGCATGGCCTCGGTGGTCGATTCGGCCTGCCGAGAAAGTTCGTTGAGCTTTGCCAGCGCATCGTCGGCCGGATCGGCGTGCACACCCCCGGCAAGGAGGCTACCGAGGACGGTCAGGCTCGCTAACGCACCGACTAGGGCTCTCTTGACGCCACGCTTTGGTCGGTGTGTGCGATCAGGCCTCAAGGTTTTGCGTCCTTAAACTGCTTACGATCCGCTCGAACTCAATTAGGTCTCAGACAGGTTACGAAACGGCATCGAGCTTGTCCAACAGGAGACGCAAATTTAACAGTCCGTCGGGATGAATTTTTGCCTCCGCAGAGTGTGCGTGTCATCACGCCACACCTGTTCTACCACCTCTGTCCTCCGACCGTCGGATCGGCACCAGCCTCAGCCGCGGCGCCAGACCGGCGTCGGCCAGCACCTCCAGCGCCCGACGTTCGTCGTCCAGCAAAGTTTCAGGAACACCGAGCAGCACGCTGACCACACAGTCCTGACATCCGGGACCACGCACCGCGCAGTCATCGCAGTCGATCACCACCGTGCCGGTGTCCGGGTCCGGACCGGCACTCGGATCCGGCCGGCGGTCCCCGGTCTCCCCGGTTGGCTGCTCTACAGGCTTCACGGCACGCCCTCTCATATCTTTCTTTCGGTCAGCGATGACTTTCTCGCTCTGTGCCGCACCGTAACGAGGGGTACCGACAGATCCCGCCGCTCGTCGGTGTACCCAGATACCGTCACCCCTGTGTCGCAGCTGAGCTTCGCCGATGTCGAGCCGCTCGCCGATATCGCGCTGGCCGACACCACCTTCGTCGTGGTCGATCTGGAGACCACCGGCGGACGGGCCGCCGGCGACGGCCATGACGCCATCACCGAGATCGGCGCGGTCAAGGTGCGCGGCGGTGTGGTGCTCGGTGAACTGGCCACGCTCGTCGACCCGGGCCGGGCCATCCCGCCGCAGATCGTCGCGCTGACCGGCATCACCTCGGCGATGGTGCACGACGCCCCGCGGATCGACAGCGTGCTACCGGCCTTCCTGGAGTTCGCCCGCGGCGCGGTGCTGGTGGCCCACAACGCCGGGTTCGACATCGGGTTCCTGCGGGCCGCGGCCGAGCGGCTGGGGCTCACCTGGCCGCGCCCGCCGGTGCTGTGCACCGTGCGACTGGCACGCCGGGTGCTCACCCGCGACGAGGCGCCCAGCGTCAAGCTCTCGGCGCTGGCCCGGCTGTTCGGCGCCGCCACCACCCCCACCCACCGCGCGCTCGACGACGCCCGCGCCACCGTCGACGTGCTGCACGGTCTCATCGAGCGGGTCGGCAACCAAGGTGTGCGCACCTACCCGGAACTGCGCGCGTACCTGCCCGACAAGGCCGCACCCCAGCGCCGCAAGCGCCATCTGGCCACCGGCATTCCCGGCAAGCCCGGGGTCTATCTGTTCCGCGGCCCGGGCGACGAGGTGCTCTACATCGGCACCGCGGTGGACCTGCACCGCCGGGTCAGCCAGTACTTCACCGGAGCCGACCCCCGCACTCGCATGAAAGAGATGGTGGCGCTGGCCACCCGTGTCGACCACGTCGAGTGCGCGCACGAGCTGGAGGCCGGGGTGCGTGAGCTGCGGCTGCTGGCCGCGCACGCACCGCCGTACAACCGGCGCTCCAAGTTCCCCCGCCGGTGGTGGTGGATCGTGCTCACCGATGAGGCGTTTCCGCGTTTCTCGGTCGTCCGGGCACCGCGCAGCGCCCGCGCGCTCGGCCCGTTCAGCGCGCGTGGCGACGCCGCCGAGACCGCGGAGATCCTGGCCCGCGGGACGGGTGTGCGCACCTGTACGGCGCGGCTGTCCCGAACCGCCGCGCACACCTGCGCCGACCACGAACTGGCCCCGTGCCCTGCCCCGCGCGGCGCCGACGCCGCCGGCTACGCCCCGGCACCCCGGGCGGCCGCCGCGCTCATCGAGGGCACCGACAGTTCGGCGTTCGGCACCCTGCTGGCCCAGATCGACGCGCTGGCCGGCCTGCACCGGTACGAGAGTGCCGCCCGGTTGCGCGACCATACGGCCGACGCGGTGGAGGTGGTGTGCCGCGGCCAGCGGCTGCAGGCGTTGGCCGCCGTCGACGAACTGGTCGCCGCCCGGCCCGACGGCCGCGGCGGCTGGGAGCTGGCGGTCATCCGGCACGGACAGCTGGCGTCGGCCGGATGTGCGCGCCGCGGCGTACCCCCGATGCCCGTGGTGGACGCCATTTGCGCTGCGGCACAGACGATTCTGCCGGAATCGGCACCACTGGGCGGGGCTCTGGTCGAGGAGACCGGACTGATCGCCCGCTGGCTGGCCGGTCCCGGCGTGCGCATGGTGCGCGCCCAACCCGGCTATGCCAGCCCCGTCGGGTCCGCCGCCCGCTGGGCCGACTGGGCCGCGGCGGCCCGGTCGGCCCGGCTGGCGGCACAGCAGCAGGACGGCGCCGGCCTCGCCGACGACCGGTTCGGAATCGACCCGCCGGCCCGAAAGACCGCTGCCGTCAAGCTTTCTGGGTGAACCTGGCCCACTTGGCCAGCAGCTGCTCGGCCGCACCGGAATCGATCGCCTCGGCGGCACGACGCAGACCGGTCTCCCAAGCCGGGACCCACTTGGCGTCGCCGGACAGTCCGGCGTGCGCCACCATCGCGCCGGCCGCATTCAGCACGACCGCGTCACGCACGGGCCCCGTCGCCCCGCCCAGCACCGAGCGCACCGACGCGGCATTGGCCTCGGCGTCCCCGCCGATGAGCTCGCTGAGATCGGCCCGCTGGAAGCCGAACGCGGCGGGGTCGAGCGTCAGCCGCTCCACCGTGCCCGCCTGCACCCGCCAGATGGTGCTGGTCGTGGTGGTGGTCAACTCGTCGAGACCGTCGTCGCCGTGCACCACCAGCACGCTGGATCCCCGCGCGGCGAATACCCCGGCCATCACCTCGGCCAGGTCCCCCCAGGCGCAGCCGATCAATCCGGCCCTCGGCGAGGCCGGATTGGTCAGCGGGCCGAGCAGATTGAACACCGTCGGCACCCCGATCTCGCGGCGCACCACCGAGGCGTGCCGGTAGGACGGGTGGAACTGCGGAGCGAAGGCGAAGCCGATACCGACCTCGCTCAGACTGCGCGCCACCTCCTCGGGCCCCAGGTCGATGCGGACGCCGAGGGCTTCGAGGGTGTCGGCACCGCCGGACAACGACGAGGCCGCCCGGTTGCCGTGCTTGATCACCGGCACACCGGCCGCGGCGACGACGATCGAGGCCATCGTGGACAGGTTCACCGTGTTGGAACCGTCGCCCCCGGTGCCGACGATGTCGACGGCGTCGTTACCGACCGCACCCGAGGGCAGCCGCCGGGCGTGTTTGAGCATCGTGTCGGCCAGTTCACGGACCTCGGCGGAGTTGGGCCGCTTCATCTTCATCGAGACGGCGAACCCGGAGATCTGGGCGGGTGTCGCGGCGCCGGTCATGATCTGGTCCATCGCCCAGCCCGCTTGCCCCCGGAGCAGATCCTGGTGTGTCGTCAGCCGGCCCAGAATCTGAGGCCACGTGGTGGTGTCGAGTTGCGGTTCTGCGGAAGGCACCAGGTGATGCTATCGCCCGGTCGGGCACGCTCCCGCGGCCCGATCACGAGACAGGTATGACACGTACCCGACCCGAGCCCGACACGATCGAGACCAATTCGGAACCCGGGTGGAGTTAATCAACTACAAAGCGTCATACTTGCACCTGTGACGAGCGCTGTAGGGACCTCCGGAACCGCGATCACATCTCGCGTACATTCGCTGAACAGGCCAAACATGGTCAGTGTCGGCACCATCGTCTGGCTTTCCAGTGAACTGATGTTCTTCGCTGGTCTGTTCGCGATGTATTTCACTGCGCGGGCCCAAGCACACGGCGTCTGGCCGCCGCCCCCCACAGAACTGAACCTGTGGCTGGCCGTGCCCGTCACCGCCGTGCTGATCGCCTCATCGTTCACCTGCCAGATGGGCGTGTTCGCGGCGGAGCGCGGTGACGTGTTCGGGCTGCGCCGGTGGTACCTGCTCACGCTCCTGATGGGCGCATTCTTCGTCGGCGGCCAGGGCTACGAGTACATCCACCTCGTCGAGCACGGCACGACCATCCCGGGCAGCGCCTACGGCTCGGTCTTCTACCTGGCGACGGGCTTCCACGGGTTGCACGTCATCGGCGGTCTCGTCGCGTTCGTCTTCCTGCTCGCGCGAACCCGGATGAGCAAGTTCACGCCGGCTCAGGCCACGGCCGCGATCGTCGTCTCGTATTACTGGCATTTCGTCGACATCGTGTGGATCGCGTTGTTCGCCGTCATCTACTTCGTCCGATGACCGGCTCGCCGATGAGAAGGGGTTCGATGACCACCAAGTCACGCCGTCGGTTGCACCGGCGCCTGTCAGCGGCAGTGCTGCTGCTGGTCGGCCTCGGTGCCGCGGGCGCCGTCGCGGCCACGCTGACCCCCACCCCGCAGGTGGCGGTCGCCGACGAGTCACAGTCGGCACTGCTGCGCACCGGCAAGCAGCTGTTCGACACGTCCTGTGTCAGCTGCCACGGTGCCAATCTGCAGGGTGTGCCCGACCGCGGCCCGAGCCTGATCGGTGCCGGCGAGGCGGCCGTCTACTTCCAGGTCTCCACCGGCCGTATGCCGGCGATGCGCGGCGAGGCCCAGGCCCCGCGCAAGGACCCGGTGTTCGACGAGCACCAGATCGACGCGCTGGGCGCCTACGTCCAAGCCAACGGCGGCGGCCCTGTCGTACCGCGGGATGCCAACGGGCACATCGCCGACGAGTCACTGCTCAATGGTGACGTCGCGCGCGGTGGCGACCTGTTCCGGCTGAACTGCGCGTCCTGCCACAACTTCACCGGCAAGGGCGGTGCGCTGTCCTCCGGTAAGTACGCCCCCGATCTCGGTGAGGCGTCCAAGGTCCCGGCGCAGGTGTTCACCGCGATGCTCACGGGTCCGCAGAACATGCCGAAGTTCTCCGATCGTCAGCTCTCCCCCCAGGAGAAGGTCGACATCGTCAGCTACGTACGGGAGGCTGCGGCCACCCCCAGCCCCGGCGGCTACGGACTGGGTGGATTCGGTCCGGCGCCTGAAGGTATGGCGATCTGGATCATCGGAATGGTGGCCGCGATCGGTGTCGCGATGTGGATCGGAGCCCGCGCATGAGCGCCAACACCCCTGACATACCGACCGACGCCCAGCTGGCCGAGATGTCGCGTGAGGAGCTCCTGGAGCTCGGCGGCAAGCTCGACGGCGTCGAGATCGTCTACAAGGAGCCGCGCTGGCCCATCGAGGGCACCAAGGCCGAGAAGCGGGCCGCGCGCACCGTCTCGTACTGGCTGCTGTTCGGTGGGTTCGCCGGTCTGGCCCTGCTGCTCATCTTCTTGTTCTGGCCCTGGGAGTACCAGCCCTACGGGTCCAAGGGCGAGTGGGCCTATTCAATGGCCACTCCCCTGTACGGCCTGACGTTCGGGTTGTCGATCCTGGCGATCGGTGTCGGCGCTGTGCTCTACCAGAAGAAGTTCATCCCGGAAGAGATCACCATCCAGGACCGCCATGACGGCGCCTCCCCGGAACTGCACCGCAAGACCATCGCCGCCAACCTGAGTGACGCCCTGGAGACGTCGACCATCAAGCGGCGCAAGCTGGTCGGGCTCTCGTTGGGCATCGGCCTCGGCGCGTTCGGGCTCGGCACCCTGGTCGCCTTCGCCGGCGGTCTGATCAAGAACCCGTGGAAGCCGGTGGTGCAGACCGCCGAAGGCAAGAAGGCTGTGCTGTGGACCTCGGGCTGGACCCCGCGGTTCACCGGCGAGACGATCTTCCTGGCCCGTGCCACGGGCCTGCCCGGCGAGTCGCCGTTCGTGAAGATGCGCCCGGAGGACATCGACGCCGGCGGTATGGAGACGGTGTTCCCGTGGCGCGAATCCGATGGTGACGGCACCACGGTGGAATCGCACGAGAAGCTCGGCGAGATCGCCCTGGGTGTCCGCAACCCGGTGATGCTCATCCGCATCAAGCCCAATGACATGCACAAGGTGGTCAAGCGGCAAGGCCAGGAGAGCTTCAACTTCGGTGAGCTGTTCGCGTTCACCAAGGTGTGCTCGCACCTGGGCTGCCCCTCGTCGCTGTACGAGCAGCAGACCTACCGCATCCTGTGCCCGTGTCACCAATCGCAGTTCGATGCACTGCATTTCGCGCGGCCGATCTTCGGTCCGGCCGCACGGGCGCTGGCACAGCTGCCGATCACCATCGACAAAGACGGCTATCTGGTCGCCAATGGCGACTTCATCGAACCTGTCGGCCCGGCATTCTGGGAGCGCAAATCATGAGCCCTGACCTTGCCAAGCTCGCCGCCCACCAGGGCGACGCGATTGACTCGCGGTTCCATCCCTCCGCCGCGGCCCGCCGCCAGCTGAACAAGGTGTTCCCCACCCACTGGTCCTTCCTGCTGGGTGAGATCGCGCTGTACAGCTTCATCGTCCTGCTGATCACCGGTGTCTACCTGACGCTGTTCTTCGATCCGTCGATGGCCGAGGTCACCTACAACGGCGTCTATCAGCCGCTGCGCGGTGTCCAGATGTCGCGGGCCTACGAGTCGGCGCTGGAGATCAGCTTCGAGGTGCGCGGCGGCCTGTTCGTCCGCCAGATCCACCACTGGGCGGCACTGCTGTTCGCGGCGTCGATCATGGTGCACATGGCCCGCATCTTCTTCACCGGTGCGTTCCGCCGCCCGCGTGAGGCCAACTGGGTCATCGGCTCGCTGCTGCTGATCCTGGCGATGTTCGAGGGCTACTTCGGTTACTCGCTGCCCGACGATCTGCTGTCCGGCATCGGCCTGCGTGCCGCGCTGAGCTCGATCACCCTGGGTATCCCGGTCATCGGCACCTGGATGCACTGGGCGCTGTTCGGCGGTGACTTCCCCGGGAACATCATCATTCCGCGCATGTACGCCCTGCACATCCTGCTGATCCCGGCGATCATCCTGGCGCTGATCGCCGCGCACATGATGATCCTCTGGTTCCAGAAGCACACCCAGTTCCCCGGCCCCGGCCGCACCGAGAACAACGTGGTGGGCGTGCGCGTGATGCCGGTCTTCGCGGTGAAGTCCGGTGCGTTCTTCGCCATCATCACCGGCATGCTGGGGCTGATGGGCGGCCTGCTGCAGATCAACCCGATCTGGCAGCTCGGCCCGTACAAACCGTCTCAGGTGTCCGCGGGTAGCCAGCCCGACTTCTACATGATGTGGACAGAGGGCCTGGCGCGTATCTGGCCGCCCTGGGAGTTCTACCCGTTCGGCCACACCATCCCCGCGGTGTTCGGTGTCGCGGTCCTGATGGGTGTGATCTTCGGTCTGCTGATCGCGTGGCCGTTCCTGGAGAAGAAGTTCACCGGGGACGACGCCCACCACAACCTGCTGCAGCGTCCACGTGACGCACCGGTCCGCACGGCCATCGGCGCGATGGCGATCTCGTTCTACATGCTGCTGACGCTGGCGGCGATGAACGACATCATCGCGCTGAAGTTCCACATCTCGCTGAACGCGACGACGTGGATCGGCCGCATCGGCATGGTCGTGCTGCCCGCGATCGTCTACTACATCGCCTACCGCTGGGCGATCGGTTTGCAGCGCAGCGACCGCGCGGTGCTCGAGCACGGTATCGAGACGGGCATCATCAAGCGGCTGCCGCACGGTGCCTACATCGAGCTGCATCAGCCGCTCGGCCCGGTCGACGACCACGGACACCCGATTCCGCTGGAGTACCAGGGCGCAGCGCTGCCCAAGAAGATGAACAAGCTGGGCTCCGCCGGAGCGCCGGGTACCGGCAGCTTCCTGATCCCCGATCCCATCGAGGAGAACGATGCGCTCGCCGAGGCGGCCCACGCCGCCGAGCACAGGGCGCTGACCGCCTTGCGGGAGCATCAGGGCACCGGTAGCAACGGATCCAACGGGCACCACTAGAAGTACGAAGCGAAGGGCCCGCACAGCGAAAGCTGTGCGGGCCCTTCTGCTTTGGCGGACCACCACTCCCCTCCCCCGGGGTGGGAACGCTACTGCGCGGTGACGTGGGTGCGCGCGTGGGCGACGGCCTCATCGAGGTCGTCGACCAAGTGATTCTCGTGCCGCAGGGCCTCGATGACCCCGACATTGGTGAGCAGCTCTCGATGCTCGGGACGGATGCCCTTGATGATGACGGTGATACCGCGGGATTCGAGTTCACGCGCGATCTCGGCCAGGGTGTTCGCGCCGGTGGCATCGAGCATCCCCAGTTGGGACAGCCGGATGATCACCACCGAGGTGTCGGGGTGGCGGTCATCGATGATGGTGGCCGAGATCCGTTCTGCGGCACCGAAGAACATCGCACCGTCGAGCCGGAGCAGCGCGATCCGTTCGTCACCGGGTTGGGCCGGGCCGGGGAGGTCCTCCCGGGTGACGCTGCTGCGTCGGGCCAGGCTGCGCAGCGCGAACACGGCGGTGACGGCGATACCGATCTCGACGGCTTCGATCAGATCGAAGCAGACGGTCACCAGTGCCGTCAGCGCGAAGGTGACGGCATCGGAACGGGTGGACCGCACAATGCGCGCAATCGTGGGCCACGAGACCATCCGGAATGCGGTCACCATCAGCACGGCCGCCAGCGCAGCCAGCGGGATCGCCCCGACCGGACCGCTGACCAGGTAGACCACCGCCAGCAGCAGCACCGCGTGCACGATCGCCGCCACCCGGGTGCGCGCGCCGGAGCGCACGTTGACCGCGGTGCGGGCGATCGCGCCGGTGGCGGGCATACCGCCGAATACGCCGGAGGCGATGGAGGCCAGCCCCTGGCCGAACAACTCCCGATTGGGGTCATAGGGCCCGGTCGGTGACATGGTCGCCGCGACCCGCGCCGAGAGCAGAGATTCGATCGCGGCGAGTGCGGCGATCGCCAGGGCGGCCCCGGCGAGGTCGCGCAGCGCCCCCAGGTCGGTGTGCGGCCACACCGGGGTCGGCAGTTGCGCCGGCAGCGCGCCGATTCGGGCGGCCGACAGCCCGCAGACGGCGACCAGGACGGTGGCCGCGATCACGGCCAGCAGCGATGCCGGCACCGCCGGATGCAGCTTCGGCAGGAGCAGCATCAGACCCACGACCAGCGCCACCACCGCCGCCGCAGGGACGGCCGTCGCCGGATCGATCCTGGCCAGCACGGTGGCCGCCGCAGCCAGGGGTGACTCGCCCGGAGGTACCGGTTGTCCGATCGCGGAAGGGACCTGCTGGAGGAAGATGATGACGGCGATGCCGAGGGTGAAGCCCTCGACCACCGGCCAGGGCAGAAACGTCACCGCCCGTCCGAGCCCGGCGATCCCCGCGACCACCACGACGACGCCGGCCAGCACGGTGACCAGGGCGACGCTGCTCACCCCGTACTGGGTGACGATGGGCGCGAGGACCACCGCCATGGCCCCGGTCGGCCCGGACACCTGTACGTGCGAACCGCCGAACACCGCCGCGACCACCCCCGCCACGACCGCGGTGACCAGGCCTGCGGCGGCTCCCACACCCGAACTGATGCCGAAGGCCAGCGCCAGCGGTAGCGCGACCACACCGACGGTGAGACCGGCGAACACATCGCGGCGCCAGGAACGGGACAGGCCGGCGTAGTCACCGCGCCGCGGCAGCAAGCCCAGCACGGCCGGCGCCCACCGGCTCATCAGCGCGTGCCGATGGGGGGCAGTGACTGCACGACATCGAGTTGGTCGCGCCGGGCGGCCAGAGTATCGGTGAGGAAGACCCGGGCGATGCGCAGCAACTCGGCGACCTTGGGGTGCGCCAGCTGGTAGTACACCGCGTTACCCACCCGCTTGCCCTGGACCACGTGGTGGCGTTTGAGTACGGCCAGGTGTTGAGACAGCACGGTCGGCTCGATATCGGTGTCGCCCAGGATGGCACTCACCGGGACCGGGTCGTCGCTCATGGACACGATTTCCAGCACCCGGATACGGGCCGGGTGAGCCAGGGCCTTGAACAGGTTGGCCTTGATCTCATAGAGCGGTCGCTCTGGACCGTCCAGGACATTGTCGGGCACGACGTGCACGCTCCCCTGCAGATTATGGATTGAGTAAATTCGCAATTCATCATATCGCGCATTACCCTGACCAAATGTCCCGTGGTCAGACCTCATCCAGCACGCCGGGCCCCCTGCAGTACGTCGCGTACTGCTACGGCAAACGGTTACCCGACTCGATGCGCGCGTGGGTCGCCCGTGATCTGGCCGGGCCCGGGGCCACGGTGCGGATGATGATCAGGGTCGCCATCCCGGCGATCTTCATCCTGGCGCCCATCTGGTTCATCCCGATGTCGCTGTACCTGCACGCCAGCATGACGCTGCCGATCTTCCTGCCGTTCGTGTACTTCTCGCACGCCCTCAACAAGATCTGGCGCCGGCACATGCTCGTCAAGCACGGACTCGATCCGCACCTGGTCGACGCCCTGTCCCGGAAGAAGAACGCGCACATCCACGAGGCCTACGAGCGGCGGTACGGTCCCCGCACGGGCCCCGCCAGCAGCCACGACGTGTAGCGAGGCTAGGCGGCCTGCGCTCCGGTGACGGCGCGCAGCTCACGCAGAGAGAACCAGGGCACCGCGACCATCCCGACCGTGATGAGCCCGCCCACGATATAGGCAGCCCAGGCCCCGGTGTCCTTGCCCGTCGCCATCAGATAGGTGCCGATGGCCACGGCGAGAACTCCGCCGCCCACCAGACACCCGATGGCGGTGGCGCAGCGCACGTACACCTGGTCGACGATCGCGGGCAGCGCCGGCGGCCTGCCGTCGGAACCCGGGGTGACCGCACGGCGCCGGCCGGCCGGCCGGCCGGCGACGGCCGCGATATCGTCGACCGCCGATCCGGTGCCACCACCGGTCACCGCGCGTGCCGGACGCACGCTGTTGTCCCGGCGGGCCCGGATCAGCAGCGGGATGGCCGCGGCGATGACCGCCGCCGACACCCCGATCACGATGTAGAGCACCCAGGGCGTGTCGGAGCCGGACAGTTCGGCGCGGACCGAACCGCGCCCGTTGCTCAGGTCGACCAGCGCGACGGTGGCCGCGACTCCGGCGCCGAGTGCGAGCAGCCAGATCCCGGCGCAGACCCCGAGCAGGATCCGGTCCAGGTTCTCGGGCCCGGAGAGCTTCCTGTCGCCGGTCATCAGCAGCTCGTCTGCGCGGCGTTACCGGTGTTGGAGGACAACACGGTGCCGTCGCTGGTCGTGATCGAGCAGTTCAGCCGGCTCACCAGGAACAGACTGGAGGCCTGCACGGATCCGACTTCGGACTGCGAGATGGGCGTGACCGTCAGCGACCACGGGATGTACACGTTGCGCTGGGTGCGACTGCGCCCGGACGCGTCGATGTAGGTGACGGTGATGATGTCTCCCGGTGCCTTGGTGCCGGTGACCGAATAGGTCACCTGGCGTGGTCCGGCGGGCGCGGTGCTCGTCGGGGGTGGCGGAGGTGCCGTGGTGGTGACAGGGGGCGGCGCCTCGGTGGTAGCCGGGGGTGGCGGCGGAGGCGGTGGCGGCTCCTGCGTCACCGTGACCGTCTCCGGCGGTGGTGGAGGTGGCGCCTCGGTCGTCGGCGGCGGCTCCGGGCTGGGCGGCGGGGGCGGCGTCGTCGTGGTGATCTCGTCCTGGACCGGTGGCGCCGACTTCGTGGTGGTCGTCGCCGGGGTGGCCAGATTGGTGTTGTCGGTGCGGGTCACCAGCACCGCGACCGAAGCGACCAGCGCGACCGCGGCGACGATGGCCACCACGCCGACCACCCACGGCCAGCGCGGCGGACTGTCCGGCACGTCGTCGGGCGCGGAATCGTAGCTGTCGTAGTCGTACAACGCCGGATCCGGCGGCACGTACGGGGAGCTGACGAACTGCTCGGATTCCGGTGCGGAGTATGCCCGCGAATGGATCTCGGTCTCACCGGTGCTCGGCGCCGGCTCGTCGCCCGCACCGGGTTTGTCCGGTCCTGAAGGCCCGCTCATCTCACACTAACCCTCGGCCTATCCGTCTCGATTACTGCCTCGGCAACACTACCCAACCGTGCGGTCGAGCGGATCAGGCGACGCGGTACGCCAGAGAACTGACGCATGGTTGTGACCTGCGAGACGGGTCAGTGCTTCTCGGGACCGATGTAGTACTCGAAGACCAGGCCACCGGCGGTGAACAGGACGAAGCAGATACCGGCCACGATCAGCCACGGCAGCCACAGTGCGGCGCCGACGGCTGCCGTCGAGAAGGACAGGGCGATCAGGATCGGCCACCAGCTGTGCGGGCTGAAGAAGCCCAGCTCGCCGGCGCCGTCACTGATCTCGGCGTCTTCGTAGTCCTCGGGCCGGGTGTCCAGGCGCCGGGCGACGAACCGGAAGAAGGTACCGGTGATCAGGGTCAGCCCGGTGGTCAGCAGCAGCGCGACCGTGCCGGCCCACTCGACGCCGCCGCGGGCGAACATCGCGGTCAGCACGCCGTAGACGACGGCGGCCAGGGCGAAGAACGCCGTCAGGAACTCGAACAACCGCGCTTCGATATGCATGAGTTGTCCTTACTACTTGCTCGCCTGGGCTGCAGGCACGCCGACCTGCTCGCCGCGCCGCGTGTCGAACGGATGGGTGGTGATCGCCAGCGGATCCTGGTTGATCGCCTGCAGCGCTTCGGCATTGGTCTTGCCGGCCTGCCGCTGCTGCAGGTAGGCCTTGAAGTCGTTGGGCTCCACGACGCGCACCTCGAAGTTCATCATCGAGTGGTACGTGCCGCACATCTCGGTGCACCGCCCGACGAACGCGCCGGTCTCCTGGATCTCGCTGACCTGGAACACGTTGTCGGAGTTGTTCGCCTTGGGGTCGGGCATCACGTCGCGCTTGAAGAGGAACTCCGGCACCCAGAAACCGTGGATCACGTCGGCCGAGGCGATCTGGAATTCGATGCGCTTGCCCTTGGGCAGCACCAGGATCGGGATCTCGGTGGACGTGCCGAGGGTCTCGATCTTGTCGAAGTTCAGGTAGGTGCGGTCCTCGGGGTTCAGGCCGCGGATGGCACCGACGCGCTCCTCGCCGTGCTCGTCCACGCCCTCGGGCTTGGACACCATGGCCGCCTTCTTCTCCGGGTCGGCGCCGTCGTAGCTGAGCGTGCCGTCGCCGAAGGCGATCTTCTGGTAACCGAACTTCCAGTTCCACTGGAAGGCGGTGACGTCGATGACGACCTCGGGGTTGGGGTCCTTGTGCAGCATGCGCTCCTGGACCACCACGGTGAAGTAGAAGAGCACCGAGATGATGAGGAACGGCACCACGGTGAGCACCAGTTCCAGCGGCATGTTGTAGCCGAACTGACGCGGCAGCTCGGTGTCGGTGGCCTTCTTCCGGTGGAAGGCGCTCGCCCAGAAGATGAGCGCCCAGACGATGGCACCCACGACGAACGAGGCGATCACCGACCAGACCCACAGGTCGCGGTTGAGCTTGCCTTCGGGCGTGATACCGGTGGGCCAGCCGAGGCCGAACACCTCCTGCCAGCTACAGCCGCTGAGCAGGATGGTCATCCCGCCCAAGACCAGTGACAACGCCACCAACTTGTACCCGCGAGCGGTCACGTTGGCGCCTCCTATAGAAGTCGGTGGACCGTCGAACGGTCAGTCGGCTCGGTATGTACTACGCAGCGTAGACCACCGGTGGGCGAACCCGCGAAGCGACCTGCCAACTCGGGCACAGTGCGGGTTAAGCCCAGGTGATTCGGCATACTGGCGCAGTGTGCGGACTGCTGGCCTACCTGACTGACCCGTCCGTTGAGACCACCCCGGCCCTGGTGGAGGCGGTGTCCGGAGCGTCGCATCTGATGCGTCACCGGGGCCCCGACGAACCAGGGACATGGGCCGATGACGATGTGGTGCTGGGCTTCAACCGGCTGTCCATCATCGACATCGCCCACAGCCACCAGCCGCTGCGCTGGGGACCGCCGGAGTCCCCGGAGCGCTACGCGCTGGTGTTCAACGGGGAGATCTACAACTACCTCGAGTTGAGGGAGGCACTGCGTTCCGAGCACGGTGCGGTGTTCCACACCGACGGTGACGGCGAGGCGATCGTCGCCGGCTACCACCACTGGGGCACCGACGTGCTGGCCCGGCTGCGTGGCATGTTCGCGTTCGCGCTGTGGGACACCCAGACCCGGGAGCTGATCTGCGCGCGCGATCCGTTCGGGATCAAACCGCTGTACATGGCCACCGGGCCGGGTGGCACCGTGCTGGGCAGCGAGAAGAAGTGCCTCGTCGATCTGGCCCCGACGGCCGGGTTGGACCTGGATATCGACGAGCGTGCCGTGCAGCACTACACGGTGCTGCAGTACGTCCCCGAGCCCGAGACGTTGCAGCGCGGGGTGCGCCGACTGGAATCGGGCTGCTACGCCCGGATCCGCCCGGGTGCGGCGCCGGAGATCACCCGCTACTTCATCCCCCGGTTCGCCGCGGTCCCGTTCACCCCCGGTGGCGAACAGGCACGCTATGACGAGATCACCGCGGCGCTGGAGGACTCCGTCGCCAAGCACATGCGCGCCGATGTCACGGTCGGCGCGTTCCTGTCCGGCGGTATCGACTCGACGGCCATCGCCGCCCTGGCGATGCGGCACAACCCACGACTGATCACCTTCACCACCGGTTTCGAGCGGGAGGGCTTCTCCGAGGTCGACGTCGCCGTCGCGTCGGCCGAGGCGATCGGCGCGCGGCATGTGACCAAGGTGGTCAGCCAGGAGGAGTTCGTCGCGGCCCTGCCCGAGATCGTCTGGTATCTCGACGAACCCGTCGCCGACCCCGCGCTGGTGCCGTTGTTCTTCATCGCCCGCGAGGCCCGTAAACACGTCAAGGTGGTGTTGAGCGGCGAGGGCGCCGACGAGCTGTTCGGTGGTTACACGATCTACCGGGAACCGTTGTCGCTCAAGGCATTCGACTACCTTCCCCGACCGGTGCGGCGCTCATTGGGCAAGGCGTCCAAGCCGCTGCCCGCCGGGATGCGCGGCAAGAGCCTGCTGCATCGCGGGTCGCTGACACTCGAAGAGCGCTATTACGGCAACGCCCGCAGCTTCTCCGACGACCAATTGCGCACCGTGCTGCGCAAGTTCAATCCGGACTGGACCCACACCGACGTGACGGCGGGGCTGTACGCCTCGTCGGCGGGCTGGGATCCGGTGGCGCGCATGCAGCACATCGACCTGTTCACCTGGTTGCGCGGCGACATCCTGGTCAAGGCCGACAAGATGACGATGGCGAACTCACTGGAGCTTCGGGTGCCGTTCCTGGACCCCGAGGTGTTCGCGGTGGCGTCCCGGCTGCCGTACGACCAGAAGATCACCCGCACCACCACCAAGTACGCGCTGCGCCGCGCGCTGGAACCGATCGTGCCGGCGCATGTGCTGAATCGGGCGAAGCTGGGCTTCCCGGTGCCGATCCGGCACTGGTTGCGTGCCGGCGCCCTGCTGGACTGGGCATACGAGACGGTGGCCACCTCGCAGGCCGGGGATCTGATCGACCTCGCCGCCGTGCGGACCATGCTCGATGAGCACCGCGGCGGGGAGGCCGATCACAGCCGCCGGTTGTGGACGGTGCTGATCTTCATGCTGTGGCACGCCATCTTCGTCGAAGGCAGCGTGACACCGCAGATCGCCGAACCGACCTACCCGGTGCAGCTCTGACCCCATCCCGCCCAATTGATCAAACGGGCGCAAAAAGTGCGAGTAATTCGCGCCCGTTCGTCGAATTCGACGTGGGATCAGGCCAACGCCGAGGCAATCTCCGCGGCGGCGTCGGGGCCGTAGGCCTCGGCGATCCGCGCGATGCCGGCGTCCTTGTCCCAGGTCCACTCCTGCGGGCCGGTGGCTTCCAGCACCAGCACGGCCACCAGTGAGGCCAGCTGGGCCGAGCGCTCCAGGCTCAGGCCGGCCGAACGGCCGGTGAGGAATCCGGCCCGGAAGGCGTCGCCGATACCCGTCGGGTCGGCCTGATGGGTCTCGGGCACCACGTCGACGTGAATCGGAGTCCCGCCTGTGTCTCTACCGGGCACCAGGTCCACGCCCTTGGCGCCCAGGGTGGTGACGCGCAGGCCGATCTGTCCCATCACCTGGGCTTCGCTGAGGCCGGACTTCTGCAGCAGCAGGTCCCATTCGTAGTCGTTGGTGAACAGGTAGGCGGCGCCGTCGATGAGGCGGCGGATCTCCTCGCCGGACAGGCGGGCCAACTGCTGGGACGGGTCGGCGGCGAAGGCCAGGCCCAGGCTGCGGCATTCCTCGGTGTGGGCAAACATGGCGTCCGGGTCATTCGCGCCGATGATCACCAATTCCGGTGTGCCGGTGCGTGATACGACATCCGCCAGCTTGATGTTGCGCGCCTCGGACATCGCCCCGGGGTAGAACGAGGCGAACTGGGCCATATCGACGTCGGTGGTGCAGACGAAGCGGGCAGTGTAGGACTGCTCGGAGATCAGCACATTGTCGGTGTTCACGCCATGGTCGTTGAGCCACTGCCGGTAGTCGCCGAAATCCGATCCGGCCGCACCGACCAGGGCCGCCTTACCGCCGAGGACACCGATGGCGAAGGCCATGTTGCCGGCCACGCCGCCGCGGTGCACGACCAGGTCGTCGACCAGGAAGCTCAGCGACACCTTCTGCAGATGTTCGGGCAGCAGCTGCTCGGAGAACTTGCCTGGGAACTTCATCAGATGGTCGGTCGCGATCGAACCGGTCACCGCAATGGTCACAACGTCGCCCTTCATGTTCATTAACGAATCTAACTAGCGTACGGGTGTGCCACGGGCATCGGCGCCCCGGTGCGCTAGCCTGCCTGAAAGTCCAATTGACGGTCACGTCCGACCGGCGAGCCCAAGCCTAGACACCGAAACGTAGCCGATGTCCTTTCCTCCTCCGGGTCCTCCTCCGGGATTTCCACCGCACCAGATCTCCGGTGCCTACCCTGGCATGCTTCCGCCACCGGTGCAGTACCCCAGACGTCGGCGCTGGCCCCTAGTCGCGGCGATCGTGGGTGTCATCGCGGTGATCGCCGCCGCGGTCGGCATCGTCGTGGTGGTCGCAGGACGCCAGGAGCCCGGAACCCCGATCACCGCGGCGACCGCAAAACCGGCGATCCAGGAGTTCCTCGACGCGCTGGCCGACGGCGACGAACAGACCATCGCCCGGCACACGCTGTGCGGGCTCTATGACGCGGTGCGCAACCACGATTCGGATCTGGCCCTCGCAGATATGAGCGGAGACGCATTCCGCAGGCAGTACAAGCGGGTCGAGGTGACCTCGATCGACAAGATCGTCTACCTGTCACCGACCCAGGCGCAGGTGCTGTTCAGCATGAAGGGCACGCCCGCCCCGTCGGGGCGGATGCCCGCCGCAGCCGCAGACGAGCGTCAAGCCGTCGCCCAGGTACTGGCGCAGGACGGCAAGATCCTCGTCTGCAGCTACGTGCAGCGCACGGAGTAGATCAGTTGAACGAGTCGCCGCAGGCGCACGACCCGGTGGCGTTGGGGTTGTCGATGGTGAAACCCTGCTTCTCGATGGTGTCGACGAAGTCGATGGTGGCGCCCTGGATGTACGGCGCGCTCATCCGGTCGACGGTCAGCGCGACGCCGCCGAAATCGGTGGTCAGGTCGCCGTCGAGGGTGCGGTCGTCGAAGAACAGGTTGTAGCGCAGGCCGGCGCAGCCGCCCGGCTGCACGGCGATACGCAGCGCCAGATCATCGCGGCCCTCCTGCTCCAGCAGCGCCTTGGCCTTGCTGGCGGCGGCGTCGGTCAGCACCGCACCGTGGGTTTCGGTGGTGGTGTCGTCCTGAACAGTCATTGCATCTCCTGATTGCATGCGTGCGTGCATTCGCGATGTGTTCAACGGTACCTTGTCCGGGCGCTATTCCCGACTCTCCGGCCAACCCGATCCGGTGCGTTGAGCCAGTCCGGTCAGCTGGTTGGCGGCATCGGCGATGGCCAGCTCCACTGATCCGGCGAACTCGGTGATCGAATACGCCGCGGCGACACCCGCCGCGGCCAGCACCGCCGGTTCGAGTGTGACCTGACCGGCCAGTACCAGCACCGGGGTACCGCGGCCGCGGGCGCCGGCGGCCAGTGCACTCACCACCTTGCCGTGCAGTGACTGATCGTCGAACCTGCCCTCGCCGGTGATGATCAGGTCCGCAGCCGCCACATCGCCGGCCAGGCCGGTGTGCTCGGCGATCACCGCGGCCCCGGATTCCCGGCGGCCGCCGAGTGCCAGCAGAGCCGCACCGATCCCCCCGGCAGCGCCCGCACCCTCCCTCTCGGCGATACCGGGACCGAGCTCGCCGGCCCACTCCGTCAGGCGGGCTTCCAGCACCGCCACGGTGTCCGGATCGGCCCCCTTCTGCGGGCCGAACACCGCCGCGGCGCCCATCGGCCCCAGCAGCGGGTGCTCCACATCACTCGCGGCGATCAGCTCGACCCCGGCGAGCCGGGCCCGGGCCGTGCCCAGGCCGCCCAGCGCCTCCACCAGTCCCCGGCCGCCGTCGGTACAACTACTCCCGCCCAGCCCCACCGCGATCCGGCGGGCGCCCGCGTCCAGCGCGGCCGCGATCAGCTCGCCCACTCCCCTGCTGTGCGCCGCGAGCGCGGTCTGCACCGTCGGCGGTCCGCCCAGCAGGGTCAGCCCGCACGCCTGCGCACATTCGATGTACGCGGTGTCGCCGTGCAGCACCCATTCGGCGCTCACCCGGTCCCCCAACGGCCCGCTGACCTGCGCATACCGCAATCCACCCAGCCGGCTGGCCAGGACGTCCACGAACCCCGGCCCGCCATCGGACTGGGGTGCCAGGGTGAAGGTGTCGCCGTCCCGCGCCCGGGCCCAGCCCGACGCGATGGCCTCGGCGGCCTGCACCGCGGTCAGGCTGTCACCGAAACAGTCCGGGGCCACCAGCACATGCATCCGCCCAGCGTAGGACCTCCGATCCGGAGCCGCTCACCAAGGAAATCCCGTTCGGAAGTACCCTGTGAGCGTGAATCTGCTGGGCCGCAAGAAGGACAATCCGCAACCCGACGATGTGGACGCCGCCACAGAATCGACTGCCGCCGGGGACGGCCTGACTGCGCCCAAGGGCCGACCCACGCCCAAGCGCAGCGAGGCCGCCCGTCGGCGCGGGCCCGTCGCGCCGGCGCCGCTGACCACCGCGGAAGCGCGTAAGCGCCGCAAGGAACTGGCCGCGTCCAAGCCCAAGCTGACCAAGGAAGAGCGCAAGGCCGAGAAGGTGTCCCGGCGGGCCGAGATGGCCGACCGCCGGGAGCGGATGATGGCCGGCGACGACGCCTACCTGCTGCCCCGCGACAAGGGCCCGGTCCGCCGGTACGCCCGCGATATCGTGGACTCCCGCGCCAACCTGCTCGGCCTGTTCATGCCGGTGGCGCTGGGCCTGGTGCTCGTCACCCTGGCCGTGCCCGCGGTGGCGGTCCAGAAGTACGTGTCTTTCGGCATGCCGGTCCTGCTGCTGGTGATGGCCGTCGACGGCGTGCTGTTGGGCCGACGGGTCAACCGCAGGGTCGACGAGAAGTTCCCCGACAACACCGAAAGCGGTTTCAAACTCGGCTTCTACGCCGCCAGCCGCGCCTCTCAGCTGCGCCGGATGCGCGCGCCGAGACCGCTGGTCAATCGCGGCGACGACGTCTGAGCGCGTGCGGGTACTGGTCCTGGGCGGGATCCGTTCGGGTAAGTCGCACTGGGCCGAAGCCACCATCTCCGACACCGCGGGCGAACCCGTGCGCTATGTGGCCACCGGCCGCACCGACCCCACAGACCCGGATTGGTCCCGGCGCGTGGACACCCACCGCAGCCGCCGGCCGGCGCACTGGTCGACCGTCGAAACCACCGATGTGGCAACCGAATTGCGCGCCGACCCGCGCACCCCGACGCTGGTGGACGATATCGGTGGCTGGCTGACCGCGACGATGGACCGCCTCGACGCGTGGACGGGCGGGTCGGTGCGGACCGACGTCGACGCACTCTGCGCGGCGGTCACAGGATTCGATGGGAAGCTGACCCTGGTGAGCCCCGAGGTGGGGCTAACAGTGGTGCCCGCGACCGCGGGCGGCCGGCTGTTCACCGATGAACTGGGCACGCTCAACCAGCGATTGGCAGCACTGTGCGACCGCGTGGTGCTGGTCGTCGCCGGACAACCTTTAGTCGTGAAGGAGGCCAGGTGAGCGCATTCCCCGCGATCACCCCGCCCGATGCCCAGGCCCTGCAGGCGGCATTGGCCCGGCAGAACACGCTGACCAAGCCGCCCGGCGCGCTGGGCCGGCTGGAGGCGCTGTCGGTGTGGGTGGCGTCCTGTCAGGGCGTGTGCCCGCCACGGCAGTTCACCCGGGCCCGGGTGGTGGTGTTCGCCGGTGACCACGGCGTGACCGCCTCCGGCGTGTCGGCCTTCCCGTCCGAGGTGACCCCGCAGATGGTCGCCAACTTCGATGCCGGCGGCGCGGCCATCAACGTGCTGGCGACACTGGCCGACGCCACCGTGCGGGTCGCCGATATCGCCGTCGACGCCGAACCGCTGAGCCCGGCGATCGGCGCGCACAAGGTGCGCCGCGGCAGCGGCAACATCGCGATCGAGGATGCCCTGAGCGAAGCGGAGACCACCGCGGCGATCCAGGCGGGGCGCGCCATCGCCGACGAGGAGGTCGACGGCGGCGCAGACCTGCTCATCGCCGGCGATATGGGTATCGGGAACACCACGCCCGCAACCACGTTGATCGCGGCGGCGACTCGGTCCGAACCGGTGGCGGTGATCGGCCGCGGCACCGGCATCGACGACACCGGCTGGGCCCGCAAGGTGTCGGCCATCCGCGACGCGCTCTACCGGGCACGCACCGTCACCGGCGATCCCGAGGCGCTGCTGCGGGTCTGCGGTGGCGCCGACCTCGCGGCCATGGCCGGCTTCCTGGCCCAGGCCGCGGTCCGGCGCACCCCGGTACTGCTGGACGGCGTGGTCGTGACCGCCGCGGCACTGATCGCCGACCTGTTGGCCCCGGGCGCGCGGGCCTGGTGGCAGGCCGGGCACCGGTCCACCGAACCGGCGCACACGCTGGCGCTGGACCACCTGGGACTGGTACCGATCGTCGACCTCGGGATGCGCCTGGGCGAGGGCACCGGCGCCGCCGTGGCGCTTCCGGTGGTGCGGGCCGCGGTGGCCACCCTGGCCTCGATGGCCACCTTCGACGAAGCCGGAGTCTCCGACGCGTGATACCTCCGGCCCTGTGATCGGTTCGCTGGCTTCGGCTTTCGCCTTCGGCACGGTGTTGCCGTTGCGGGTGGACCATCCCTTCGGCCGGGGTGCGCTGACCGCATTGCCGGTGGTGGGCGCCGCGCTCGGTGGCCTGGCCGCGCTGACGGTCGGGGGTGCGGCCCAGCTGTACCCCGCCGGGGCGTTGGCCGGGCTGCTCGCGGTGGCCTTGCTGCTGTTGTGCACCCGCGGCCTGCACATCGACGGGTTGTCCGACACCGTCGACGGGCTCGGTTGTTACGGGCCGCCCGAACGCGCGCTGGCGGTGATGCGCGGCGGCACCGCGGGCCCCTTCGGCGTGGCGGCTGTGGTGCTGGTGATCGTGTTGCAGGGCTTGGCTTTCGGCGCGCTGACCGCCGTCGGCGTGGTGGTCGCCGTCACCGCGGGACGGGTGGCGATCGTGGCGACCTGCCGGCGCGGGGTACCGGCGGCCCCGGGCAGCACACTGGGCGTCCTGGTGGCCGGTTCCCAGCCGTGGTGGGTGGCAGCGGGCTGGACGCTCGCCCTGGTGGCCGCCGCGGTCCCGGCGGCGCCGCGGTGGTGGCAGGGACCGGTGGTGGTGTTGGCGGCACTGGCCCTGTCCGTGGTGCTGGTCGGTCACTGCGTGCGCCGGTTCGGCGGGATCACCGGTGACGTGCTGGGCGCGGCCTGCGAGCTGACGACGACAGTGGTCGCCCTGGGTCTGGCCGTGCACTGAGCCGGCCTGAGTACTGTCGAAACCATGATTGCGCTGGGTGACCGTTTCGCCCGCACGCTGCCGGAACTGTCCGTCGCCTGGCAGGCTCAGGCCGCCGCCGATCCGGCATTGCTGCTGCTCAACGAGCCGCTGGCGGCCGAACTGGGCCTGGCGCCCGACTGGCTGCGCAGCGACGCCGGCCTCAGGTTTCTGACCGGGACCGCACTGCCCGACGGTGCCGCCCCGGTGGCGCAGGCCTATGCGGGCCACCAGTTCGGTGGCCTGGTGCCACGCCTGGGCGACGGCCGCGCGCTGCTGCTCGGCGAACTGCCCGACGGCCGGGACCTGCACCTCAAGGGATCCGGACGCACCCCGTTCGCCCGCGGTGGCGACGGTCTGGCGGCGGTGGGGCCCATGCTGCGCGAGTACGTGATCAGCGAGGCCATGCACGCGCTGGGCATCCCGACCACCCGTGCGCTGGCCGTGGTGGCCACGGGTGTCACCGTGCACCGCGAGACGCCCTTGCCGGGTGCGGTGCTGGCCCGTGTGGCCAGCAGCCATCTGCGGGTCGGCAGCTTCCAGTACGCGGCGCTGACCGGGGACGGCAATCTGTTGCGGCGCTTGGCCGATTACGCGATCGAGCGACACCATCCGGACGCCGCCGCGGCCGACAACCCGTACCTGGCGTTGCTGCAGGCGGTGATACGCGCCCAGGCCACCCTCATCGCCGGGTGGATGTCGGTGGGGTTCATCCACGGCGTGATGAACACCGACAACATGACCATCTCGGGCGAGAGCATCGACTACGGGCCGTGCGCGTTCATGGAGGCGTACGACCCGGCGACGGTGTTCAGTTCGATCGACAGTGGGGGCCGCTACGCCTACGGCAACCAGCCGGCGGTGGCGGCCTGGAACCTGGCCCGGTTCGCCGAGACGCTGCTGCCCCTCATCGATCCCGATGTCGACGCGGCCATCGAGATCGCCACCGCCGCCCTCGACGCCTTCAAGGACAGCTACCAGCACGCGTTCCAGGCCCGGATGAGCGCCAAACTCGGTATCGCGCAGGAAGACCCGGAACTCGTCGACGATCTGCTGGCGCTGCTGGAGCAGCAGCGGGCCGATTTCACGTCGTTCTTCCGGTCATTGAGCGCGGGTACCGTACCGGACGGGTTCGGCGACTGGGCGCGACGCTGGCGGGCACTGGGACCGGATATCGCGGCCATGGACCGGGTCAATCCGCTCTACATCCCGCGTAACCATCTGGTCGAGGCCGCCCTGACCGCCGCCACCGCCGGCGATCTGGACCCGGTGCGCGCACTCGTCGCCGCCGTACGCGAGCCCTATACCCCGCGTCCCGGGCTGCAGCACTACGCCGAACCGGCGCCCGAGGCGTTCGCGTCGGGCTACCGGACGTTCTGCGGCACCTGAGGGGCCCAGCAGCCGAAACCGGCGGTACCGCATAATGCAGGGATGACCGCCCCCACCATGCGCGCCGTGACCTGTCATGCCGGCGTACTCGACGTCGTCGACCTGCCCGCGCCGCGCCCCGCCAAGGGGCAACTCGTGATCGACGTCGCCCGCACCGGCATCTGCGGCTCCGACCTGCACGCCCGCACGCAGGCCGACGAGCTCAAGGGCGTCATGGAGGAGATCGGCTACCGCGACTTCATCTCCAGCAGCTCCACGGTGGTGATGGGCCACGAATTCTGCGGTGCGGTCGCCGAACGCGGGAAGGGCGCCGCCAGGGAGTTCAAGGTCGGCACCCCGGTGGCAGTGTTCCCGATGCTGCGCGCCCACGGCGGCGTGCACATGACGGGGCTGTCGCCGCTGGCCCCCGGCGGCTACGCCGAGCAGGTCCTGGCCGAGTCGTCGATGGCCTTCGCCATCCCCAACGGTCTCTCGATGGACATCGCCGCACTCACCGAGCCCATGGCCGTCGCGCTGCACGCGGTGCGGCGCAGCGCCATCTCCCGGCGCGACACCGCGGTCGTGATCGGCTGCGGCCCGTTGGGCCTCGCCGTCATCTGCCACCTCAAGGCCCGCGGCGTGCAGACCATCGTGGCAAGCGACTTCTCCCCCGGCCGCCGGGCGCTGGCGAAACGGTGCGGCGCCGACATCGTCGTCGACCCCGCGGTGGACTCGCCGTATGACGCGGCGAGAACCAAGGGCACCATCACCGAGGCGCCCGCGCTGTTCGAGCTCGCCGTGGGGTCCATGGAGAAGCTGCGCAAGGTCCCGGGCTGGGTGCACCTGTACCGGCTGGTCGACTCACTCGGCGGCGCAGATCCCAAGCGCCCCATCGTGTTCGAGTGTGTCGGTGTCCCGGGCATGATCGACGGTGTCATCGCCGCGGCACCGATGGGCACCCGCGTGGTGGTGGTCGGGCTGTGCATGGGCGAGGACAAACTGCGCCCCTCGATGGCCATCGGCAAGGAGATCGACCTGCGCTTCGTGTTCGGCTACACCCCGCTGGAGTTCCGCGACACCCTGCACCTGCTGGCCGACGGCAAGCTCGACGCCGGCCCGCTGATCACCGGCACCGTCGGACTCGACGGTGTGGCGGCGGCGTTCGACGCGCTGGCCGACCCGGAGAAGCACGCGAAGATCCTCATCGATCCGCGCAGCCCCGCCAAAGAGCCGGTCTAATTCCCCGAGTCGCTGCGCTCCTGCCCGCCGGTCCAATTCCCCGCGTCGCTGCGCTCCTGCCCGCCGGTCCAATTCCCCGAGTCGCTGCGCTCCTGCCCGCCGGTCTAACCGAGGTTGGTCATCCAGCCGTGCGTATCGGCGAAGGTGCCGCGCTGGATCCCGGTCAGGGTGTCGCGCAGCGCCATGGTGACCTCACCGGGCTGACCGTCGGCGATGGTGAATTCACCGTCGCGGTGCTTGACGTGCGACACCGGGGTGATGACGGCGGCGGTGCCGCAGGCGAACACCTCGGTGATCTCGCCGGCGGTGGCCTTCTTCTGCCACTCGTCGACATCGATCTTGCGTTCCTCGACGGCGTAGCCCGCGTCGGTGGCCAACTGCAACAACGAATCCCGGGTGATACCGGGCAACAGCGAACCGGACAGCTCCGGGGTGACCAGCCGCGCCGTGCCGCCGCTGCCGAACACGAAGAACAGGTTCATCCCGCCCATCTCTTCGACGTAGCGGCGCTCGATGGCGTCCAGCCACACCACCTGATCGCAGCTCCGCTCGGCGGCCTGCGCCTGCGCCAGTAGGGACGCGGCGTAGTTGCCACCGAACTTCGCGGCGCCGGTACCACCGGGCGAAGCCCGCACGTACTCATGCGACAGCCACACGCTGACGGGCTTGATCCCGCCCTTGAAGTACGCCCCGGCCGGTGACCCGATGACCAGGTAGCGGTACTCGTCGGCCGGCCGCACGCCCAGCCCGGGCTCCGTGGCGATCACGAACGGACGCAGGTACAGCGATTCCTCACCGCCGGCCGCGGGCACCCACTGGTTGTCGACGGCGATCAGCTGACGCAGCGACGCCAGGAACGTCTCGGTGGGTAGCTCCGGGATGGCCAGCCGGCGCGCGGAGGCCTGCAGCCGGGCCGCGTTGGCCTCCGGCCGGAACGACACCACCGAGCCGTCGGCCCAGCGGTACGCCTTCAGACCCTCGAAGATCTCCTGCCCGTAGTGCAGCACGATGGCCGACGGGTCCAGCTGCAGCGGGCCGTACGGCAGCACTGCGGCGTTGTGCCAGCCGTCGGCCACGGTGTAGTCGATCGAGACCATGTGGTCGGTGTGGTGCCGGCCGAATCCCGGGTCGGCCAGAATGGCAGCCCTTACCTCGTCGCTTGCCGGTGACGTGTTGCGGGCAAGCGTGAATTCGAGGGGACCGTCTGTCATGGTCAGATTGTATCGCCCGAGGCTAGCGGGTTTTGACTGCCACAAACGGGGGTGCCACCACTTCGCATTCCAGCGCGCGGCCGCGGACGTCGACGGTCACCGTCTGCCCGTCGGCGATCCCGGCGGCGGTGTCGATCAGTGCGAGCGCGATGCCGACCTTCAGCGTCGGCGAGAAGGTTCCCGACGTCGTGACACCGATCGGGTTCCCGTCGTTCAACACCGTGAGATCCGCCCGCAGCACGCCGCGCCCGAGCGCCTTGAGCCCGCGCAGGGTGCGCCGCGGTCCGGCCTGCTTCTCGGCCAGCAGCGCGTCCCGGCCCCAGAAGGCGTCCTTCTTCCAGCCGACGGCCCAGCCGGCACGCGCCTGCACCGGCGAGATGTCCAGCGACAGTTCGTGCCCGTGCAGCGGGTAACCCATCTCGGTGCGCAGGGTGTCGCGTGCGCCCAGCCCGGCCGGCTCGCCGCCGGCGGCGCGCACCGCGTCCAGTAGGGCGTCCCACACCACACCGGCGCGGTCCCAGGCGGGCAGCAACTCGTAGCCGTGCTCGCCGGTGTAACCGGTACGGCACACCCGGACGGGCACACCCTGGTATTCGGCGTCCGCGTACCCCATGTAGTCGAACTCGGTCGGCAGGCCCAGCACACCGAGCACCTCGGCCGATTTGGGCCCCTGGACCGCGAGCACCGCGTACGAGCGATGCTCATCGGTGATGGTCAGCTCGGCCGGGGCATGGCGCTGCAGTTCGGCCACCACCGCGGCGGTATTTGCCGCGTTGGGCACCAGGAAGATCTCGTCCGGCGAGACGTAGTAGGCGATCAGATCGTCGATCACGCCACCGGATTCGTTGCAGCACAACGTGTATTGCGCCTTACCGGGCCCGATCCGGGTCAGGTCGTTGGTCAGCGCCGAGTTGACGTACGCCGCCGCACCCGGGCCGCGCACCAGCGCCTTGCCCAGATGACTGACATCGAACAGGCCCACCGCGGTCCTGGTCGCGTTGTGCTCGGCGACGGTGCCCGCATACGCCACCGGCATCAGCCACCCGCCGAACTCGGCGAAACCGGCCCCGAGCGCTCGGTGGCGGTCCTCCAGGGGGCCATGCAGGACAGAGCCCGATACGGTGCTCGATTCGGGGGCGGTCGACTCTTCGGCACTCACAATCCACCACCCTAAAGGGGATCGCGCTGGCACACTTGCACCGTGGTCGATTTCGACGCGCTGGAAGCCGCGGGAATCACCGATGCCCGCCAGCGTGCCCCGCTCATCGAGTATCTCGACCAGCTCGGCTTCACCGCCGCGGAGATGGTCGAGGCCGAGTCCCGCGGCCGGCTGTTCGGCCTGGCCGGCGATGTCCTGCAGTGGTCCGGGCCGATGCTGTACTGCCTGGCCGACGCGGCCGCCGAGATCGGGGTGCCGCTGGCAGATGTGGAGCGGGCCTGGGCGGCGCTGGGTCTGACCGTCACCGACTGTGCGACCAAATCCTTGAGCCGCGCGGATGTGGAGGCGCTGCGTACCTGGGCCGAAATGCGGCTGGTCGTCGGTGATGTCGCGGCGACGGGATTGCTGCGGGTGATCGGCGCCGGGATGGCGCGACTGGCCGAGGCCGAATCGTCGATGATGCGGGCCAGCTCCCCGGAGGTCCAGATCGAGGTCTCCCACGACGAGCTGGCCACCGCCCGCGCCTATCGGGCAGCCGTCGGGTATCTCCCCCGCATCGGCGCCACGATCGAGGCGGTGCACCGTCAGCACCTGATGAGCGCCCGCACCTACTTCGAACACGTCGTGCGCGACGAATCACCGACTGTGGTGTGCGGCATCGGTTTTGCCGACCTGTCCGGATTCACCGCACTGACCCAGCTGCTCAGCGCCGCCGAACTCTCGGACCTGCTCAACGAGTTCGGCGCCACCGCAGCCGACGTGGTGCACGCGGCCGGCGGGCGGGTGGTGAAGTTCATCGGCGATGCCGTCATGTGGGTGAGCACCACACCGCAACAACTGGTGGCCGCGGCCGTCGCGCTGGTCGAGAATGTGAAGGCACGCGACGCGGGGCTGCAGGTGCGGTCCGGGCTGGGCTACGGCGAGGTGCTGGCCATCAGCGGTGACTATTTCGGCAACCCCGTGAATCTGGCGGCCCGTTTGACCACCAACGCCGAACCGGGCCAGATCCTGTCGTCATCGGCGCTGCGTGATGCGCTGCCCGAACACGACTTCGCACCCGCGCGCTCCTTCACCCTGAAGGGGTTCGATGTCCCGGTCACGGCGTATCCACTGCAATCACTTATAGGGTGATCCCCGTGAGCAGCGCATCCGGATACCAGGCCCCGTCCGTCACCGTCAGTTCGTCCCTGCCCCGCCGCGGCGGCGGCGACGCGGTTCTCATCGTCGGCGTGGTGGCCGGCGACAACGGCGAGGGCAGGCCCCGCGTGCTCGGCGACCATCTCGACGCCGGCGCGGTGGCGGCCATCGAGTCCGGCCTCGCGGCACTGGGCGGCACCGGCGGTGAGGGCCAGCAGCACCGGCTGGTGATCGCGGATCTTCCGGTGGCCAGTGTGCTGACGGTCGGCCTCGGCGAGGAACGCGACGAATGGCCCGCCGACACCCTGCGCCGGTTGGCCGGCAGCGCCGCCCGCAGTCTGGACAAGGTCGGTTCCGTCGTCACCACCCTCACCACACTCGATCTCGAGGCGGTCATCGAGGGGCTCATCCTGGGTGCGTACCGGTTCACCGAGTTCCGCAGCGAGAAGACCGCCCCCAAGGACAAGGGCCTGACCAAGATCGTCGCGCTGGCCGGGGACAGCAAGGCGGCCACCAAGGCGCTGGCCCAGCGGGCGGTCGATATCGCCACGGCCGTGGCCACCGCGCGGGATTTCGTCAACACCCCGCCGAGCCACCTCTACCCCGCCGAATTCGCCAAGCGGGCAAAGGCTCTGGGCGAGGCCGCCGGACTCACCGTCGAGGTTCTGGACGACAAGGCACTCGTCAAGGGGGGCTACGGCGGCATCGTCGGTGTCGGCCAGGGTTCGTCACGCCTGCCGCGGCTGGTCCGCCTGACGCACAAGGGCGCCGGTCGCAAACCGAAGCGTGTCGCGCTGGTCGGTAAGGGCATCACCTTCGACACCGGCGGTATCTCGATCAAGCCGGCCGCCGGGATGCACCACATGACCTCCGATATGGGTGGCGCGGCCGCCGTCATCGCGACCGTCGTGCTGGCCGCCAAGCAGAACCTGCCGATCGACGTCATCGCCACCGTGCCGATCGCCGAGAACATGCCGTCCTCGACCGCGCAGCGCCCGGGCGACGTGCTGACCCAGTACGGCGGCATCACCGTTGAGGTGCTCAACACCGATGCCGAGGGCCGGCTCATCCTGGCCGACGCCATCGTGCGTGCCGGCGAGGACGATCCCGACTATCTGATCGAGACCTCGACCCTGACCGGCGCGCAGACTGTGGCGCTGGGCGCCCGCACCCCGGGCGTGATGGGCAGCGACGAGTTCCGCGACCGGGTGGCCCGGCTGTCCCAAGCGGTCGGCGAGAACGGGTGGGCCATGCCGCTGCCCGAGGAGCTCAAGGACGATCTCAAGTCGACGGTCGCCGACCTGGCCAATGTCAGCTCCTCGCGGTACGCCGGGATGCTGGTGGCCGGGACGTATCTGCGTGAGTTCGTGCCCGAGGGAGTCGAGTGGGCGCATATCGACATCGCGGCCCCGGCGTACAACACCGGCGGGCCATGGGGTTACACGCCCAAGGGCGGGACCGGCGTGCCGACACTGACCCTGTTCGCGGTGCTCGAAGATATCGCGCGCAACGGTTGACGCAGCGCGCGTCACTCCTCCAGTTCGCTGCGCAGCGCACGCTGACGTTCGATGCGCCGCCGAGCGTCGTAGTCGCGCATGCGCTGCGGGTATCCCACCTTCTGCACGTCGTAGACCGGGATGTCGAGTTCGCGGCTCAGCCGCCGCGCGCCGGCGTCACCGCCGGTGCGGCGCCTGGTCCACTCACCGTCGGCTGCCACCAGCACGACGGTGACCTCGGTGACCGTGGTCTTGGGCTCGACGAAGGCCTCGACGCCGTGATGGGTGGCGACCCACTGCCGCAGGTAATCCAGATCGGCTGCGCCACGAGCACCACCACCCGAGCCACGCCATTTATCGAACAGTCCCACCCGGCGTAACTCCTCTCTTTGTCACCTTCGATGGTGCCAGAACGGCAAGTACCGACGTCTGCGACGACCGGGCCGGGCGGACGTGACAGGATGGGTTCTGCACCGCATTCCAACCGCGACGACGACTGTTCGAGGAGTCAAAACCCATGGCCATCTCCGTCCAGATGCCCGCACTCGGTGAGAGCGTTACCGAAGGGACCGTCACGCGGTGGCTCAAGCAAGAAGGCGATACCGTCGAGGTCGACGAGCCGCTGCTTGAGGTGTCCACGGACAAGGTCGACACCGAGATCCCGGCACCGGTATCCGGAGTGCTGACCAAGATCATCGCCGCCGAGGACGATGTCGTGGAGGTCGGCGGCGATCTCGCGCTGATCGGTGAGGCGGGCGAGTCCGGTGAATCCGCAGCAGAACCCGAGCCCACGGCTTCCGAGCCGGAACCGCAGCCGGAGCCGGAGCCGACCCCCGAACCGGAGCCCGCGGCCGAATCGGCCCCGGCACCCGCCGCGACCGGTGGCGGCGAATCCACGTCGGTGAGAATGCCCGAACTCGGTGAGAGCGTGACCGAAGGCACCGTCACCCGGTGGCTGAAGAAGGTCGGCGACACCGTTGCCGTGGACGAGCCGCTGGTCGAGGTGTCCACCGACAAGGTCGACACCGAGATCCCGTCCCCGGTGGCCGGCGTGCTGGTGGCCATCACCGCCGAAGAGGACGATGTGGTCGCCGTCGGAGGCGAGCTCGCCAAGATCGGCGCCGAGGGATCGGCGCCGGCCGCACCGGCCCCCGCGCCCACCCCGGAACCCAAGCCGGAACCCAAGCCCGAACCCGCACCCGAGCCGAAGCCGGCCGCCGCCACCCCGCCGCCGGCACCCAAGCCGGAGCCGAAGCCCGAACCCACACCTGCTCCCGCCGCGGCGGCCGCGCCGTCCGGTGACGCCAGCCCCTACGTCACCCCGCTGGTGCGAAAGCTGGCCGCGGAGAACGGTGTCGACCTCGCCGCACTCACCGGTACCGGTGTCGGCGGCCGGATCCGTAAGCAAGATGTGCTCGCGGCGGCCGACGCGAAGAAGACCCAGCAGGCCCCCGCTCCCGCGGCACCGGTACCCACCGCCGCCAAGGCCCCCGAGTCCAAGGCGGCGGCTCCCGCTCCGGCGCTCGCCCATCTGCGCGGCACCACGCAGAAGGCCAACCGGATCCGGCAGATCACGGCGAAGAAGACTCGCGAGAGCCTGCAGACCACGGCCCAGCTGACGCAGACCCACGAGGTCGACCTGACCAAGATCGTGGCACTGCGGGCCAAGGCCAAGAAGAGCTTCGCCGAGCGCGAGGGTGTGAACCTCACCTTCCTGCCGTTCTTCGCCGTCGCCGTCGTCGATGCGCTCAAGGCACATCCGAACGTCAACGCGAGCTACAACGAGGACAGCAAGGAGATCACCTACTTCGACGCCGAGCACCTCGGCTTCGCGGTCGACACCGATCAGGGTCTGCTCTCCCCCGTCGTGCACAACGCGGGCGACCTGTCGCTGGCCGGCCTGGCCCGGGCCATCGCCGATATCGCCGCGCGTGCCCGGTCGGGCAACCTCAAGCCCGACGAGTTGTCGGGTGGCACGTTCACCATCACCAACATCGGCAGCCAGGGCGCCCTGTTCGACACCCCGATCCTGGTGCCGCCGCAGGCGGCGATGCTGGGTACCGGGGCCATCGTGAAGCGCCCCCGCGTGGTGGTCGACGAGAACGGCAACGAGTCGATCGGGGTGCGGTCGGTGGCGTACCTGCCGCTGACCTATGACCACCGGCTGATCGACGGCGCCGACGCCGGCCGCTTCCTGACCACCATCAAGCGACGCCTTGAAGAAGGGGCGTTCGAGGCCGATCTGGGGCTCTAGTGCCACTACAGGCACCCGGCGTGATCGCCATCGCCGGGTCATCGGGGCTGATCGGATCGGCGCTGACCACGGCGTTGCGCGCCGCCGATCACCGGGTCATCCGGATCGTGCGGCGCGCGCCGGGTAACGCGGACGAGCTGTTCTGGAATCCGGCCACCGGCGATTTCGACATCGACGCGCTGGCCGGTGTGGATGCCGTGGTCAATCTGTGCGGAGTCGGAGTCGGGGCTGCGCGCTGGTCGGGCTCGTTCAAGCAGAGTCTGCGCGACAGCCGCATCGGGCCCACCGAGGTGCTGGCCGGGGCGGTCGCCGATGCGCAGGTACCCGTGCTGCTCAACGCGAGTGCGGTCGGCTACTACGGCGACACCCGCACTCAGGTGGCCGACGAGAGCGCACCGCAGGGACGCGGTTTCCTGGCTCAGTTGTGCGCGGACTGGGAGGCGGCGACCGAAACCGCTGCCGAGGGCGGAGCTCGGGTGGTACTGGCCCGCACCGGTGTGGTGCTGTCCCCCTCCGGTGGCGCGCTGGCCCGGCTGCGTCCGTTGTTCGCCCTGGGCCTGGGGGCCCGGCTCGGTAACGGCCGCCAGTACTTTCCGTGGATCAGCCTGGAGGACCAGGTGCGGGCGCTGCTATTCGCCATCGCCGACGACAATCTGGCCGGGCCGGTCAACTTCACCGGGCCGGCGCCGGTCACCAACGCCGAGTTCACCGGTGCGCTCGGCCGGGCACTCAACCGGCCGACCCCGATGATCGTGCCGGGATTCGCGTTGCGCGCGGTGCTCGGCGAGTTCGCCGACGAGGGCCTGCTGTTCGGGCAGCGCGCGATCCCCGCCGCGTTGGAGCGTGCCGGTTTCGTGTTCCACCACAACACCGTCGGTGAGGCCCTGGCCTACGCCACCAGCGCCGCGCCCGCCGGGTAGCTTGGCGTCATGAGCTCCATCCGGGCGTCGACCGCACCCCTTGAGGTCCGGCTGCTGGGCACGGTCGCCTACGCCGACGCCTGGGCGCTGCAGCGCGAGATCGCCGAGGCCCGGGTCGCCGGCGGGCCCGACACCCTGCTGCTGCTGGAGCACCCGCCGGTCTACACCGCCGGCAAGCGGACCTTGCCGGAAGAACGACCGCTGGACGGCACCCCGGTGGTGGACACCGACCGTGGCGGCAAAATCACCTGGCACGGCCCCGGTCAGCTGGTCGGCTATCCCATCATCGGGCTGACGGAGCCGCTGGATGTGGTGAATTTCGTTCGGCGCCTTGAGGAAGCACTCATCACGGTGTGCGCGGGCCTCGGCGTCGACGCGGGCCGGGTCGAGGGCCGGTCCGGGGTGTGGGTGCCCGGTGAGCCTGCCCGCAAGGTCGGTGCGATCGGTATCCGGGTGGCCCGCGGGGTGACGCTGCACGGGTTCGCCCTGAACTGCGACTGCGACCTCGGCGCGTTCGGCGGCATCATCCCGTGCGGTATCGCCGATGCCGGTGTCACGTCGCTGACCGCCGAGCTGGGCCGGCCGGTGGCTGTGAAGGATGTCACCGAGGCGGTGGCTGAGACCATCGCCGACGCTCTCGACGGCCGATTGGCCGTAGCATTGACGCCGTGAGTATTGCCCCCGAAGGCCGTAAGTTACTGCGCCTCGAGGTGCGCAACGCCGAGACACCGATCGAGCGTAAGCCGCCGTGGATCAAGACCCGGCTGCGCACCGGTCCCGAATACACCGAACTGAAGAGCCTGGTTCGCCGCGAGGGTTTGCACACGGTGTGCGAGGAGGCGGGCTGCCCCAACATCTACGAGTGCTGGGAGGACCGCGAGGCCACCTTCCTCATCGGCGGCGAGCAGTGCACGCGGCGCTGCGACTTCTGCCAGATCGACACCGGCAAGCCCGCCGAACTCGACCGCGACGAACCGCGCCGGGTCGCCGAGAGCGTGCAGGCGATGGGTCTGCGGTATTCGACGGTGACCGGCGTGGCGCGTGACGACCTGCCCGACGGCGGCGCCTGGCTGTACGCCGAGACCGTCCGCCAGATCCACGCGCTCAACCCGAACACCGGCGTCGAACTGCTGGCACCGGATTTCAACGCGGTCCCCGAACAACTCGAAGAGGTCTTCGAGTCGCGCCCGGAAGTGTTCGCGCACAACGTCGAGACCGTGCCGCGCATCTTCAAACGGATCCGCCCCGCCTTCCGCTACCAACGCAGCCTCGACGTGATCACCGCCGCGCGTAACTTCGGGCTGGTCACCAAGAGCAACCTGATCCTCGGCATGGGTGAGACCAACGACGAAGTCCGCGCCGCATTGGCCGATCTGCACGAGGCGGGCTGCGACATCGTGACCATCACCCAGTACCTGCGCCCCTCGCCGCGGCACCACCCGGTGGACCGCTGGGTGCACCCCGACGAATTCGTCGAGTTGTCCGCCTTCGCCGAGGGCCTGGGCTTCGCCGGTGTGCTCGCCGGACCACTGGTGCGATCGTCCTACCGAGCGGGCCGGTTGTACGAGCAGGCGGCGCGCGTGCGCCCGCCCGTTTCCTGAGCCGTATCCTCAGAGCTATGGCGAAATCACGTAACCCCGCCGCCGACAAGGCCGCAAAGGCCGAGGCCAAGGCTGCCCGTAAGGCTGCGTCCAAGCAGCGCCGCAGTCAGCTCTGGCAGGCGTTCCAGATGCAGCGCAAAGAGGACAAGCGGCTGCTGCCGTACATGATCGGTGCGTTCGTGCTGATCGTCG
Source organism: Mycolicibacterium fluoranthenivorans (assembly GCF_011758805.1). Taxonomy (NCBI): domain Bacteria; kingdom Bacillati; phylum Actinomycetota; class Actinomycetes; order Mycobacteriales; family Mycobacteriaceae; genus Mycobacterium; species Mycolicibacterium fluoranthenivorans. Next base: position 819,643 of record NZ_JAANOW010000002.1, on the reverse strand, counting down.
CGGCTTCGGTGGCGTTGGGCCTGTTCGCCGGCGGGTTCACCGCCTACATGCTCATCCCGCTGGGCGTGGTGTTGGGCGCGCTCGTCGCCTTCATCATCTTCGGCCGGCGTGCCCAGAAGTCGGTCTACCGCAAGGCCGAGGGGCAGACCGGTGCCGCGGCCTGGGCGCTGGACAATATGCGCGGCAAGTGGCGCGTCACCCCGGGCGTGGCTGCGACCGGCAACTTCGACGCCGTGCACCGGGTGATCGGTCGCCCCGGCGTGATCTTCGTCGGTGAGGGTGCGCCCACCCGGGTGAAGCCGCTGCTCGCGCAGGAGAAGAAGCGCACCGCCCGCCTCGTCGGTGAGGTGCCGATCTACGACATCGTGGTCGGCAATGGCGAGGGTGAGGTTCCGCTGTCGAAGCTGGAGCGGCACCTGATGAAGCTGCCGGCCAACATCACGGTCAAGCAGATGGACTCCCTGGAGTCCAAGCTGGTGGCGCTCGGTACCAAGGCCGGGCCGGCGGCGATGCCGAAAGGACCGCTGCCCAACGCGGGCAAGATGAAGGGCATCCAGCGCACCGTAAGGCGCCGCTGACCACTTCCGCGTGGCGCGGCGTCTGAGCAATTGACCTGGTCAACAATATCCGGGTGTGTACCGCATGCGAGTGGGCTCCGCATTTCGCGTCCGTCGGCGCCCCCGCCACGCCCCGGATCTCCGCACCCGCCGCCCGCGATGCGGTGACCGACGCCTCCGGGACTGACGCCGATTTCGTGTTCCACCACGGCCGGGTCTACACGGTCGACTCCGAACGACCGTGGGCCGAGGCCGTCGCCGTGCGCGGTGAGGTCATCGTCCAGGTCGGGGATGACGCGGCAGCCCTGGCGCTGGCGGGCCCCCACACAAGGGTGATCGACCTGGACGGCAGGCTGCTCATGCCGGGCTTCGTCGAGGGCCATATCCACCCGTTTCTCGGCGCCTTCCTGAGCAACGGCGTCGATCTGCAGGTGCCCACCGAGGACGACGCCCTGGCGGCCATCGCCGCCTACGCCGCCGAGCACCCGGACGGCCCGGTGCGCGGATTCGGTTGGCGGGTGGACATGTTCGGGCCCGACGGCCCGACCCGCCAGTCGCTGGACAGCGTGCTACCCGACCGGCCCGGCTTCTTCTTCGCCATCGACGCGCACAGCATGTGGGCCAACAGCAAGGCGCTGGAGGTCGCGGGCGTCGGTCGCGACACCCCCGATCCGGTGCCGGGATTCAGCTACTACGCACGCGATGCCGACGGTGATCCGACCGGCTACCTGCTGGAGATCGATGCCGTGCTGGGCCTGGTCAACGCCAACGACCCGATCAGCACCGACGGCATGCGGCGCATGCTGGAGCAGTGGCTGCCCAGAGCCGCCCAGGCCGGGATCACCGCGGTGTTCGACGCCGGGGTGCCGCCCGTGGGCGCTGAGCAGGCCGATGTCATCGCGCTGTACGCCGATATCGAGCGAGAGGGCAAGCTGCCGTTTCGCGTCGTGGCCTCCTATACCGTCAAGTCCCCGCCGTTCGACGATGCCGTGACGAGGTTCACCGAGGCACGCGAGCGGGTGTGTACGGAGCTGGTCCAGGTCGGCATGGTGAAGATCGTCGGCGACGGCACCCAGGGCGGGTACACCGCATGGCTGCTGGAGCCCTACGCCGACAAGGCGGATTCGATCGGCGGGTCGCCGTTCACCGAGACGCAGTGGCACCAACTGGTCGACGAGATCGACGCGGCGGGTATCGATATGCACATTCATGCCTGCGGCGAGCGCACCGCACGGGTGGCACTGGATGCGCTCGAGGCGGCGATCGCCGCGAACCCGGCCCGCGACCGCCGACACACCATCGCGCACCTGGTCTACCTCGGCGGCGAGGACAGCGCGCGGTTCGGCGCCAGCGGTATCGGGGCGCAGTTCTCGGCCAACTGGTTCTCCGCGGATCCCGACACCGTGGTCAACATGGCCGCCCGCTACGGCGCGCCGCGTAAGGACAACTTCTATCGGGTGCAGGACGTGCTGCGCACGGGTGGACGGGTGTCGCTGGGCACCGACTGGCCGGCGGCCGGCTACTTCTCCACCTACAAGCCGCTCGACTCGATCCAGATCGGCGTCACGCGCCAGCTGATCGGCGAGCCCGATGCCGAGATCCTGTCCCCCGCCGAGCAGCGACTGACGGTCGCGCAGGCCGTGCATGCCAACACACTCGGCGCCGCCCACCAGATCCGGATGGCGGACCAGATCGGTTCGGTCGAGGTCGGTAAGCGGGCCGACCTGATCGTGCTGGACCGCAACATCCTCGACGGCGACCCGCACGATATCCATCGAGCCAAGGTCACGGTCACGATGATGAACGGCCGGATCGTGCACGAGTCCGGAACGGACTAGCGCCGCACCACCGCGGTCGCCGTCCCGCGATCCTGCAGTCCGCGCAGATCGGTGTCGGTGAACAGCGGCGGCACCACCGTCGCGATCAGCAGTCCCCGCCCGATCGCCCGGCCCAGCCCGACATGGTCCCGATTGTCGACGGGCACCACCATCAGTCCCATCACGAATTGTCCTGGGCTGAAACCGAATAGCCGCACCGACACCACGCCGAGCACGAACCACACGGCCAGTACGGTCGTGGACAGCGCCGGGAGGGAAACCAGGCCCAACGCCATCGCGAGCGCCGCGAGGCCGTAGCCGATCAGCCAGTCGATCAACAGCGCGGCGGTGCGCCGGCCGAATCGGGCGATCGATCCCGAACCGTGTTCGGGCATACCGAGCCGTCGCCCCGGATAGTCGCCGGATTCAAAATCTGGCTGCGGGCCGGACAACCAGGACGCGATTTCGCGGGCCATGGGCCCAAGCATAGAGCGCGCCCGATGGCGTAACTTCGGCGCAACATATGGTTGACCGGGGTGCAACATCAACTCCCTAGCGTCACCGGCGGGTAACGAGTCAAAGGAGATTTATCAGTGCCAGAAAAGACATCGGACGACCTCTTCAAGCTGATCAAGGATGAGAACGTCGAGTACGTCGACATCCGGTTCTGCGATCTGCCTGGTGTCGTCCAGCACTTCTCGATCCCGGCTTCAGCCTTCGACGAGAGCGTTTTCGAGGACGGCTTGGCGTTCGACGGTTCGTCGGTGCGCGGTTTCCAGTCGATCCACGAATCCGACATGATGCTGCTGCCGGATCCCGACACCGCGCGTATCGACCCGTTCCGCGCCGCCAAGACGCTGAACCTGAACTTCTTCGTGCACGACCCCTTCACCCGCGAGGCCTACTCGCGCGACCCGCGTAACGTCGCCCGCAAGGCCGAGAACTACCTGGCCAGCACCGGTATCGCCGATACCGCTTACTTCGGCGCCGAGGCCGAGTTCTACATCTTCGACTCGATCTCCTTCGACTCCAAGATCAACGGCACCTTCTACGAAGTCGACTCCGAGTCGGGCTGGTGGAACACCGGTGAGCCCTTCGAGTCCGACGGCAGCCCGAACCTGGGTTACAAGGTCCGCCCCAAGGGTGGCTACTTCCCCGTCGCGCCGTACGACCACTACGTGGATCTGCGCGACGAGATGGCCACCAACCTGCAGAACGCCGGGTTCACCCTGGAGCGCGGTCACCACGAGGTGGGTACCGCCGGCCAGGCCGAGATCAACTACAAGTTCAACACGCTGCTGGCCGCGGCCGACGATGTGCTGCTGTTCAAGTACATCATCAAGAACACCGCATGGAAGAACGGCAAGACCGTCACCTTCATGCCCAAGCCGCTGTTCGGTGACAACGGCTCCGGTATGCACGCCCACCAGTCGCTGTGGAAAGACGGCAAGCCGCTGTTCCACGACGAGTCCGGGTACGCGGGCCTGTCCGATATCGCGCGCCACTACATCGGCGGCATCCTGCACCACGCCCCGTCGCTGCTGGCCTTCACCAACCCGACGACGAACTCGTACAAGCGCCTGGTGCCGGGCTACGAGGCCCCGATCAACCTGGTCTACAGCCAGCGCAACCGCTCGGCCTGCGTCCGTATCCCGATCACCGGCAACAACCCGAAGGCCAAGCGCCTCGAGTTCCGCTGCCCGGACAGCTCGGGCAACCCGTACCTGGCGTTCGCGGCGATGCTGATGGCCGGTATCGACGGCATCAAGAAGAAGATCGAGCCGCAGGCCCCGGTCGACAAGGACCTCTACGAGCTGCCGCCGGACGAGGCCGCCAACATCCCGCAGGCGCCCACCTCGCTGGCTGCGGTGATCGACAAGCTCGAGGAGGATCACGACTACCTCACCGAGGGTGGCGTGTTCACCGAGGACCTGATCGAGACCTACATCTCCTACAAGCGGGAGAACGAGATCCTGCCGGTGCAGATCCGTCCGCACCCGTACGAGTTCTCGCTGTACTACGACGTGTAAGTCAGCAGACAACGAGTCGGCCCGTCAGGCATCTGCCTGGCGGGCCGACTTGTTGTGCGCGCCCGGCACGCCATGCCGCGATCCCGTAGGCTCTGGCATCCGTGAGCCTCGACGAATTCTGTTCGTCCGATCAATGGAGCATGCTGACCTCGGCTTCCGAGCATTCCAAGCTCGCCGCGGCCCTGGGCGGCTTCCTCATCACCGCCATCGCCCTGTATCTCAAGGGCGAGGTACGCGAGAGCGTGCACACACTGGCGTTGTTCTCCTCGGCGGTGCTGATTCTCGTTCTCAGCGCCTTCCTGTCCAGCCTGATCACCGGGACGGTGGTCCCCGCCGACGCCCAGCGGGACGGTATCTGCGCGATCGTCTGGGCCCAGGGCGCGCTGGCCACTGCCATGCTGGCCGCGGGCACCGCCGCCTTGTTCGGCGGCCTCGGCTGGATGCTGGCCGGGCACGCCATCTCCAAGATGCCCGCCGGCGCGGACGAGGACGCCGCCGGCTACACCTTTCTCACCAAACTCGGTACCTGGCTGACGTTCGCCGCGACCATGACCACCACCCTGCTGCTGAGCGAGACGTCGATCGACTACGTGCATTTCGCATTCGGCGGCGCCCCGCCGGGGTGGCTCGTCGACGCCATCGGCGCCGCCGCGGCGGCGGTGGTGGTGACATCGTTGGTTTTCGTGGTGCGCCGCAGCAGGGCGCTGCGACTGGCCGAGGGCGCCGAACCGACCCGGCTGACGTTGGGCGCCCTCAAGGTCGCCACGGTGTGCCTCGTGGTGCTGGCGATCACGGCGTCCTGGCTGGCCCTCACCCTGGCGCGGTTTCCCAAGGACTGGCTGACCACACCGGGTTCCCCGGTCATGTACGCCGTGCTGCTGCTCACGTTCGGGTTGCCCGCGGTGGTCGGGACGGCGATCTGCTACTCCGCGCCCAGCACCGACCAGCGTTAAGCGACATGTCACCTCGCTTCAGTACGGTCGAGGCCATGAACAACCTGAACAATCGCTTGGAAGCATTGACGCCTACGGTGCTGAGCCTGGTCCGCATCGTGTTCGGTTTCCTGTTCACCCTGTTCGGCACGTCCAATCTCTTCGACTGGCCCATCGTGATGGGTGTGCCGACCGGGAGTTGGCCCGGCTGGTACGCGGGTCTCATCGAGTTCGTCGGCGGGCTGCTCATCATGACCGGACTGTTCACCCGGATCGCGGCCTTCCTCTGCTCCGGCGCGATGGCCGTCGCCTATTTCTGGCAGCACCAGCCGCTGGCCCTCTGGCCGATCGTCGATCCTCAGTACGGCGGCAACGGCGGCCTGCCCTCGATCGCCTTCTGTTTCGTGTTCTTCCTGCTGGTGTTCACCGGCGGCGGGCGGTACTCGCTGGACGCCTGGCGTAGTCGCACACCCCAGCCATAGAGATAAACGGACCGTAGTCCTATTATGGGTGCCATGTCATCGACCCAGATCGAAACCAAGCTCAACGGATTCGCACCCATCGTGCTGTCGGCGTTCCGGATCGTGTTCGGCCTGCTGCTCACCATCCACGGCACGTCGAAACTGTTCGCTTGGCCCATCGCGGCCGGTGCCGGTGGTGCCGTCCCCGCCGGGACCTGGCCGTTCTGGTACGCCGGTGTCCTCGAACTGGTGCTGGGCCTGCTGCTGATCGCCGGGCTGTTCACCCGCGCGGCCGCCTTCGTCGCCTCCGGCGAGATGGCATTCGCCTACTTCAGCCAGCACCAGCCGACAGGGCTGTGGCCCATCGAGAACGGTGGCGAGCTCGCCGTCCTCAACTGCTTCGGTTTCTTCCTGCTGGTGTTCCTCGGCGGCGGGTCGATCGCCGTGGACGCCGTCCGCAAGCGCCGGAGCTGACCCCTCAGCCAGCCTCGCGCGCCCAGGCCGGCATCACGAAGATGCCCTCGGCTTCGACGGTCACCCCTTCGGCATCCAAGATCCGGCCTCGCGCAAAGGCTTTGACGCCCTCGGTGCGGTCGATCCACGCTTCGGCGCGCAACGGGCCCAGCGGGGTACCACGCAGATACTTCAGCGTCAGGGTGCCGGTGAAGCGCGGTTTCACCAGTCCCTCGCTGGCGACCTCGCCGAGGACGTGGTCGAGCACCAGCGCGCAGATGCCGCCGTGCACGCGATCGGGCGGGCCCTCGTAGCGAGCGCCGAGGGTGAACTCGGTCCAGCAGCGCCCATCTTCGGTGTGCTGAACGTCCAGGGGTGGAGCGATCGCGTTGCGCAGTCCGATGGCCGGGTCCGCCCAGACCACCGGGCGGCCGGTGACCGCGTGCCGCAGGGTGCGCGGACCCTCGTACTGCCGGCTCTCCAGCGTGGCGGTGACCGCCTCAATCGCGGCCTGGGCGTCGCGGATCACCTGGTCGTCGACGCCGGTCCGAATACTGGCGTCGACCAGTTTGCGCACGGCGGTCGTCAGCGGGCCGTACAACGCGTGTAACCGGTCGTGTTCGTCGGCGCTGATCTCGGCAAAAGACTCCCTCATCAACTGGTTCTATCAGCCGGCCTGACCACAGCGCCGATCGGCCCGACGCAGCGAGGCAAATCGCACCCAAGCTCTGTCAGTCACTGCCACCTTGTGGTTTACTGCCAAAGTAATCTGACGGAGCTGTGAATATTTGCCATGAGCGGCAACCGCGTCGAACGGAGGCGTTGGACGTGCGAAGCGAATCCCGTGCGAGTTACGCACATTATGTCGGGCGAGTCGGTGCACTCGCGGTCGCCCTGGGTATCGGAAGTGCGGTAGCCACAGCCCCTGCGATCGCCTGGGCGGAACCCGAGGGCACCACCTCGACCACGTCCTCGGGCGACACGGACGCCTCCGGCGCCGACAGCCAGACCTCGACTTCTACGAGTGCCACGACCAGCACCGCGACGCAGGCCGGCGACACCGCTACTGCCGCCACCGAACCCACCACGGCGGCAAGCACCACGACGGCAAGCACTACGGCGGGCACGGCCACGAAGGCCGCCCCGAAGAAGTCCCGCACCAGCGACCGCAAGCACCGCACCTCCTCGACAGCCAAGACATCGTCGGCGAAGACCGCCACCGCCGCCGCGACCGCCACCGCGCCGCAGGCGCCCAGCACCCCCGACACCACCAGCGCGACGACGGCCACGACGGAGGTGCGTGCGCTGCCCACCGCATCGGCGATCACCACGACCACGCTGAGCACCGCCACGGCCACCGTCGGTTCGGCCCGCGCCACGGCGGCCACCCCTGCGGTGGCGGTGGCGCGCGCCGGCGCCGCGATCAGCACCGCACTCAACCAGTTCTTCGCCCGCATCCTCGGCGCCGTCCATTCGATCGTCTCTCCCCTGTCCTGGGCCATGGCAGCCGCCGCGCGGCGTGAGATCGGTCAGACCGAGGACACCAGCCTGAGGCTGGCGACGGCCACCGCCGTGGCCAACCAGCAGCCGGTCGTCGACGCGCCGCTGCTCGGCGATCCCGATCCCACCACCGGCGCGGTGTCCGGGCAGATGGTCGCCACCGACCCCGAGGGCAAGACGCTGAGATACGCCCTGGTCACCGGCCCCACCCTGGGCACCGTGACAGTCAGCAAGACCGGCAGCTTCACCTACACACCGACTGCAGCACAACGTGTTTCGGCGGCAGTCACGTCGGAACCCGATGCCGAGTTCACCGTCTCGGTGTACGACGGCACCACCGCCAAGGTGGTGCGCACCGTGGCGGTTCCCATCGACCCGACACCGGTCCATCTGCTCAGCCCGGTGAGCACCGGCCAGGTCACCGCCGTGGCCGCCACCAGCACCCGCGCCTACCTGACCGACAGCGCCACCGGCACGGTCACCGTGGTCAACACCCTCGACGGCACCGTGGTCACCACCATCGCAGTGGGCGGCAACCCCGTCGGCGTCGCAGTCAAACCCGACGGCAAGTTCGTCTACGTCGCCAACAGCAACTCCCTCTCGGTCATCGACGCGGCGACCAACACCGTCAGCCGGACCATCGCCCTCACCATCACCCCGACGAGCATGGTCATCGCGCCCAACGGCGGCACCCTGTACATCGGCAACGCCACCGGCAAGATGGCGAAGGTCAGCACCTCCACCAACAAGATCACCGGGTGGGTGTCCGCGGTGGGCGTCACGTCGGTGATCGTCAGCCCGGACGGCAAACGGGTCTACGCCACCACCCCGTCCGGGATCGTCTCCTACACCGTCTCCACGGGTACCACGAAACTCCTTGCCGTAGCGGGTAGTTCGCCCACCGCCATCGCGGCAAGCAAGGATGGCAAGAAGCTCTACGTCCGCACCGATGGCAGCACCGTGAACGTGCTCGACACCACCAAGTTCGCCTCCCTCGGCACCTTCGACACCATCTCGGCGGTGCGGGCGGCGACGGTCAACAAGGACGGCTCGCTGCTGCTGGTCACCACCCAGAGCGGCGATCTGCAGGTGTACGACACCGCGACCAGCACACCGCTCACGACACTGCACACCGGTGACACGGTGAACGGTATCGCCGCCAGCCCCGACGGTATGCAGCTCTACACCGCGGGTGACACCGCCATGGGCGTGGTCTCGCTGGTCCCGGCCAATGTGACACCGGTGGTGAGCCTTCCCAGCAGCACGTCCAGCGGGGTCACCGGGGTCATCAGCGGCGCGACCGGGGTCACCGACGCCGACGGCGACCCGCTCGCGGTCACGGTGCTCACCGGGCCGACCAAGGGCAGGGTGACCTTCGGCACCGACGGCACCTTCACCTACACCCCCACCGCCGCGGCCAGGCACAAGGCCGCCGCGGACACCGCGTCGACCGCCGACCTCACCGACACGTTCACCTTCACCGTCAGCGATGGTCGCCGCGGCGTCGTGCAGCAGACCATCACCGTGACGGTGGTCCCGGCGAACAAGACGCCGACGTTCAAAACGACCACCGGTAGCCCCAATTCGTCGACCGGTGTGGTCACCGGGTCGGTCAAGGGCACCGACGGTGATGCCGACAAGCTCTACTACGACGGCACTCTCGCGACGTTGACGGGCACCGTGGTCGTCGGCGCGGACGGCAAGTTCACCTACACCCCCACGGTCACCGCGCGGCATGCCGCGGCCGCCGGCGGACCTGCCACGGACACCTTCTCCGTCACCGTCGACGACGGTCACGGCGGTGTCCTTTCCGTACCGGTCACGGTCACCATCCGGCCGAGCAACGCCGCGCCCACCGTGGCCACCGTCAGCACCCTGACCACCAGTTCCACCACCGCGCGGGTCACCGGCCAGATCAGCACCACCGACGCCGACAACGACACGCTGGCCTACACCGCCACCGGTGCCACCAAGGGCACGGTGGTGGTCAATGCCGACGGCTCGTTCAGCTACACCCCGAACGCGGCGGCCCGTGTCCTGGGCACGAGCACCGACACGTTCACCGTCACCATCAGCGACGGCCACGGCGGCACCCGTGCGGTCACCGTGAAGGTCAATGTCGTTGCCTCGGCCACGGGTAACGCCCTGCCGGTGAACCCGACCTACTCGACCAACGTGAACACCGCGACCGGCATCGTCACGGGCCAGATCAGCGCCGCCGACGCGAGCACCCTCACCTATGCGCGGGAAACCGATGTGGCCGGTGCGCTGGGCAGCGTCAGCGTCAACTCCGACGGCACCTACACCTACACCCCCAGCCAGGTGGCCCGCTACAACGCCTGGTTCACGCCGGGCGACGACGTGGCCACCTTCACCGTGGCCGCCTACGACGGCCAGGACGGCATCCCGATCGATGTCACCGTGCCCATCACCGCGTGGCACCCCGACAGCGACGGCACCCTCACCCTGACGGAGCTGAAGGCACTGTCCGGGGCCGAGGACGTCGATGTCACCCTGAACTCCAGCGGCAAGGTCCGCGCGATCTCCGGCACCTTCACCGTCAGCACGGTGTCCGGCGCCGCCGACGCGGCGGCCGTCCTGAACAAGGTCGCCGGACTGCTCGGGGCGCCAACCGGATTCGCCGATCAATCCCGGATCACGGTGTCCTCGGTCGACTACTCCGGCAGTGTCTTCTACCGGTTGAGCCAGACCGTGAACGGTGTGCCGGTGGTGGGCAGCGAGGTGGTGCTCTCCACCGACGGCGCCGGTCGCGTGACCGGGCTGGTGAGCAACTACGACCCCGCGATCAGCACCGTCAACACCACGCCCACCACCGGTCTCGCCACCGCCGCTGCGGCCGAAGCGATCGCCAGGGCCGACGCCGTCAGCGACTTCGGCGGAAGTCCCAGCCAGGCCACCAAGGATGCCTTCGCGGCCACCTTGATCTTCGACACCGACCTGGTCATCTACGACCAGGATGTCAGCACGAACCTGAGCACCGGGGCGCGGTGGAACCCGGCCACCCTGGCGTGGCGGGTGACGGTCTCCTCGGACCCCGCCAGCCCGTACCCGTCGGTCGGTGCCACCTACTACATCTACGCCAACGGAGCCAAGGCCGGCACCATCTTCTCCGACTTCTCCAGCGCGCAACAGGCTTTGGCGCCCATCCGGTCGTCGGGCACCGATCTGCAGGGCAAGACCCGCACCGTGAGCGCAGGCAACACCGGGACCGCGCTCGTCCTGAGCGACCCGACCCGCAACATCACCACCTACGTGACCACCTACGTCAGCACCGGCTGGGCCGGCCAGCCCAGCATCCCGGGCAGCACCGTCACCTACTCTTCGAGCTGGGGTAAAGCCGCCGTCTCCGCGCAGTCCAACATGACGCGGGTGTACGACTACTACACCTCGATTCTCGGCCGGGATTCCTACGACGACAACGGCGCTGCGGTCGTCCTCAGCATCGACTACAACCCCAGCGGGTCGTCGGCGGCCGGGTGGCGCAACGCCGCCTGGACCGGTCGCGAACTGGTCTTCGGTGACGCCGGGAACACCCAGGCCGCCCTGGATCTGGTCGGCCACGAATACACCCATGCCGTCATCCAAACCGTCAACGGCCTGGCCTATCTCGGCGATTCCGGGGCACTCAACGAGGCGTACGCCGACATCATGGGCGCGCTGATCGAGAACAAGACCGGAAGCGGCAGATGGCTTTTCGCCGAGGACGCGGCCGGTAATCCGTACCGCAGCATGGAGGATCCCTCGGACTACAGCCAGCGGGAGAGCTACCCCCAGCGCTATATCGACCCGTGCGGCTGCACGGACAACAACACCGACGACTTCGACTACGTGCACAGCAACAGCGGGATCCTGTCCTTCGCCGCCTACAAGATGATGGACGCCACCAAGAACGAGGTGTCCGGCGAACAGTGGGCCCGGGTGTACTACGAATCGCTCTACAGCCTGCCGTCGACGGCGTCCTATATCGACGCCCGCTACGCCATCCTCAGCAGTGCCCGCGCCAACGGGTTCACCGCCAAGCAGATCGCCGCGATCAAGGCGGCCTTCGATGCCGTGGCAGTCACGACGTCGGCGCTCTAGGCTCCGAACACCTTGCGCACCACGGCTTTCGCCCGCCTGGTCACGCGTAGGTAGTTGTCCAGGAACTCGCCGCCATCGCCGTTCGTCCACCCCGAGGCCAGGGCCACGGCGTTGAGCTGACGGCCCGGTCCGGGCAGCTGATCGGTCGGCTTGCCCCGCACGAGCACCAGCGCATTGCGGGCCCGGGTGGCCGTCAGCCACGCCTGACGCAGTTGATCGATATCGCCCTCGGCGATCAGTTCGGCGGCCCCGATCGCGTCCAGCGTCTCCAGGGTCGAGGTGTTGTGCAGCGCCGGGATCTTGTCGGCGAACCGCATCTGCAGCAGCTGCACCGTCCACTCGACATCGGCAAGCCCGCCCCGGCCCAGTTTGGTGTGGCTGTTCGGATCGGCACCGCGCGGTAACCGCTCGGCATCGATGCGGGCCTTGATGCGCCGGATCTCCTGCACGGTCTCCGGTGAGATGCCGCCCTCGGGGTAGCGGGTCTTGTCGATCATCCGGAGGAAGCGCTCACCCAGATCCGGGTCACCGGCCACCTTGTTCGCACGCAACAGGGCCTGCGTCTCCCAGGGCTGCGCCCACTGCGTGTAGTACGCCTCGTACGACGCAAGGGTGCGCACCAGTGAGCCGTTGCGGCCCTCGGGGCGCAGTCCGGCGTCCACCTCCAGCGGCGGATCCGAGCTCGGTGTCCCCAGCAGCGTGCGCACCTGCTCGGCCACCCCGACCGACCACCGCACGGCCGCCGACTCATCGGCGCCCGCAGCGCCTTCGACGGGCTCACACACGAACATCACGTCGGCGTCGGACCCGTAGCCCAGTTCGCTGCCGCCGAGCCGACCCATCCCGATCACCGCGATCCGCGCGGGGGCGCCGCCCGCCGGGGTCCGGTCCCTGATCACCACGTCCAACGCCGCCTGCAGCACCGCCACCCAGATCGAGGTGAGGGCACGGCAGACCTCGGTGACCTCGAGCATGCCGAGCAGGTCCGCCGAGGCGATCCGGGCGAGCTCGCGGCGCCGCAGGGTGCGGGCCGCGGCGATGGCGCGGGCCGGATCGGCGTGCCGCGCAGCCGACGCCACCAGTGCCCGCCCCACCGCATCCGGATCGACCTCGAGCAGCTTGGGCCCCTGAGGTCCGTCGGCGTAGAGCTGGATGACCTCCGGTGCCCGCATCAACAGATCCGGCACGTAGGCCGACGTCCCCAGCACGCGCATCAGCCGTTTGGCCACCGCGCCCTCGTCGCGCAGGGTGGACAGATACCACCGCAGGTCGCCGAGTTCCTCGCTGATGCGCCGATAGGACAGCAACCCCGCGTCCGGGTCCGGGGTGTCCGACAACCAGTCCAGCAGGGTCGGCAGCAGGACCTTCTGCACCTGCCCACGCCGGCCGCTCTCGCTGGTCAGCGCCGCCAGGTGGGTCAGCGCACTCTGCGGACCCTCGTAGCCGAGCGCGGCCAACTGCCGTTCGGCCGCCTCGGTGCTCATCGCATGGAAGCCTTGTCTGCCCACCGATTCCAGCAGCGGCTGGTAGAACAGCTTGGCGTGCAGGCGCGATACCCGCATGCTCTGGCGCTTGAGCTCATCCCGCAGCACACCGACGGCGTCGTGCCGGCCGTCCGGGCGCACATGGGCGGCGCGCGCGAGCCAGCGCATCGCCTCCTCGTCACCGTCCTCGGGCAGCATGTGGGTGCGCTTGAGCCGCTGCAGTTGCAGCCGGTGTTCGAGCAACCGCAGGAACTCGTAGGAGGCGGTCATGTTGGCGGCATCGTCGCGGCCGACGTAGCCGCCGGCCCCGAGTGCGGCCAACGCGTCGACGGTCGACGCCACGTGCAACGAGTCGTCGTTGCGGCCGTGCACCAGTTGCAGCAGCTGCACCGCGAATTCGACATCCCGCAGCCCGCCGGTGCCGAGTTTGAGTTCGCGGGAACGCACCCCGGCGGGCACCAGCTCCTCCACCCGGCGCCGCATCGCCTGCACGTCGGCGACGAAATCTTCACGCTCGCAAGCGCTCCAGACCATCGGCATCAGGGCGGCGATGTACTGCGCCCCCAGTTCGGCATCGCCGACGGCGGCCCGCGCCTTCAGCAGCGCCTGGAATTCCCACGTTTTCGCCCAGCGTTCGTAGTACGCGATATGCGACTCCAAGGTGCGCACCAGCTGGCCGCGCTTGCCCTCGGGACGCAGGGCGGCGTCCACCTCGAAGAAGGTGTCGCTGGCGAACCGCATCATCTCCCCGGCCACCCGCGTGGTGAGGGTGTCGGCGTTCTCGGCGACGAAGATGACGTCCACATCGCTGACGTAATTCAATTCGCGTGCACCGCATTTGCCCATCGCGATGACCGCGATCCGCGGTGCCGGGGTCTCCGCGCCGCAGACCGACGCGGTGGCAAACGCCAGCGCGGCGGCCAGCGCGGCGTCCGCGAGGTCCGACAAGTGCGCGCCGACGGTACCGAATTCCACAACCGGCTCGTTCTCCACCGTCGGCGCCAGATCCAGGGCGGCCAACACCAGCAGGCGGTCCCGGTACAGGCTGCGCAACGAGGCCTGTACCGATCTGGTGTCGGTGGTGCTCTGCGCGACCGCGACGAACTCCTTGCGCAGCTGCGCGGCGTCGGGCAAGCTCACCCGGCCGGACAATAGGTGCCAGGACTGGGGCCGCGCCACGAGATGGTCGCCGAGTGCCGCCGATCCGCCGAGCACCGCGAACAGCCGACCGCGCAGCGCCTTGTCCTTGAGCAGCGCCCGGTTGAGTTCATCCCAGCCGTCGTCCAGTTCATCGGCCAACCGCACCATGGTCCGCAGCGCGGTATCGGCGTCGGGGGCGCGCGACAGTGACCACAGCAATTCGACGTACTCGTCGGTGTTCCAGCCGAGCCGGTCCAGCCCGGCGCGGGCGGGTGCTTCTACCAGCCCGAGCCGGCCCACACTGGGCAGCTTGGGGCGCGATGTGGCGGGTTTGGGCACGCCCAAACGTTACCTGGGGCGAGCGAAGCGACTACAGCGACAGGTAGTTCTTCAGCTCGAACGGGGTGACGGTGCTGCGGTAGTTCTCCCACTCGGTGCGCTTGTTGCGCAGGAAGTAATCGAAGACGTGCTCCCCCAACGCTTCCGCGACGAGTTCGGAACCCTCCATCTCGGCGAGGGCGACACCCAGCGAGGACGGCAGTTCCCGGTAGCCCATCGCGCGGCGTTCCTCGGGCGTCAGGCTCCACACGTTGTCCTCGGCCTGCGGCCCGAGCACGTAGTTCTTCTCGATACCGCGCAGACCGGCGGCCAGCAGCACCGCGAAGGCCAGGTACGGGTTGCAGGCCGAGTCGGGACTGCGCACCTCGATACGCCGGCTGGACGCCTTGCGCGGGGTGTACATCGGCACACGCACCAATGCCGACCGGTTGGACGCGCCCCACGACGCGGCCGTCGGCGCCTCGCCGCCGTGCACCAACCGCTTGTAGGAGTTCACCCACTGGTTGGTGACGGCGCTGATCTCGCTGGCGTGCTCCAGGATCCCGGCGATGAACGACTTGGCGACATCCGAGAGTTGCAGCGGGTCATCGGCGCTGTGGAAGGCGTTGTTCTCCCCCTCGAACAGGCTCATGTGGGTGTGCATCGCCGAGCCCGGGTACTCGCCGAACGGCTTGGGCATGAACGACGCGCGCACCCCGTCGGCCAGCGCGACCTCCTTCACCACATACCGGAAGGTCATCACGTTGTCGGCCATGGAGAGCGCGTCGGCGTAGCGCAGGTCGATCTCCTGCTGGCCGGGCGCACCCTCGTGGTGGCTGAACTCCACCGAGATACCCATCTGTTCCAGCGCGTCGATGGCGTGCCGGCGGAAGTTGGGGGCCGCGTCGTGCACGGCCTGATCGAAGTAGCCGCCGTTGTCGGCCGGAACGGGCACCGAGCCGTCATCTTCGCCCGGCTTGAGCAGGAAGAACTCGATCTCCGGATGCACGTAGCAGGAGAAGCCCAGATCACTGGCCTTGGCCAGCTGGCGGCGCAGCACATGCCGCGAGTCGGCCCAGGACGGTGAACCGTCGGGCATGGTGATATCGCAGAACATCCGCGCCGAGTAGTGCTTGCCGGCGCTCGTCGTCCAGGGCAGCACCTGGAAGGTGGACGGGTCGGGCCGCGCCACGGTGTCCGATTCGTACACCCGCGCGAAGCCCTCGATCGACGAGCCGTCGAAGCCGATGCCCTCTTCGAACGCACCCTCCAGCTCGGCGGGGGCGATCGCCACCGACTTGAGGTATCCGAGGACGTCGGTGAACCACAGCCGCACAAACCGGATATCGCGTTCCTCCAGCGTGCGCAGCACGAATTCCTTCTGGCGGTCCATGACCGAAGCCTAGGCAGCGGCTGTTAAATCTGTGTTACACGGGAGGATCGGCTTCGCGCGGGCAACGCGCGATCTGGCGCGATGGCGTGATTCAGTACAGCGATGAGCAGTCGATCCCGCCAAGACCTGGCGGCCGCCGCGGAGTTGCGCACGCTGGCCGATTCGCTGGGTGCCGCGGCCGCCGCGGCGGCCGCCGCCGAATGGGGTGACGACACCGCCTTGCGCGCCGAGGCCGCCAAGGCGCGGTCCACCCTGGCCACGCTGACGCAGCTGCCCGACGACGCCATCGCCGAAGCCCCGGCCGAGGTGGTGCACGCGGTGCGCCGCGCCCGGGTGGCGGTGGCCGAAGCCGTCGTCACAGTCGCCCAGGCCCGTGCGGTGAACCCCAGCCGGGTCCCACCGCTGCGACCGTCGATATCGGGAGGCGTACGCCGGGTGGCCGACGAGGTCCGCCATATCGTGGCCGACCGGCCGCGCGCGGTGCTGCTGCGGATCGTGATCACCCTGGGCGTCAGCCTGAGCTTGGTGGCGTTCTATCACCTGACGGGTCTGACCCGCTACGACGCGGGCCGGCTCACCCTGTACCTGTTCGCCGCGGTGGTCGGCAGCGTGGTGTGCACCAACGCGTTGTGCTTCGAGGCCGACCGGGTGCGGCGCGCGCTGGTCGCCGGCGACCCGGTGTGGCGGGTGCTGGTGACCAAGAACCTCGCGATCGCCGCGGCGGTGCTCGGCGCGGGCCTGCCGGTGATCACGGTGCTGACCGTGGCGGGCGACGGCAATTTCGTCGCGATGGTCGACCAGCTGCTCACCATGGTCTTCATCTGGCTGGGTGCCGCCAATGTGTTGTCGGTGGTGTATCCGCTGCGCCACGAACCGATTTCGGCGCGCCTGCACGACGGAACCTGGCTACCGTTCGCGTTCTCCTTCGCCCTGTCCTACGGGGTCGGGCTCACCGTGAACCTGATGATCTACTGGCGGTTGTGGTCGCGCCAGACGGCTTCACGCGAGCTGGTCGGCGGGGACTGGGCGGCCTTCGCCCTGGTGCTGGGCAGCGCGCTGAGCAGTTGGGTGCTGCTGACCGTGTTCGCCGTCACGTGCAGTCGTCATCCCCGGCTGCGTGCCCGACTGTCCCGCGAGATGGTTGCCTACCAGAAGAATTGAGTTCAGTACTCAACACTGCAGGCCGGCAGGTGGCGGCGTCAGCGCGGTCAGGAAGTTCACCACGGCGGTGTCCACACACGCGTCGCCGTTGAACACCACCGTGTGCTGGGTGCCGTCGAAGGTGATCAGCGCGGCATTGAGTTCACGGGCCAGGTCCACACCGGCCTGATACGGCGTCGCCGGGTCGCGCGTGGTGGACACCACCACGGCCTTACCCGCCGGCAGGGGGGACGCGTCATGGGGCACGGTGGTCGGCGGCACCGGCCACAGCGAGCAGATATCGCGCGGCGCATATCCGGTGAACGTCCCGTACTCCATGAACGGCGCGGCCGCGCGGGCCCGCTGATCGGCCTCGGCCCACACCGCCGGATCCTTCGGGTAGGGCCCGTCCACGCAGCGGATGGCGGCGAACGCGTCCTGCTGGTTTCCGTAATGGCCGGCCGGGTCCCGGTTCCAGTACTCGTCGGCCAGCATCAGCAGGTCACCGGCGTCGGTGCCGCGGGCCAGCCCGAGCAACCCACTGGTCAGGTACTTCCAGTAGCGCTTGGTGTAGAGCGCGTTCGCGGTGCCGGTGATGGCATCGGCGTAACCCAGCCCACGCGGGTCCGAGGTGCCCCCGGGACGCAGCACCAACGGGTCGATCAGCTGGTGGTAGCGGTTGGAGAACTGGGCGGGGTCGGTGCCCAGCGGGCAATCGGGTGAGCGCGCGCAGTCGGCGGCGTAGTCGTTGAACGCCGCCTGGAATCCGGCCAGCTGGTTGATGTTCTCGTTGATGGGATCGGTGTCGGGGTCGACGGCCCCGTCGAGCACCATCGCGCGGACGCGGTCCGGATAGCGATCGGCGTAGGCGGCGCCCAGTTCGGTGCCGTAGGAGAACCCGAGGTAGCTGATCTGTTCCTCACCCAGTGCGGCGCGCACCACGTCCATATCCCTGGCCGCGGACGCGGTGCCGATATTGGCCAGGAATTGCGGACCCATCCGGTCCAGGCAGGACTGGGCAAACTGCCGGAAGACATCCTCGATATGCGCCACTCCGGCCGGGCTGTAGTCGGCCAACGGCTCGCGACGGTAGGCGTCGAACTCCGCGTCGGTGCGGCACCGCACCTGCGGGGTCGAATACCCGACACCGCGCGGATCGAAGCCGACCAGATCGAAACCCTGCGCTATCGGGGATCCGGCCAGGGCGACCGCCATCCCAGCGACGGTGTCGACCGCCGACGCGCCGGGGCCGCCGGGGTTGACCATCAGCGTGCCGATCTTCTGCCCGCTGGCCGGGACCCGGATCACGGCCAATTGCGCTTGTGCGCCTTGCGGATTGGCAGCGTTCGGGTCCAGCGCATTCCAGTCCACGGGCACCGCCACGTCGGCACACTGCGCCGTCGGCAGCAGTCGATCGATCTCGGGGCCGGCGCCGAGGAAGCGCTGACAGCTCCCCCACACCGCCGGCCGGCCGTACACCGGTTCGGGTGCCGCCACCGCGGGTGCGCACAGCACGCCGGCCACAATCGGGAGGGCCAGCAGCATTGCGAAAATCCTGCCCGCCAGCCACATGGCGCTCATGGTTGCACAGCCCGCGGGCGGGGTCGCCCGCAGTATCCCGCCGGTGATGATCAGCAACCAGACGGTGACGGGGCCGTTATCAAAGACGCGCGACCGGCGCGGCCCCCTAGCAGCGGCTGCCTTCCGGTGGCACCACCACGTCCACGAGGTATTTGGCGGCGATCCCGTCCACGCAACTGTTGCCCTGGAACACCACGGTGTGCTGGGTGCCCTCATACGTCAGCAACGTGCCGCCCAACTGCTTGGCCAGATCGACACCGGCCTCGTACGGGGTCGCCGGGTCGTGGGTGGTCGACACCACCAGGGTCGGCGGCAGACCGGACGCCTTCAACTCGTGCGGCGTGGAGGTCGGCGGCACCGGCCAGAAGGCGCACGTGCCGAGCGGGGCGTGCCCGGTGAACTCGCCATAGCTCATGAACGGAGCGACCTCGCGGGCCCGGCGGTCCTCGTCAATGACGGTGGCACGGTCGGTGATGGGCGGCTCGTCGACACAGTTCACCGAGATCCGGACATCGGTCGAGTTGTTGTAGTGACCGTCGGCATCGCGGCCCATGTACAGGTCCGCCAGCGCCAGCATGGTGTCGCCGCGGCCCTTCTTCAGCTCGGTCAGCGCCTGGGTCAGGTGGCGCCACAGGTTCGGCGAGTACAGCGGCAGGATGGTGCCGACGACGGAGTCGCTGTAGCTCAGCCCGCGCGGATCCTTGGTCGGGGCCGGCTTGTTCACCAGCGGGTCGACCAGCGAGTGGTAGACGGCGACAGCCTTGGCGGGGTCGGTGCCCAGCGGGCAGTCCGCCTTGGTCGCGCAGTCGGCGGCGTAATTGTCGAACGCGGTCTGGAACGCCTTCGCCTGGCGGATATCGGCTTCCACCGGATCGGCGTTCGGGTCCACCGCGCCGTCGAGAATCATGGCGCGCACCTTGTCCGGGAACCGCTCGGCGTACTCCGCTCCGATCCGGGTGCCGTACGAGTAACCCAGGTAGGTCAGCTTGTCATCACCGACGGCCTGCCGCATCGCATCGAGATCTTTTGCCACGCTTACGGTTCCGATGTTCTCCAGGAACTCGTCGCCCATCTTGTCCTGGCAGCGGGCGACGAAGGCCTTGGTCTCGGCCTCGATATGAGCCACCCCTTCCGGGGTGTAGTCGACCTGCGGGTCGGCTCGAATCCGGTCGTTGTCCTCATCGGAGTTGCACCACAGGGCCGGCTTGGACGACCCGACACCGCGCGGGTCGAAGCCGACCAGGTCGAAGCGCTGACGCACCGAGTCGGGCAGGGTGCCCACCATCGACACCGCGGCGTCCACCCCGGACTCCCCCGGCCCGCCGGGGTTGACGAACAGGGTGCCGACCTTCTCACCGGTGGCCTTGAAGCGGATCATCGCCAGTTGGGCGACCTCGCCGTCGGGCTTGTCGTAGTTCACCGGAACGGACAGGAAGCCACAGTCGGCACCCGACGGGATGCGCGCTTCACCCGAGCCCGCCTTGCACGGTGACCATTGCACCGGGCTTCCGGGCCGGGGCGCGGAGATCACCGCTCGCCCGTCGACAACATTGCTGCATCCTGCGACAAGGAGCAGCACCATGGCGGCCGCGACGACGCCGCGCGTGAGCTTCATGGCTGACCATGCTGCCATGCGCCGATATCGGCGCTGGTGAGCGCTACCTAGACGCGGTTGGTCGCGTCGAGCAACTCATCGAGGGCGAGGGCGAAGTCGTCGGCCATGTCCCACAGATCGGGCAGCAGCTCGGGACAGGAGATGATGCCGATGTCGAGCTTGCCGTTGAGCGACATGACCGTGATGTTCAGCCCCGACCCATGGAAGATCGGACCGAGCGGATACATCGCCTTGACCTCGCAACCGAGCAGATAGAGCGGAACCTGCGGGCCGGGCACGTTGGAGACCACCAGGTTGTGCACGGGTGCCGCCGCCGACAGGTTGCTGCGGGCGTAGACACGCATCGCGATACCGAACACGGCGGGCGCGGCGAACTGCGACCAGTCCTGCAGCAGTGTCGCGCCGATCGCGGAACTATGCTGCTTGGCAGTTGAATTGGCCGCCGAGATGGCTTTCAGCCGGTCCACGGGGTCTTCCACGTTGGTGTGCAGCGAGGAGAACATCCCCGACACCTGATTGCGGCCGGGCCGGTCGGATTTGTCGTGCACCGACACCGGGATCATGGCCACCAGCGAGGATTCCGGTAGTTCGTCGCGGTCGAGCAGGTAGCGGCGCAGCACCCCGGACACCAGTGCCATCACCACATCGTTGACCTTGACCCCGAAATGGGCTCGCACCTTCTTGATATCGCCCAGGTCGAGCTCGGCGAACGAGATGTTGCGATGCCCGGTGACATTGGCGTTGAAGGTGGTTTTGGGCGCGGCGAACGGCGCGGCCATGGTGAGCCCCTTGGTGGCCCGGCGCGCGGTGTCGATGACCGTGGACAGCGTGGAGGGCAGCATGTTCACCAGCTTCAGCGGCCGGGTGGCGAACGTGAGGGCGCCGTTGACGGCGATCTCCAGTTCGGATGCGCTTCCGGCCCCTTGCACGGGGTCCGGCGGCGGGGCGTCGGGTTCGGTGCTGCACAGCGTCGACATCAGATTGGCGCCGGTGACGCCGTCGACGGCGGCGTGGTGCACCTTGGTGAGCAGGGCCAGTTTTCCGCCGGCGTGCGCGTCGGTGCCCGCGATGTTCTCGATGACCCACATCTCCCACAGCGGCCTGCTGCGGTCCAGCGGCAGCGACGCGATATGCCCGCAGATCTCGGCGAGTTCGGCGCGCCCACCGGGTGCCGGCAGTCCGATCCGGTGCAGATGGCGCTGCACGTCGAAATCGTTGTCCTCCACCCACACCGGATGATCGGGGTTGAACCGGCTGTCGGCGAGCTTCTCCCGGAACTCCGGCATCGCCTTGATCCGCATCGCCAGCTCGTCGCGCAGCCGGCCGAAGGTGTAGCCGCCGGGCATCGTGGCGGTGTCCAGTTCCAGGATCGAGCAGACGTGCAAAGGCTGCGCCGCGGTTTCGAGGTAGAGGAAACTGGCGTCGAGACCGCTCAGTCGTTGAAGTGCGCGCCTTTGCATGACGCCGATGGTAGGTCCGCGCCGCGACGGTGTGAGGAAATCCACTTAACCCGGCGTTCAACTTCACGTGCCCGAGTGGCAGACTTGTCGCTGTCAGAAGACCCGGGGACCGCTCACGGCCTCGAGGATCTACCCGACAACACACATCGAAGGACAATGATGTCTGAGCAGTCCGTTTATGGTGGCACCAGCACGCCCGTGAAGGTCCGCACCCACCATCTGCATAAGTGGAAGTCCGAAGGCCACAAGTGGGCCATGCTCACCGCTTACGACTTCTCCACCGCCCGAATCTTCGACGACGCCGGTATCCCGGTGCTGTTGGTCGGCGACTCCGCCGCCAATGTCGTCTACGGCTACGACACCACGGTGCGGGTGACCGTCGACGAACTGATCCCGCTGGTCAGCGCCGTCGTCCGCGGTGCGGCACACGCGCTGGTGGTCGCCGACCTGCCGTTCGGCAGCTATGAGTCCAGCCCGGCCCAGGCACTGGCCACCGCGACCCGTTTCATGAAGGAGACCGGCGCCCACGCCGTCAAGCTCGAAGGTGGCGAGCGGGTGGCCGAGCAGATCGCCACGCTGACCGCGGCCGGTATCCCGGTGGTCGCGCATATCGGCTTCACCCCGCAGAGCGTGAACAGCCTGGGCGGCTACCGCGTTCAGGGCCGCGGCGACGCGGGCGATCAGACCATCCACGACGCGATCGCGGTGGCCGAGGCCGGCGCGGTCGCCGTGGTGCTGGAGATGGTGCCCGCCGAGCTGGCCACCCAGATCACCGGCAAGCTCACCATCCCGACGATCGGCATCGGCGCCGGTCCGAACTGCGACGCGCAGGTGCTGGTCTGGCAGGACATGGCCGGGATGACGTCGGGCAAGACCGCCAAGTTCGTCAAGAAGTTCGCTCAGGTCGGCGACGTATTGCGCAGCGCGGCAACGCAATACGCCGATGAGGTGGCCAGCGGAGTATTCCCGGCCGAGGAACACTCGTACTGAGTCAGGAAAACTCGGGCGCCCGCTTGCCCAGGAACGCCGCGATGCCTTCTTTCCCGTCGGCAGAGGAGGCATTGCCGGCGATATGGCGGGCCTCATGCTCCAGCTGGGCTTCGTAGCCGGCCGAGTACGTGCTCAACAGCAGCTTCTTGACCGCAGAGTTGGATCCGCGCGCACCGGCGGCCACCTTGGCGGCCAGCGCCTCCAGCCACTGGGGCAGCTCGGCGTCGGGCACCACCTCGGTGACCAGTCCCCACGCCAGTGCCTCGGACGCCTTGAGCACCCGGTTGGTGATCATCAGGTCCTGGGCGCGGCGCAGTCCGACCAGACGCGGCAGCACATACGACGCGCCACCGTCGGGGCTCAGGCCCGCCTTGGTGTAGGCCATCGTGAACGATGCCGATTCGGCGGCCAGCACCAGATCGCCCGAGACGCCGAGGGAGAATCCGGCACCGGCGGCCACCCCGTTCACGGCGGTGATGAGCACGGCATCCATCCGCGCGAAGGTGGACATCGCCCGGTGCAGGTCGTCGGCGATGCCCTTGACGAACACTCCGGGATCGGGCGCGGCGGCCATCGACTTGAGGTCCCCGCCCGCGCAGAAGAACCGTCCCGCCCCGGTGAGGGTGACCACCTTCGTCGCCTCGGTGTCGCACAGCGAGGCCGCGACCGCCAGCTCGCGGGTCATCGCGTCGTTCATGCCGTTGGCCGCGTCCGGCCGGTTCAGCACGATGCTGGTGACGGGCCCCGACTGAGCGAACTTCAGCGTTTCGAATTCGGTCATGTCGCACACCGTATTACGTCGCCACGGCGGCGTGTAACGCGAGGCGGGTTTCGGCGGCGGCCCGTAGCGCACCGAAATCACCGTCGTAGCCGAGCGTGCGCAGCGCACCGTCGGCGCTGATCCACGGTTGTTCGGGCGGGCAGGCCCCGTCATCGGACCGGCGGTTGATGGCCGATTCGACGAGCCGGAACGGGAGGTCGTCGGCATCGGCCGGACCGCCGTATTCGGCGATCACGGCCGCGGCCAGCGCCCGGTAGCGCTCGCGCAGTTCGGCGCGCCGGCGGCGGAACTGCGCGAACCGGTCCACGCGGAGCTCGGGCAGCAGATACAGGGCGCCCAGGTTCCAGGTGCCGCGGCACAGCTGCGCGACGTCGGACACCATCAGCGTGTAGAGCTGGTTCACCGCCGGGCCGCCCTCGGCGACCAGTTCGGTGGCCAGTTGCAGCGGCGCCTCCACCGTGCCGGCCAGCAGCGCATCGAGGATGTCGTCCTTGGTGGCGAAGTGGTGATACAGCGAGGCCTGGCGCATCCCGACGGCATCGGCGATCCGCCGCGTCGAGGTGTTGGCGTAGCCGTGTTCGGTGAACAGTTCCGCGGCGGCATCGAGAATCTCGTCGCGCGGGGTGCGTCCCGGGCGACGCGGTTTCTCGAGCCTCGGACGTCCACGACCCTCGCTGCTCATGGGGCCATTGTGGCATCCGCCGCTCGAGGTGCCATATTTCCTGTCATTTGATAGAAATAACTCCGAAGCTTGTACATGCGGACGTAACAGACCCGTCACCAGCACGGAATGCCCGCCATCAAAACTTTCAAGTGACAGTTAAGGAGGCCGAACATGGCAGACACGAACTCGACCGAAGGGGCACGGTCACACGCCCGCGCCCAGGCCGCGGCGGCGCAGCTGCGAGTGCCGCCGACACCCGCGGGCGTGACCGAACTGCGCTGGGCTGAAGCCGTCCCGGCCGGGTCCTATGCCACCAAGGTGTTGGGCCGGGGCACCCGGCTGCGACTGGCCGATCCGGTCGGCGGCGCGTGCGCGCACCTGTTGCTGTTCCGCGCCGACGCCCCGTGGGAGCGGCTCAACGTCGCCGACACGGTGAAGGTGCCGTGGCAGGCCTACCTCGGGGCCGGCCATCCCCTGCTCTCCGATCAGGGCCGGGTGCTGGCCACCGTCGTCGCCGATACCTCGGGCCACCACGACACCCTGTGCGGGCTGCCCCCGGCCGGGCAGGCCCAGATGCTGCTCGGCGTGCACAAGCACGGCCTGGACATCCGCGATGTGGCGCCCTCGGTGTCGTTCTTCAAAGGTGCTCGGGTGCAAGCCGACGGCGGACTCGTCTTCACCGGCAGCGCCGGGCCCGGTGGATCCGTCGACCTGCTGATCCATCTGCCCGTCGTGGTGGTGCTGGTCAACACCGCGCACCCGCTGGACCCCGAACCCGCGACCACCGACCTCGATGTGCTGGCGTGGCGGGCCGACGACGAACTGACCCGCCCGGTCAACGACGACCCCGAATATCTGCGCGCCCTGTTCAACACCGAAAGCGCCTGGGCCGCTGCACAGAACAGTGCCTTCTAACCGAGACGAGGACCGTATCACCATGACCACTTTCGACGTTGCCGCCTGCGCACCGTGGTCGGCCATCGTGCCCGCCGGCAAGACGTTGCAGATCATCGACCTGTTCGGCAACCAGGCCGTGGACACGCTGTTCTACGGGGTGACCGCCGGCCGGCCCGACCCGGCACTGCGCTACAACGCGCAGACCACCGTTGCCGCGCAACGCAATATCTTCCTGTCCACCGGTTCGGTGTTACGCGCCTCCGACGGCACCGCGCTGATGACCCTCGTCGACGACGAGGTCGGCAACCACGACACCATCGCCGGCGCGTGCTCGAAGGAATCCAACACCCTGCGCTACGGCCATCACACCGTGCACCAGCACGCGTGCGCGGAGAACTTCCTGGCCGAGGCCACCAGATGGGGAATGGGCAAGCGCGACATCGTCTCCAACGTGAACTTCTACATGAATGTCCCGGTGGACGACGACGGCACCCTCGGCATCGTCGACGGGCTGTCGGCACCCGGCAAGACGCTGACCCTGCGTGCCGAGATCGACACCTTGGTCCTGGTGTCCAACTGCCCGCAGATCAACAACCCGTGCAACGGGTTCAACCCGACGCCTGTGCAGATGGTGATCTCGTGACGATCGAGGTGCTGCGGCCGGGCATGCTGACCACGGTGCAGGATTGGCCGGGGCGAGTCGGCTACTGGCACATCGGCGTTCCGCCGTCGGGCCCGATGGACGATCTGTCCTTCCGGATCGGCAACCGGGTGCTCGGCAACGACGAGGGGCTGCCGGGCCTGGAGTGCACGCGCGGCGGACCGGCCCTGCGTTTCCCCGCGGGTGGCCGCGTCTGCGTGACGGGCGCACCGGTGCCGGTCACGCTCGACGGCGCGCCCGTGCCGCAATGGCAGTCGGTCACGGTGCCCGCCGGCGGACTGCTCGATGTCGGCATGCTCTCCGGCCCCGGGATGCGTTGTTATGTGCTGATTGCCGGGGGTCTGGTCGAGCCCGAGTATCTGGGCAGCACAGCCACATTCACCTTGGGGACGTTCGGCGGGCATGACGGCCGGCCACTGCGCGAGGGCGACACCCTGGCCACCGGAGTCGATCCCGGCCCGCACCAGGACTGGCCCGACCGCGATGCCAGAGCCGCCATCGAGGAGCAGCCCAGCATCGGGCAGCGCTGGGAGATCGCGGTCACCGAGGGCCCGCACGGCGCACCGGAGTTCTTCACCCGCGAGGACATCGACACCGTGGTGGGCACCGACTACACGGTGCATTTCAACTCCGACCGCACCGGCGTCCGGCTGGAGGGCCCCAAACCGCACTGGGCGCGCATGGACGGCGGTGAGGCGGGTCTGCATCCGTCCAACATCCACGACAACGCCTACTGCGTCGGCGCACTCGACTTCACCGGTGACACACCGATCCTGCTCGGGCCCGACGGTCCGAGCCTGGGCGGATTCGTCTGCCCGGTCACCGTGGTCGGCGGCGACCGGTGGAAGCTGGGTCAGCTGGCGCCCGGTGACACCGTGCGCTTCGTGCCGGTGCGGGCCGACCGGGCGCCGTCGCTGCGCACCATCGACTCGGACCGGCGGGCGTCGCTGCCGGCTGTGCTGTCCACCGGCGGTGACGGTGATGACGGCCTGCTGAGCCGGTTCACCGCCGCCGACGGCACCAAGGTCACCATGCGCCGCGCCGGCGACGGCGGGGTCCTGGTCGAATACGGCGATATGGTGCTCGACCTCGCCCTGCGGGCCCGGGTGCACGTGCTCTACGAGCACCTGCTCTCCCGGCAGATCGCCGGGATCACCGAGCTCACGCCGGGTGTGCGCTCACTGCAGGTGCAGTTCGACCCGGCCGCGCTGCCGATGGCCGAGGTGCTGGATCTGATCGCCCGGGCCGACGAAAGCCTGCCCGCGGCAACCGAACTCGTCGTGCCCAGCCGGACCGTGCGGCTGCCGCTGTCCTGGGACGACCCGGCCACCCGCGAGGCCATCGAGCGCTACATGCACGGCGTGCGCGCCGACGCGCCGTGGTGCCCGTGGAATATCGAGTTCATCCGGCGGGTGAACGGCCTGGCCGATGTGCAGCAGGTCTACGACACCGTGTTCGACGCCGACTATCTGGTGCTCGGCCTGGGCGACGTGTATCTGGGCGCGCCGGTGGCCACTCCCCTGGATCCCCGCCACCGGTTGGTGACCACGAAGTACAACCCGGCGCGGACCTGGACCCCGGAGAACGCCGTCGGGATCGGCGGGGCGTACATGTGCATCTACGGTATGGAGGGTCCGGGTGGCTACCAGTTCGTCGGGCGTACCACCCAGGTGTGGAACCACCGGCATCCGGCCGACTCGGCATCCTTCGAGCCGGGCACCCCGTGGCTGCTCCGCTACTTCGACCGGATCAGCTTCTACCCGGTGAGTGCGGACGAGTTGCTGGACCTGCGCGCCGATATGGCGGCCGGTCGCGGGCAGGTGCAGATCGCCGACGGGCAGTTCGACCTGGGCGGCTACCGCGACTTCCTGGCCGCGCACGCCGACTCGATCGCCGAGTTCCGCGCCCAGCAGGCAACGGCGTTCGGCGCCGAACGCCGGGCCTGGGACGCCGCCGGAGAGTTCCGCCGGGCGGGCTGAGACGTTTGTTCACCTCGATGTGGCACCCTGTTCACGACTTCCAGCCAGACCGAAGGTGAAAATGCCTGCTGCCAAGCCCAAGACGTCCCGCTACACCGAGGTGGAGCGCAAGTTCGACGTGCTCGAGACCACCGTGTCACCCTCATTCGAAGGGCTGGCCGCCGTGACACGGGTGCAGCATTCACCGACCCAGACACTGGAAGCGGTCTACTACGACACCGCGGACTACGACCTCGCCGCGCACAAGATCACGCTGCGCCGCCGCACCGGCGGCACCGATGCCGGCTGGCATGTCAAGCTGCCAGCCGGCCAGGACACCCGCACCGAGGTGCGGGCCCCGCTGGAGGACTCCGTACCCGAGGAGATCCGCGATGTGGTGGCGGCGATCGTGCGGGACCGGCCGCTGGCGGCGGTGGCCCGCATCTCCACGCAGCGCTCGGTGTCGCTGCTGTTCGGCGTCGACGGGACGCCGGTCGCGGAGTTCTGCGACGACAGCGTGACGGCCACGGCGCTGCGCCCGGACAGCGAGCCGCAGGCGTGGCGGGAGTGGGAGCTGGAACTGGTCGGCGACGCTGCGACCGAGGTGCTGGAGCGCTTGGCCAACCGACTGCTCGACGCCGGCGCCGCCCCGGCCGGACACGGCTCGAAACTGGCCCGGGTGCTCGACGTGGGAGCGCCGGAGAAGGCGCCGGCCCCGCTGGACCCGGTGCACCGCGCCGTGGCCGAGAACGTCGAAGCCCTGCTGGAGTGGGACCGCGCGGTGCGCGCCGACGTGTGGGATTCGGTGCACCAGATGAGGGTGACCACCCGCAAGATCCGCAGCCTGCTGGCCGAGGAGGCGGGCACCGACAACGCGTGGATCCTCGACGAACTCAAGGAGCTGGCGGCGGTGCTGGGCGTGGCCCGCGATGCCGAGGTGCTGGCTGAGAAGTACGAGCGTGCCCTGGATGCGCTGCCGGCGAACCTGGTGCGCGGACCGGTGCGGGAACGTCTGGTCGACGGGGCCAGGCAGAAGTACAAGGCCGGCTGGCGGCGCTCGCTCGCGGCGATGCGCTCGGAGCGCTATTTCCGTCTGCTCGACGCACTCGAAGCCGTGGTGGCCTCCCCCAGCACCACCGCGGAAGGCGAGCCCGCGCAGGTGACCGTCGAGGGCGCCTACCGCAAGGTCGCCAAAGCTGCCAAGGCCGCGAAGGTCGAGGGCACCGACGAGGCGCTGCACCGGATCCGCAAGCGCGCCAAGCAACTTCGCTACACCGCGGCCGCACACGGGGAGACCGCCGTCGCCACCGGCGCCAAGACCATTCAGACGCTGCTCGGCGATCATCAGGACAGCGTGGTCAGCCGCCATCACCTGCTCACGCAGACCGATGCCGCACACGCCGCGGGCGAGGACACCTTCACCTACGGGCTGCTGTATCAGATCGAGGCCGAGATCGCGCTGCACGCCGAGGACGAGATCGGCGCCGCCCTGAAGTCGCTGCGCAAGGCAGTGGGACGGTGACGGGGCGCCGATAGGGGCGGACGAGTTGGCCTGTAAGCCGGATTCTGTGCTCGGCTCCTCGTTGCCGAGGTGCCAAGCGGCGACCATCCATCTGGACACACCGTCGCCGGGTGCCTCAAGCGGCCTACCCGCAAGCTCGGGCGAGCAGCCCTCGAACGCTCGCGCAGCCGCAACCAGGTTGCGGCCTTCTTGGCCTTGCTTCGGGTGGGGTTTGCCTAGCCGCCCCGGTCACCCGGGGCGCTGGTGCGCTCTTACCGCACCGTTTCACCCTTACCGTCTCCGGCGGTCTGTTTTCTGTGGCACTTTCCCGCGAGTTTCCTCGGATTGCCGTTAGCAATCACCCTGCTCTGCGAAGTCCGGACTTTCCTCGAATTTCTCCGCGGTCGCCCGGCCAACTCGTCCGCGCGGGTTACCTTAGCAACATGGCGCAGGTACCTCCAGCCCGCTATTTACTGCGGGCTAAGGGTCTGGCCGATATGAGCGCGTTCGCGCGACCCTAGAAGGGTGGCGGATTCGCCTCGGCGCGGGCGCGATTGAGCGCCCGTTCGCGGGCGATGCGGTAGGCCCGCTCATGCGCCCGGGGTCGTGCGCGGGTGGGCATCGCCAACCCGCGGGTCGGGGTGGGTGGGGGCGCTTGGGCGCGGGTGAGCAAGCCGGTGCGGGCGGCCAGCTGCGGGAAGAACAGCGCCCCATCGGGTGTGCTCTGGTACACCCGACCGGCCGGTGAGATGAGTGTGAGGGAACCGTCGGGCCCCTGTATGTCGGACCACCCGGTGTAGAACGTCTTGACCAGATGATGGGTCCGGCAATACAGCTTGGTGTTCGACGGATGGGTGACACCGGCCGGCCACGGGACGGTGTGATCGATATCGGACACCTCCGCCGGCGCATTGCAGCCGTACCACCGGCACGTCAGATCCCGGGCCCGCACGAAATCGGCCAACCGCGCCGAGGGCCGGTAACCAGGTTCGGTGGGCAACGCCGGTGGCCGCGGCACCGGCGTGCACCGGGCCCGCGCCGCCATCTGGCGCACCTGTTCGGCCGGGATCGCCCCGTAGCCCGGCAGCAGCCCCGGCGTCTCACTGTCACCCTCGACGGTGGCCTGCTCGGCCAGCACATGGATGACGATGCTGCCCGCGGGCGCCTCAGCGGTACCGGCCGGGCATTCGGCCGAGCCGCACATGCATGCCAGCCGGGTCGCGCCTTCGCTGAGAGCACGCAGCGCGTCGGCGCGACGTTCGGCATGCGAACGGGGGTCGTTCGGGCAGACGGTGCGCGCCAGCTCATCAAGCCTCTTGTCGAACACGGCGGCATCGGCCGCGTCGGCAGTGCCGATAACGTCGGCCAGCCCGTTGCCGGCGGGCGTCACGTCGATACGGCGCTCGGCGCGGCGCTGTTTGGCCACCCGGATCGCCTCAGGGTCGACCTCCAGCACCAGCCAGTCGACCAACTCGGCGACCCTGTCCCGTGAACGCGCCGCCCAGCCCGGCGCCTGGGCGGCCACCCGCTCATCGACGATCCCGAGCAGATCGGGATCGACGATCAACGCGGTGCGCGCCGCGATCGCGGTGAAATGCCCGTACTCGAGATCACCGGCCAGGAAGACCTCAGCCAGCCGCGGCAGCCGTTCGATCAATGTCCGGCCGTGCGCCATCTCCGTGGAGGCCCGTTGCCGCCCGATCCCGAGCTCGGTGGCCACCTCGACGGCCACCAATTCCCAGTCGTCGACCACCCAGTCCTGGTGGGTGTTGCCCAGCTCAGCCATCCGAACGCCGGTGTAGCGACCCAGTGCGATCAACCGCCGCGCCGTCGCAGCCCGCTCAGCCCGCAACTCCCCGTGCGCGGTGACGAGATGCGAGTCGAACATGTGTTCGATGGTACTGCGACCCTATGACAAGTCCCCGCGCTCACGCGCGATCCGCACCGACACCCTGGGCAACCGCTGTCCGGGGCGCCGTGCCACCGCGTAGTCCCAGGCCAATCCCTGGCCGAGCTGCCAGCCACGCCACCGCGCCAGCAGGCACATCAAGGCACCCACCGCGGTGCCCACCAGCGCTCCGGCGGTCGACAGCCCGGCGTACCAGAAGCCGATGACCACCGCGCTCGCCACCACGGCACAGCTGGCGTACAAGGTGTTGCCACCGAAGATCTGCGGGATCCGCTGGACGAACAGGTCCCGCAGCGCACCTCCGCCGACCGCGGTGATGGTGCCGAGCAGCAGGGCCGGCAGCCAACCCAGGCCCAGCGACAACGTCTTCTGCGCGCCGACCGTCGCCCAGCAGCCCAGCGCCAGCGCGTCGATCAGCGGGAACGAGACGTTCCACAGCCGCCCGCGCACCGGCAGGACGAAGGCGACCGCCGCCCCCGCGATGGCCGTCAGCGCGTAGAGCGAATCGGTGAGCGCCACCGGCGGCCCGTGCTGCAGCAGTGTGTCGCGGATGATGCCGCCGCCGAGCCCGGACAGCAACGCGAGCGCCGCGAAACCCACGGGGTCCAAACGCTTGTCGCGGGCCACCATGCCGCCGAGGATCGCGTTGGTGAAGACACCCGCCAGGTCGAGGGCACGAAACAGTTCGACGAACACGCCTGAGGGTATCTACGACCGGCGCCGCAACACCATCACGTTGTCGACCAGGTGACCGTGCTCCCCGTCTGGACCCGTCGCCTCCCGCTCGACGGGTTCGGCCCGCAGCCGATCCCAGCCGTGGCCGAGGTCGAGCGCGGCCAGCACCTCCTCGACACTGGGGAACGGATAGTCCTTGTGCTTGGACCACGGCGGTGCGGCCCCGTGATCGACGATCACCAACCGCCCGCCCGGAGCGACGGCAGCGGCCGCCCGGCGCAGCACCGCAGTGCGGTCCAGCGGCACCGTCGAATGCAGGAACTGTGCCGACACCAGGTCGAACTCACCGGCCGGAAAGGTCTCGGTCAGATCATGACGCTGAAAGTCGATGCGCTCCAACAGTTCACCGGCGTCCTTGGCGGCCCGGTCCAGCGCCACACCGGAGATGTCGGTGGCCACCACCTGCCAGCCGTTGCGGGCCAACCAGATCGCGTCACCGCCCTCACCGCAGCCCAGATCCAGGGCGCGCCCCGGTGGCAGCGCGCCGGCGATATCGGCCAGGTGCTTGTTCACCCGACCGCTCCAGACCCGTTCGCGTTCCCCGTAATGCCGGTCCCAGTGCCGCTGCGCGGTCGAGGGGAACACCGGCCACGGCGTACCGGGCAGACCGACATCGTCGGTCATCAGGCTCTGCATCACCGCGGCCCCCGCCATCGATCCGGACGCCACCGCCGCGGACACCTGAGGCATGCCGGGACACAGGTCGCCGGCCGCGAACACACCGGGCACCGAGGTCCGTTGCATCGGATCGACGGCGACCGCGTCGACGGCCACCGGCGAGGGCGGCGCCAGGGCGAGCCCGAGCTGCGCCACCAGATCGCCGCGTTGGCGCAGGCCGACCGAGGCGAGCAGTCCCCGGCGCGGCAACCGGCCACCGTCGGCGAACACCACGGCGGCCAATTCACCTTCTTCGGAATGCAATTGCGCGATCGGTCGCTCGTCCACCTTGATCCCGGCACCTGCCAGCAGGTCGAGCTGACCGGTATCGAGTCCGGCGGGCCCGTCGGACAGCACGACGATGTCCTCGGTCCACCCGCGCAGCAGCAGCGCGACGTGCACGGCGCGGTCCCCCTGCGCGAGCACGGCCAGCGGTTGATCGCGCGCCTCCCAGCCGTGACAGAACGGGCAGTGGAACACCGACCGGCCCCACAGTTCCGCCATGCCGGGGATCTCCGGCATCTCGTAGTGCATGCCGGCGGCCAGCAGTACCCGACGCGCCCGAATGCGGCTGCCGTCGGCGGTGGTCAGCACGAAGTCCGCGCCGTCGCGGACCGCGGTCACCACCGTCGCCGACCGCACCTCGACGCTGGGGTACGCGCCGAGTTCGGTGCGTCCGATCTCATAGAGCTGCGCGGGCGGGCGGCCATCGTGTCCGAGCAGCCCACCGATCCCGTGTGCCGCGCGGTTGCTCTGTGCGCCGGCGTCCAGCAGCAGGGTGCGACGACGGGCGCGGCCCAGGACCAGCCCGGCGCTCAGTCCCGCGGCTCCGCCGCCGACGATGATGCAATCCCATGTGGTGTCCATGCTTCGAGCTTGCCGACACCCCGCATCGATGCCAAGCTGATTTGCCATGCAGGCAAAGTCTGTGGACGACACCGTCCGCAAACGGCTGCGGGATCTGCGCACCCAGCAGGGGCTGACCCTGCAGGACGTCGCCACTCGCGCCGCCATCGATGTGTCGACACTCAGCCGGCTGGAGTCCGGCAAGCGCCGGCTGGCGCTCGATCACCTGCCCCGGCTGGCCTCGGCGCTGGCGGTCAGCACCGACGAGCTGCTGCGCGAACCCGAGTCCGAGGACCCCCGCGTCCGCGGCAGCTCACATACCCGCCACGGCGTCACCTACTGGCCGTTGACCCGCAACGGCCCCACCGGCGGTCGGCACACGTACAAGGTGCGGGTCAGCGCCAGACGCAACAAGCCGCCCGCCGAGTTCCCCGTGCACGAGGGCCAGGACTGGATGTACGTGTTGTCCGGCAAGCTCCGGCTGATCCTCGGCGAACGGGATTTCACCATCGAACCCGGTGAGGCCGTGGAGTTTTCGACGTGGACGCCGCACTGGTTCGGCACCGTCGACGGCCCCGTCGAGGCGATCATGATCTTCGATGTGCACGGCGAGCGGATGCACCTGCATAGCTAGTTCAGGTAGGCCGTGCCTCGCGGACCCGTATCGCGGCCAGTGCGTTCTTCATCGCCTCACCGAGGATGCGCGTGTCGCCGTGGACGCGCGCCAGCATCACCGCGCCCTGCAATGTCGCCAGAATTGACCGGCTCAGGCTCTCGACATCGGCATCGGGGCGCAACTGCCCTCGGTCGGACATCCTGCGCAGCCCTGCTGCCAACAACGATTCCCAGCGATCGAACGCGCCGGCGAGGCTGTCGGCGTAGGCGTCATCACCCTTGAGCTCGGCAGCCATCGATCCCAGCGGGCAGGCGAACGGACCGCCCGGAGCCCGGTGCGTCTCGACGATCTGATCGACCCACCGCTGCAATCCGGCCCACGAGTCCACTCGGTGAATCTCCGGCTGCGCATCCAGTATCAGTTCCAACTGCCGGCCGATCACCGCGCGAACCAGATCCGCCTTGTCGGTGAAGTAGTGGTACAGCTGGGACTTACCGCAGCCGGCGGATGCCAGCACATCGTCAAGGCTCGTTGCGGCGACGCCCTTCTCGTACATTGCCGTCGCGGCCGCGTCGACGATCGCCGCGCGGCTGCGACGTCCTCGCTCGGTGGCCGGCAGCGCTGACCGCCCCGGCTCGCTCGTGCTCGACACCGAATGAAGATATCGCGCCGTCGCCGGCGCGAGGTGAGGAGTCGACGCGTACCGGCAGAGCGATGACGAAACAGTGACACTGCGGGCACGGCCGCCGAATCGCCGGACGCGCACCGATCAGGTCACGTACAAATGAACCGGACAGTACAGTCAGCCTCAGGGAGCCGCACTCCCTGCATCATCGAAACGAGTGCCATGTCAGTTGCCGTCGGTGCAAAGTTCCCGGTCGGGGTCGAAGTCGAGACATCACACGGTCCGGTCTCCATCTCACAGCTGTTGAGCAAAGGACCGGTCATCGTCGGATTCCATCGAATGTGGTGCCCATTCTGCCAACAGGCGGCCCGCGACCTCGTCGCGGTGAGTGACAGATTGGCGGCGATCAACGCGACCGTCGTCCTTGTCTACCGGGAAAGCGTCGCGGAAGTTGACGACTCATGCAGTGAGCGTGGGATTCCATTCCGCTGCGTCAGCGACCAGCATCGTGCGCTGGAGATTGCCGCCGACGTCGGACGGTTCTCACCCGCTCGGTACCTGGCGTTCTCCCCGATGAAGGTGTTACGCGCCCTGCAGTCAGGCAGCCGCATGGGCATGAGTTCGAGGTTCCTGCAAGGACGAGGAACGTTCGTCCTGGACAGCACCGGACGGGTGGCCTATGCACACCGCAGCGTGACCGCCGCCGACATTCCGAACATCGCCGATGTCGTCGCCGCCGCAGAAGCGGTCGCAGGCGGCCGCCCAGCCCCGTGATCGCCGCCTGAACATGCAATTATCCAGAATGTACTCAGCAGTACAACATTGATCGACAACACGTCAGCACCACCGAGCCAGAAAGGCACACCATGACCCCAGCGGAACAACCAGAGGCAGAGACGGCATCCGACGAGACCGCCGCACTTCTCCAGGTCTTCGTGACAGAACAGCTCGCCTTGGAGGCCTCGGGCACACCGACATCGGTGGCAGCGCCGGGTTTTCGAGTCCCCACGGTCTCGCTATTGGATGTCGACGGCAGGCAGGTGACATCCGACGCCTTGTTGGCCGGCACCCCCGCCGTCATCGTCTTCTACCGCGGGGCGTGGTGCCCCTACTGCAATATGGCACTGCGGACGTACGAAAAGGATCTGGTGCCGGCACTGCGGGCCCGGGGCGTGCGCCTCATCGCCGTCAGTCCACAGACACCGGATGGTTCGATGTCCAGCCGCGACATCAACGAGCTGAGCTTCACGGTCGTATCGGACCCGGGCAATCAACTTGCCGCCGCATTCGGGATTCTCACCCAGCCCAGCGCCGAAGCCCATGCGGCCCAACTGTCCTTAGGACTCGACCTCCGCGAGACCAATGCCGACGGTGGCCTCGGATTGCCGATGCCGACCGTCGCACTCGTCGACGAGGACCGCTTGCTGCGCTGGATCGATGTTCACCCCAACTACGCCAAGCGAACCGACCCTCGCGAGGTCCTGGATGCCCTCGACCGCACCCTGGCTACCACACCCCCCGCGAACGCGACCCCGGCACTGTCGTCTGTGACGTCTCGCATGGCCGATCTGGCCGAGACCCTCGGGGTCAAGTCCTGCCTTGTCATGCGTTCCGACCCCGGCTCGATGGTGGTGGCCGCAACGGCCGGACAGGGAGCAGCGCACTACCCCGTCGGAGCCGCCGGGCAGAAAGCCGCGCTCACCCCGGAGGCGGTCCCGCTGTACTGCGAACATGTCGTCGACAGTGGCGAGGCGGTGTTCATCAGCGACTCCCGCGACGATCAGGTATTCGCCGGCAACGAGGATGAAGTCGAGTTCGGCCTGACCAACTACCTGGGCTTACCGGTACGGAACGCCGCCGGCGAGGTCGTCGGCACGGTGTGCGTGCTCGACGACTCCGCCCGCGACTACGACGATCAGGCGCGACGGGCGCTCGACGCCCTTCGATCCGACGTGGAGGCGATCATGGCGCAGGACCCGTCGGCCCTGTCCACCTGATCCAGCGCTGAATTCAGAGCGGGTTCCGCCCGGCCAGCGCGACGAGCCTCTCGGTCGGCGTCGCGCTGGCCCCAACCTCCACCTCGGCACCGAAGAGGCCGTTCGGCCGCAGGGCCGGGACCAGCTGCGATCCAACGGCTTCTGCCAACGTGGCCTCGGGTGCGGTGAACTCGACCGTCGCGCCGACGGCGCCGGCCAGATCCCAACTGTGGATCAGAGTCGAGTAGGTGATGATCCCGATGGCCTGTTCGGCGGCCATCGACCCCAGAACGGTGCCGACCGGCTGCTCCCAGTCCACGATCGAAGCCCACGCCCGGTGCGAGCGCTCGACGGCCCGCTCCACCACATCCAGCGGGTCGGGGCCCAGGATGTCGATCCCACTGAAGAGCTCCTCCTCCGTCGGACCACCTTGGCCATCCACCGCCGCGGAGAAGGCGTCGATCGAGGCGACCGTATGGCTGACCAATGACCGCACATTCCAGTCGGCGCAGGGGCTGGGCCCATCCCAGTCGGCGGGGCCGAGCCCCGAAACCAACGTCACCAGACGCCGGTCGGCCTGTTCCAGCAATTCGATCGAGCCCATCTACATCTCCTTTATAACGGTAATCAGATTTGATTACCGTTAGTTTCTAACGCATCGCCCTAACGGTGTCAATGCTGAGATATCGTTAGCAAGGTGAGGGAACCGTCGAGGCTGGACAGCGCGCAGGCACTTGGGTTCCCCGTGGCCGATGAGCCCCTCGCGGTGGACCTCGCCGACACGCTCATCACCGCGACCGACCCCACCACGGATCTGCTTGCCGATGAGGCGACCTGCCGCCGCTGGTGGGACCTTCAACGTGATCGACTCCCCGAGGGCACCGGAATACCGTCGCTTTCGGCGACCACCGAACTGCGCCAAGCGGTTCGGGACATTCTCGACGCTCACGTCGGCGGCACCGCACCCAGGCAGACCAGTATCGACCGGGTGAACGTGGCCGCAGGCGGCGTGGCGTCGACGCGCAAGCTTGTGCGGACCGACAGCGGATGGGCGTCCGAGACCACGCTCGTCACACCCGACGAACCCCACCAACTGGCGTTGGCGGCGGTCGCCGAGAGTCTGATCGAGATTCTCGCCGGACCCACGCCACACCGCTTGCGGCGGTGCGCGAACCCGACGTGCAGCATGCTTTTTCTGGCGCAGGATGCCCGCAGGAGATACTGCACCCAGAACATCTGTGCCAATCGGGCTCGGGCAGCCCGGCACTACCGCCGCCACCACCACTGAGCGGCGCTACCGCGGGATCAGATGGTCGGCAGGTACGCCGTCTGGTTGACCAGCCGCACCGAGGCCAGCCCGTCGGGGTAGAACTCCGCGATGCTCAGCGAGGCGAGGTCCAGATGCAGCCGGTACAGAATGCCGGCGCTGCCGTCCAAGGCAAGGCGCAGAAGCGTTTTGATCGGCGTCACATGCGACACCACGAGCACCGTGGACCCGCCGTGCTCGGCGACGATCCGGTCACGCGCCCGGCGCACCCGGCGCGCGACGGCGTCGAAACTCTCCCCGTCCGGGGGTGTGATGCTGGTGTCGCGCAGCCACCGACCGTGCAGCTCCGGATCCCGTTGCACCGCTTCGCCGAACGTCAACCCCTCCCAGGCCCCGAAATCGGTTTCGATGAGGTCGTCGTCGACGGTGACGTCCAGACCCAACGCCTTCGCCGCGGCCGCCGCGGTCTCATGGGCCCGCTGCAGGGGTGAGGAGATGACGGCGGACACCCCGCCCTGCTCCCCCAGGTAACGCGCCGCCGCATCGGCCTGGGCGCGACCCAGTTCGGTCAACGGCGGATTCCCGCGACCCGAGTACCGCCGGTCCACCGACAGTTCGGTCTGGCCGTGCCGCAACAGCATCAGCCGGGTGGGCTCGCCGCGCGCACCGGTCCAGCCGGGTCCCGAGCTCGCCCCGGCGGGTGTGTCCGCCGGGTCGTCCTGCGCGGCGTCCATCGCCTCGTTGGCCAGCCGGTCGGCGTGGGAATTGCGGTCCCGCGGAATCCACTCGTAGCTCACCGCGTCGAACTGGCGGGCCGCCTGGGTGGCTTCGCGGTGCAGCTCCAGCAGGTCGGGATGCTTGACGCGCCAGCGGCCCGACATCTGTTCCACCACCAGTTTGGAGTCCATCGACACCGCCACCTCGGTGGCGCCGACCTCGGCTGCCGCCGTCAAACCTGCGATCAGACCCCGATATTCGGCGACATTGTTGGTCGCCATGCCAATCGATTCGCGGCGTTCGGCCAGCACCGCGGAATGGTCCGCGCTGAAGACGACCACACCGTAGCCCGCGGGTCCCGGGTTGCCCCGCGAACCACCGTCGGCCTCGACGAGAACCTTCACGGTTTGATCCGCAACAGGATCGCCCCGCATTCCGGGCAGCGCAGCACCTCGTCCTCGGCGGCCGCCGAGATCCGGGCCATCTCACCGCGGTCGATCTCGATCCGGCAGGCGCCACATCGCTTGCCCTGCAACAGACCGGCGCCCGGGCCCCCCTTGGCCCGCTGCTTCTCGTACATCGCGACCAGGTCGGCATCCAGACCGGAGGTCAGCTCGGTGCGGCGCAGCCCACCGACGTGACGGGCCTGGTCGATGGCGACCAGCGCCTCATCGCGCGCCAATTGCGCCGCAGACATATCGTTGTGCAGGGTGTCGATGCGGGCGAGCGCCTCGGACCGCTGGGCCTGCAACGCTTCACGGCGCTCCATCACCTCCAGCATCGAATCCTCCAACGCGGACTGGCGGCGCTCCAACGTCTCCAACTCGTGCTGCAGTTCGGAGAGCTGTTTGGGGTTCACCTCGCCGCCGTCGAGCAGCGACCGGTCCCGGTCCTCACGCTGCCGGACCCCGTCGATCTCGCTCTCCAGTTTGGCGACCTGGCCGTCCAGGTCCTCCAAGGTGATGCTCAGCACGGCGAGTTGGTCGTTGGCGGCCCGGTGTTCGGCCTGCGCCTCGTCGAAACGCTGCTGCTCGGCGAGGTTGCGGGCCCGGTGCTCGACTCGGCTCAGCTCGGCGTCCAACTCGACCAGCGTCAACAGCGAACGCTGTTGGGTGAGTGCAGCTTTCATCAATGGTGTCCTTCTTCGATATTCCATGGGTCGGTGCGCACCGTGCTCACGCGCACCGGAAGTTCAGCGCCGAAACGTGTGGTGAGCAGGGCGGCCGCCTGTCCGCACCACGGGTATTCACTGGCCCAGTGCGCCACATCCACCAGAGCGGTGCCGAACTTGCGGCGGTGCTCGTCGGCCGGATGGTGGCGCAGATCCGCGGTCACGTACACCTGGGCATCGGTGCGGGCGACCGTGTCCAGCAGCGAGTCGCCCGCGCCACCGCACACCGCCACCCGCGAGATCAGCGCTTCCGGGTCACCGGCCGCCCGTACCCCCCAGGAGGTGGCCGGCAGCCGGCCACGCACCCGGGCCACGAACGCCGACAGCGATTCCG
Organism: Mycolicibacterium fluoranthenivorans; assembly: GCF_011758805.1. Classification (NCBI taxonomy): domain Bacteria; kingdom Bacillati; phylum Actinomycetota; class Actinomycetes; order Mycobacteriales; family Mycobacteriaceae; genus Mycobacterium; species Mycolicibacterium fluoranthenivorans. Next base: position 779,356 of record NZ_JAANOW010000002.1, on the reverse strand, counting down.
GTTCGGGCAGGGCGCAGATCCGCCCGATACCGACCCCGGAGGGCAGCGGCGCCAGGGCGAACACATCGAAGGCGGGTTCCTCATACGGATGGGCGGCGCGCAATGCCGCCAGCACCCGCGCACGCACCGCCGACGGCGCGATCACCTCGACCCGGTCCTCGGTCACGTGTTCCAGGGTGCCGACGGTGCCGATGGCGGGATCGGCGCCTTCCCGCGGCAGGAACTGCCCAGTGCCACTGGAGCTCCAACTGCAGCAGGAGTAGTCGCCGATCTGGCCCGCCCCGGCCGCGAACAGCGACACACGTACCCGCTCAGCGTCTTCGGCGGGAACGAAGACGACCCACTTGTCCAGGCCGGAGCGGGACTCCGCCGGGGCCAGGACGTCCTGCACCACCAGCCCCAGGGCGTCGGCCAGCGCGTCGGAAACCCCGGGCAGCGCCGCGTCGGCGTTGGTGTGCGCGGTGAACAGCGATCGCCGCGAGCGGATCAGCCGGTGGATCAACGATCCTTTGGCGGTGCTCGCCGCCACCGTGTCCACGCCGCGCAGCAGCAGCGGGTGGTGCGCCAGCAGCAGACCGCCCTCGGGCACCTCGTCGACCACCGCCGCGGTGGCGTCCACCGCGATGGTCACCGACGTCACCGGCTCCGACGGGTCACCGCACACCAGGCCCACCGAGTCCCAGTCATGGGCCAGCGCGGGCGGATACGCGGCGTCGAGGACCTCGATCACGTCGGACAGCAGGACACTCACCGCAGGATCTCCCAAAAACCCGACACCAACGCCGGCCACTCCGGCCGGACCGCTGCGCGCAGATAGTCACCCTCGAGCCCCACGAAGGTGTCGCAGCGGCGCACCGCAATCCCCTTGCTGTCCAACTGTTTGCGGGCCAGTTCGGCGTCGGCGACGCGCATCAGGACGAACGGGGCGCTGCCGTCGACCACCTCGATGCCCGCCGCCCGCAGTCCGGACACCATCTCGGTGCGCAGTGCCGCCAACCGGCGGGCGCCGGCCTCGGCCTCGGCGACGGCCTCCGGTGCACAGCATGCGGTCACGGCTTCGAGCTGTAGCGTGCCCAGCGGCCAGTGCGCCCGCCGGACGGTCAACCGCTCCAGCACCTCGGGCGCGCCCAGCGCATAGCCGACCCGGAGTCCGGCCAGCGACCACGTCTTGGTCAGGCTGCGCAGCACGACGACGTCGGGCAACGCCAGCCCGGCCACTGATTCGGGCTCCCCCGGCACCGCGTCGGCGAACGCCTCGTCGACCACCACGATCCGGCCCGGGCGGCGCAGCGCCAGGATCTGCTCACGGGTGTGCAGCACCGAGGTGGGGTTGGTCGGGTTGCCGATGACCACCAGGTCGGCTTCGTCGGGCACTCGGGCGCCGGCCAGTGAGAACGGCGGCGCCAGCACGACGTGTTCGGTCGGAATGTTCGCGGCGCTCAGCACCGCTTCGGGTTCGGTGAACGACGGGGCGATCAGCGCGGCCAGGGTCGGCGCCAGCTGCGGCAGCAGCGCGAACCCCTCCGCGCCCCCGGCCAGCAGCGCCACCTCGTCCATCCCGCGGCCGTGCCGCTCGGCGACGGCACGCACCGCCCGGTCGGTATCGGCCGCGGTGGGATAGTGGCCCAGATCACCCAGCCGCGCACCCAACCGGTCCACCAGCCACGACGGCGGCCCCTCGGCGCGCACGTTGACCGCGAAGTCCAGCATGCCGGGCGCGACGGCCTGATCGCCGTGATAGCGCGCCGCCTGCCGGACCCTGTGAACCACAGCACGACAGTAGTGCGCCGCAGGACACCACAGGTACATCGGCGACAATGGACGGGTGACTGACACGGTGATCGAGACCCCGCAGCTGGTGTTGTTCGACCTCGACGGGACCCTCACCGATTCCGCGGACGGCATCGTGGCCAGCTTCCGGCATGCGCTGGACACCGTCGGCGCGCCGGTACCCGACGGCGACCTGGCCGGCCGGATCGTCGGGCCGCCGATGCACCACACGCTGAGCGAGATGGGGCTCGGCGACCGTGTCGAGGCGGCGATCTCCGCCTACCGCGCCGACTACACCACCCGCGGCTGGGCGATGAACAGCCTGTTCGACGGGATCCCGACGCTGCTGGAGGATCTGCGCGCCGCGGGCGTGCGCCTGGCCGTCGCCACCTCGAAGGCCGAGACGACCGCGCAGCGCATCCTGACCCACTTCGGCCTGGACGGCTATTTCGAGGTGATCGCGGGCGCCAGCTCGGACGGCAGCCGGTCCGCCAAGGCCGATGTGGTGGCGCATGCCCTGGCCCAGCTGAGCCCGCTGCCCGAGCGGGTGCTGATGATCGGCGACCGCTCCCACGATGTGGAGGGCGCCGGTGAGCACGGTATTGACACCGTCGTCGTCGGCTGGGGTTACGGCGGCACCGATTTCGACGGCCCCGACGCTCCCGCGCCCCTGCACCGGGTGCAGACCATCGCCGACCTGCGGGAGGTGCTGGGTGTCTGACCGGCGGGCAGGAGCGCAGCGACCGGGGGAACAGCTTGTGCATGTCACCTTCATCTGCTCGGGCAACATCTGCCGGTCCCCGATGGCCGAGAAGATGTTCGCCCACCAGATCTCCGAACGCGGCCTGGCCGAGGTGGTGCGGGTGACCAGCGCGGGTACCGGTGGCTGGCACGCGGGCGAGCCCGCCGACCGGCGCACCAATCAGATACTGCGCCAGCATGGTTACCCGACCTCACACAGTGCGGCCCAGATCGACGACGACCACCTGGCCGCCGACATGGTGATCGCGATGGGCCGCAACCATGCGCGCTTCCTCAAGGAGATGGGGGTGCCGCCCGAGCGGCTGCGGATGATGCGGTCGTTCGATCCCCGCTCGGGCGCCTTCGCCCTCGATGTGGAGGATCCGTACTACGGGTCGCTCACCGACTTCCAGGACGTGTTCGACGTCATCGACGCGTCGTTGGGTGGGCTGCACGAGTGGGTCGACGAGCGGTTGGGTTCTGGGCGATGAGGCGCTGGGCGTTCCTGTTCCGGCCCCAGTGGCTGGCACTGTTCGTCGTGGTGGTCGCGTTCGCGTGGCTGTGCTTCACGGTGCTGGCGCCCTGGCAGTTGGGCAAGAACACCAAGACCTCTCGGGAGAACTCGCAGATCGCCAGCTCGCTGTCCGCGGACCCGGTACCGCTGACCAGCGTTCTGCCCCATCAGGATTCATCGGCTCCTGATCAGCAGTGGCACCGGGTCAGTGCCACCGGGCACTATCTGTCCGAAGCACAGGTGGTGGCGCGGCTCCGGTCGGTCGACGGCGATCCCGCCTACGAGGTGTTGACCCCGTTCGCGGTGGACAACGGGCCGACGGTGCTGGTGGACCGCGGCTATGTCAAACCGGTCCAAGGCACTGCGTTGCCGCCGTTCGCCGCCCCGCCGGCCGGCCCGGTCACCATCATCGCGCGGCTGCGCGATGCAGAGCCGATGCTCACCGGCAAGGATCCGTTCCGGGCCGACGGTGCGCAGCAGGTGTATTCGATCAATCCGCCCCAGGTGTCGCAGGTGACCGGGGTGCCCCTGGCCGGTTCGTATCTGCAGTTGGTGGACAACCAGCCCGGCGGCCTCGGAGTGATTCCGCTGCCGCACCTGGATGCCGGGCCGTTTCTGTCCTACGGCATCCAGTGGATCGCCTTCGGCATCGTCGCGCCGATCGGGCTGGGTTATTTCATCGTCGCCGAGGTGAAGGCCCGCCGCCGGGAGAAGGCCGCAGACAAGGCCGACGCCCAGCCCGACGTGCCCGACCTCACGCCCCAGACGACCGAGGAGAAGCTCGCCGACCGATACGGGAAGCGACGCTGACCGCAGCCACGGTGGCCAGCGCCTGTACGGCGCGCGACAGCCGCACCGCCCGGCGCAGATCGCGCGCCTGGGGTGCGGGACCGTCACCGAGGGTGGGGCGCATCTCGAGGCGGTGCGCGTACTGGGTGGGTCCGCCCAGCTGCACGCCCAGCGCTCCGGCGAACGACGCTTCGGCGACTCCGGCATTCGGGCTGGGATGCTTACCGGCGTCGCGGCGCCACGCCCGCCACGCCTCGGCGGGCGCGCCGGACACCGCGACCACGCACAGCCCCGTCGCACGCGCCCCGAGATAGTTGACCGCGTCATCGAATCGCGCTGCGGCCCAGCCGAACCGCTCGTACCGCGGCGAATGGTGACCGATCATCGCGTCGAGGGTGTTGGCGCCGCGGTACACCAGCAGCCCGGGCACCCCGGCCACCGCGCCCCACAGGATCGGCGCCACCTGCGCATCGGAGGTGTTCTCGGCCACCGATTCCAGGGCCGCCCGCGCCAGGCCGTCGGCGTCCAGTGCGGCCGGGTCCCGGCCGCACAGGGACGGCAGTAAGGCCCGGGCGCGAACGAGGTCGTCCCCGCCGAGCCGATCGGCCATCTGCGCACCCGTGCGGGCCAGGGAGGTTCCGCCCAGCACCGCCCATGTGCTGGCCGCCGTGATCGCGAAGGTCCACGCCGGGCCGCGTCGCGCCGCGGCCCGTTCGGCCGCCACCCCGAGCACGCCCAGTGCGCCGAGCAGCACGGCAGTGTGGACGACGCCGGCGGACCGGCGGTCGGCGTAGGTGTGTTTCTCCAGGGCCGCGGCGGCCGTGCCGAAGGCTGCCACCGGGTGGCCGCGCTGCGGATCGGCCCAGCACAGGTCGGCGAGATAGCCGGCCGCCAGTCCGGCCGCACGGGCAGTGTGTTCAAACACGATGGGGAGCGTCTCACAAGGTGCTCTACTCGAGTACATGAGGCTGGGACCACCGCGCCGTCCGCGACGCGTCATCGACCTGCTCAATCCGGCCGCGGCGCTGGCGCCCGCCGCGAACGTCATCATGCAGTTGTCGCTGCCCGGCGTCGGCCATGGGGTGTTGGAGAGCCCGGTGGACAGCGGCAATGTCTACCTGCATCCGTTCAAACGGGCCCGCACCACCGGCACCTACCTGGCGGCGGCCACCTACGGCACCGACGCCGACCGCGCGCTGATCCGAGCCGAGGTGGACCGCGTCCACGCGCAGGTCCGGTCGCGCCCGTCAAGCCCGGTGCGCTACAACGCGTTCGACCCGAACCTGCAGTTGTGGGTGGCGGCGTGCCTGTACCGCTACTACATCGACCAGCACGAGTTCCTGTACGGGCCACTGGATGACCAGTCGGCCGACGCGATCTACGCCGACGCCCGCACCCTGGGCACCACGCTGCAGGTGCGCGAGGAGATGTGGCCGGCGGACCGGGCCGCGTTCGACGACTACTGGAAACGCACACTCGACGATCTCCGGATCGACGAACCGGTGCGTGAGCACCTGCACGGGGTGGCATCGGCGGCGTTCCTGCCGACGCCACTTCGGCAGTTGGCTGGGCCGCCGATCCTGTTCGCCACCAAGGGATTTCTGTCGTCGCGATTCCGCGCCATGATGAATCTGGATTGGACACCGGACGACCAGCGCCGGTTCGCCTTGCTGTTGATGGGACTGCGCATCGCCGATCGCGTCGTGCCGCGGGAGGTCTGGCAGTTCGGTTATCGGTTGTACCTGTGGGATATGCGGACCCGGGCGCGCCTGGGTAAACGAGTGGTCTGAAAGGGGTAGTCATGTCATTCGCGGCACTGAACCATGTGGCGGTCACGGTCAGCGATATCGGCGTCAGCGGCCCGTGGTACCGGGCACTGATCGGGTTCGATCCGGTGCTCGACGAGCACACCGACGCCGGCTTCCGGCATCTGGTGTGGGCGCTCGACGGCGGCACGCTGTTCGGTATTCACCAGCACGACCAGGCGATCGAGCCGGGTGAATTCACCGAGTTCCGGGCCGGGCTGGACCACGTGGGGTTCGGCTGCGCGTCGCGCTCGGAGCTGGAGTCATGGGCCTCGCGGCTCGACGGGCTGGGCATTGCGCACGGTGGCGTGGTGGATGCGCATTACGGGTCCGGGCTCAGCTTCCGGGACCCCGACGGGATCGCGCTGGAGTTCTTCGCGCCGCCGGAATAGTCCGCGCGCATTCCGTCGATGAAGAGTCCGACGAGCCGCCGGTTGTGGTCCATTGGCTCGGATGCGTGCTCCCGGCGCACATTGACCAGCAGGATCCGCGCGAACAGCGATGGTTTCTGCTAAGAGCCGACGTGCAGCCGAACCCGCACCTGGTCGCCATCGTCGATACCTTCGGGACGACGTAGCGCGATCTTCAGCGGTACCAGATAGACGCCGTCCTTCGGGATCAGCGATGTCGTCACCTCGGTGTCGCCGATGCGCACCCGCGCAGGAATGACACCCCAGCCGTAGGTCAACTCGCCGAGGTGAGCCCGCAGGAAGTCGTCGACACGTGCAGGTGTGGCGACGAAGAAATACGGTGCGGGGCCACGCCACTGGAACACCTCGGCCTCGAACTCCCAGTCCACGGCTCCACGCTAAGGCTGCGGGAACTTCGGCGCGCGCGGAACCGAACCGCCGACCGCTGGTGTGGCTATGGCACATGCCGCCGACGAGGACGCAGCACCACATGATTGCTTCCTGATGGGGCACCGTAGGGTCGGCGAGATATTCGTCTGTTGCGCGTCGGGGCCACCGTCGCTCCGATGGGCCGGGGGGCCACGATCACGATGACTGTGCTGCTGCTGACGTTGACGGGGTTCGCCTTGCTCGACTCCCTCAGCGTCCTGAACATCGGGGTCGTCTCCGCGGTGGTGTATGGGAGCCGGTTGAACCGTCAATCGGCCTTGCCTGGTGGCGTCAGCTTCATTGCCGGCGTCTTCACGGTGACCACCGTCTTCGGCCTGGGCGCCGTGCTTGGCCTGGGCCTGCTCACGGATCTGACCAACTTCAACCTGACGCCCACCCTGAGGTATTGGGGGGAGTTTCTGGTGGGACTGATCCTGATCGGCTTGGCGTTCTTCCCCCTGGTCGCCCAATCCACGGCACCGGGATGGGCGATGGCGGCGATGCGTCAGCGGCCCTGGTTGCTCGGGTTTGTGGGCGCTGCAGTGGGCTTAGGCCAGGCTCCCACGGCCGTGCCCTATCTGGCTGGGTTGGCCATGATCGCCGCACGCCAACCCCGACCACCGGAATGGCCGATCCTCGTGATCGCGTACTGCGTCATTGCGTTGCTGCCGTGCATGCTTGTTCTTGCGCTCTCGACCAGCCGAAGTAAACGGGCCGATCGCGCCCAGCGTCTCTTGGTGCGAACCTTGACCCGATACGGGCCCATCGGAGTCCGCGTTCTCTTCCTCGTTGCCGGGGTCGCGTTGATTTCCGACGCAATCGTGCACCGCAACCAGTGGTGGTAGCACTCCGGAAGCGTGAGTATCGACGCCCTGACGTCTCCGTTAAAGTCAGCGACGCCTCTGCTGGCGCTCACCTTGGCTTGCAGATCAGAGAGCGTCATTTGCCCGGCTGGCTGTAGATCATGAATCCGTAACGTTGCAGCGGCTCCAGCATCGGAGAAACTGACCAGCCGTTGCTTTGCACACGTTCCTCAGCACGGGTGGCAATAACCAGAAGCTGCCCACGATCAGCGCCGAAGCAGTACCACTGAAATCCGTTTCGTGCGAGGTCGCGCTGCATCGGCGGCTCCGAACGATAGCGAGCCACCAGCAGGAACGGGTCGCTGGACTCGCGATTTCGTGACCGGCACTGCGCGCTGAATGTTGAATCCCGCAATGTCAGTCCCTGCGTGGCAAACAGATACAGGTGGCCCAGTCCCTGGAAACGGCTGCCACCAATGCTGATTCGTCGAAGCTGTGGCTCGCACACGGAGGACAGCCATTCCGCCGGAGTCCCAGAGACGGCGTTCACATTCTCGAACCTCGGATCCTGCTTGGGACCGAAAATTACGGGAGTACCCGCGATTAACCGGGCGGGCATTGCGGTGACGATGGTGACGCTTGCCAGAAGTAAGCAGCCCAAAACCGCCGCCAGTCTCGCCGCCAGACGTGTCGCTGTCATCTCGAACTCCTCTGAGCCACAGGCTACGCCACCTTATCCGGAGTTTGCTGCGCCGCGGGGCTTGACCCTCGCACTGCGCCGACGAAGTCACCGTGGTCGCCGGGGGCGGACCGCTTACGCTGCTACAGCAAGAGATGGCCGATGCCCTGCCCGGTGTTGCACTTCGACGAGGCGATTGTTGTCACGAGCGGGGTTGAAAAGTTCCGCATCGCCTTCCCGCGGCGACCTTATGTTCGAGATCGCCAATGCTGCCGTAGTGCGTAACGAACGAAGGCGGTATCCAAGTGGAACTCGACTCCCGGGCCCAGAACAATCTGAAGACCTCCCCGGTTGATCTCTTCCCCACCGAGCGTTTCAATAACGCCATGCCTGCTCACACCGCCGTCCTGGTGACCGGAATGTCAGGCGTGGGAAAGACGACCGCCCTAGACGAGTTGGCGCGACGTGGGTACACCACCGTCGACACCGACGACGCCCACTGGATTGACATCGTCGATGGGGAGCCGCTGTGGCGCGAACCGCTCATCAACGACCTACTGAGTCGACCGCGTCAGACACCAATATTCATCCAGGGCACCGTCGCCAACCAGGGCGCCTTTTACCATCGCTTCGACGCGATCGTTCTGCTCAGCGCACCGCGTGACCTCATCTTCGATCGTGTCGCTAGGCGTACCAACAACCCGTTCGGTAAGACGCCACAACAGCGCCAGCGGATCGCCGACGACATTGCCGAGGTCGAGCCGCTACTTCGGCAAGCGGCCACACACGAGATCCAGACAACCCGGACGCCGGCCGAAGTCGTCAATTTGTTGATCGACATCGCAGTGGGCCAAGCAACAGCGCATTGAGGACATCAAGATTGGAATCCCCCGACTCGGAGACAATCGGGACATGCCCTCACTAACTGCCGACATCAGCGCAGCCAAAGTGCTCGCACGCCGACCACAGCCCACTCCGGCCAACCCATGAGTGGCCGAGAACTCACCCCAGCTGAGATCACCGGGCTTTGGAATGCGTGGACCCCGGCCGAAGTGTCACGCCAACTCTCCTCCGTCACTGCGCCGTGGTGCGTCACCGCCGGATGGGCGCTAGATCTATTCACCGAAGGCGCAAAACGTGAGCACGACGACATCGAAATCGCGGTGCCAGCATCACGATTCGGCGAGATCCAGGAAGCGTTACTCGATTTCGAATGGGACGTAGTCGGTGATGGCCGGGTCTGGCCGTTCCCTGAACAACGCGACACCCATTTTCAAACCTGGCTCCGGGAACCTGCAACGGGGATCTACCGCGTCGACGTCTTCCGTGAGCCAACAATCGCTGGCAGATGGGTCTGCCGACGCGATACCTCGATCACCCTGCCCTACGAACAAGTCATCCTTCGGAACCAAGATGGCATCCCATACGTCATTCCTGAGGTGGCATTGCTGTTCAAGGCTAAACATCTACGGGACAAAGACCAGACCGACTTCCGCAACGTGCTCCCAGCAATGGACGCAACCAGAAGAACTCGACTTCACAAATGGTTGTCTCAAGTTCACCCCAGCCACCCCTGGATCAAAACTCTGGACGCCCAGAGGTAACACCCAGGGACGGGCCAGTCTCGGAGAACCGTCCTGGATCAGCATCAGGAAACACCGAAGAGACGAATCCCGTTGATCGACTTCGCATGTTCAACGGCGTAGCCACAGAAGTCGCGAGATCACACCATCACGTCCAGTGTGGCTGCAAGCGCCCCGGACGGGAACGGTGTTTCAAGGTGGCCGCCGTGCAGGTGCCAGTAATGGTCGTTGATCAGTGCGGCCGTGGGCGCGAGTCGTCGGACGATGTCTGACAGTGGTCCCGCCCCTTCTCCGAGCGTATCGGCGCGGGGCAGGTCCCGAAGCCACGCGTTGCGGGCACGAGCATGCGGAAAAGCCATGGTCTTGCCCAGAATCGCGTTGGCCAGTTCGGCCGCACAATATGCGACGTCGTGATCGACGTGGGTGGCAAGGAAACGCCGCTCTGCGTCGTCAAGCTGAAAGTGAGCTGCCGCAGCAAGGCCAAAATCGGACACGATCAGGTTTTGACCCGTCGTCAAAATGTTGTCGAGGTGTACATCGAAATGCACCAAGCCACAGGCACGCATGCGTTGGGTAACGCCGAGCAGTTGATCCACAACACCTTTAGCAGACACGGCCACATCCATTGCGCCGCAATCCCATCTGCTGTCAATCCAGTCACGTAGCACCACCGCAGTCGCGCTTCGACCTCCGCCGTGCCCGTCTTCGACGATCCAATCGCTGACCATCTCGTGGGTCGCGACTTCTCGCCAGGCGTTGAATCCAGCCGATCCTTCTCCGACCCCGTAGCGGTACGACCGCGGAAGACCGAACAGGTTGCTCGTGTTGTCGGGTCCGGCATCCAGTTCACGATCGGACACACTGATTGCCTTCACGAGGTGGGCAGGTGGCGGGCACCGACTTCGGCGCAACCTCATCGCGATCGGGGCAAGGACCAACCTGCGAAGGCCACCGATCAGCTTCCGGGGTTCGTCCGCGACGTGCGCTCAACGCTCCCCTCGGGTGAGGGTAGAGTTCAACCGCCGCGGAAGACAACCGTCGGCTGCTGAATCCCCGTCGAACGGAAAATTGTGTCAGACCAACAAATTCCGATCGCGCAAGCCCGCGGCTCCGATGAGCCGAACATCTCGACACTGGTGGCGCTGAAGTCCCCGAGACGACTGAAGACAGAGGTACTTGCCGGTCTGGTCGTGGCGTTGGCGCTCATCCCAGAGGCGATCTCGTTCTCGATCATCGCCGGTGTGGATCCACGGGTAGGGCTTTTCGCGTCATTCACGATGGCCGTGACCATCGCCGTTGTCGGTGGCCGCCCGGCGATGATCTCTGCCGCGACGGGATCGATCGCCCTGGTGATCGCACCGGTGGCGCGCGAATACGGAATGGATTATCTGATCGCGACCGTCCTGCTCGCGGGCGCGTTGCAGATCGTGCTGAGCGTGCTCGGGGTGGCGCGCTTGATGCGGTTCATCCCCCGCAGCGTGATGGTCGGATTCGTGAACGCACTGGCAATCCTCATCTTCGTGTCGCAGCTGCCCCACCTGATCGGGGTGCCCGCTTTGGTGTACCCGTTCGTGCTCGTCGCCGTGGCGATCATCGTGCTGCTGCCCAAGATCACCACTGTCGTTCCCCCACCGCTGGTCGCGATCGTTGTCCTGACCGCGGCGGTCCTGGCGTTCTCCGTGCACATCCCCAACGTCGCCGACGAAGGAAAGCTACCCGACAGCTTGCCGGCATTCGTGCTGCCGCATGTCCCGTTCACCGTGCAGACGTTGTCCATCATCGCTCCCTACGCGCTGGCGATGGCTCTGGTCGGACTTCTGGAATCGTTGCTGACGGCAAAATTGGTCGATGACATCACCGACACCCACAGCGACAAGACCCGCGAGAGCACGGGGCAGGGAATCGCCAACATCGTCACCGGACTGTTCGGCGGAATGGGCGGCTGCGCGATGATCGGCCAGACCATGATCAACGTCAAAGTCTCAGGTGCCCGCACCCGCATCTCCACCTTCCTAGCCGGGGCATTTCTCTTGGTTCTCGTCGTCGGCCTCGGCGACATCGTCGGACTGATCCCGATGGCGGCGCTGGTCGCCGTGATGATCATGGTGTCGGTGGGCACGATGGACTGGCACAGCATCGCCCCGTCAACGCTGCGCCGAATGCCGCGCAGCGAGACGGTGGTCATGCTGGCCACCGTGATCGTCACGGTGGCCAGCAACAACCTGGCCTACGGTGTCATCGTCGGTACCCTGACCGCGATGGTGCTGTTCGCGCGTCGTGTGGCGCATCTGGCCACCGTCGAGAAAGTCAGCTCAACAAGTGATTCCGCCGATCCAAGCGCCGAGGGCACGGCGCACTATCTGGTGCGCGGCGAACTGTTCTTCGCCTCGAGCAACGACCTTGTCTACCAGTTCGACTACGTCGGTGATCCGCACCGGGTGGTGATCGACATGTCCGAATCGCACATCTGGGATGCCTCCAGTGTCGCCGCTCTCGACGCCATCACCACCAAATACCGGCGAAAGGGTAAGCAGGTCGAGATAATCGGCCTCAACCAGGATTCGGCCGATCGACATGACCGACTGTCAGGTCGATTCGGCGACGAGAGTTGAAGCGCCGACGATGCCGTGAGACGGACTCGCCGTCGTCAACCTGTGCCCGGGTTCGGTGGCAGCTCCCGTAGTGCGGCATCGGGGTCGGGGCGTCCAGCGGGCAGGTTGTCAGGGGGCTCTATTCGCAGCATCCGCGCAACCGGTACGTCAGTCGACGAGTGCAACACGATCGACAACGCGATGGTGACCGCAACGAGGTCGAACACCAGCTCACGATCTACGATCCCCGACTGGAGCGCGAGCAGCCCGTAAACCACCGATGCGAATCCCTTCGGTCCGAACCAGGCCGCGGTGAGGCGTTCGCTACGCGGCAGCTGGGTACGCAGCAACGAGAGCAACATCGCTGCCGGTCGGACCACCACGATGGCCACCGCGGCGAACAGCCATTCCTGCCAACCGAGATGAGACAGACGGTCCGGTGTGATCAACGCTCCGAATACCAGAAGAGCGGCGAATTTCGTCAACTCCGAGAGCAATTCACCGAATGGTTCGAAATGCTCAGCCGCGACATGGTCGAGGGTGGCCAGCGTCGACCCTGCAGCGAATGCTGCCAGGTATGGGTTGGCATGCGTCAGATGACATCCCGCATACACCAAGACGGCGATAGCCATCGGTCCCAGCGGTTGCAGACGCGGCTCGGCGGTGAGGATCTTGGTTCTCCAAGCCAATGTGACTCCGGCTGCCACCGCGGCACCCATGACGAGGCCCGACAACAGTTCGATGCCCACCTCGGCCAGATTTGAATGCTCATGTTGGGCCATGGCAAGGAAGATCAAGACGAATGGCAGGGCCAGACCGTCGTTGAGACCGGACTCGACATTGAGCAGCCGCCGAAGACGCAGCGGAACATCGGATCTACCGACCAACGCGGCCGCGAACACCGGATCCGTCGGAGAGAGTATGGCGCCGATGAGAAAGGCTGTCGGCCAATCCAACCCGGCGAGATAGTGCGCTGGAATCGCGATTCCGACCATGGTCAACGGCATACCGAAGCCCAACGCCCGGCCGGACAGTGTCCAATTTTCCTTCAACGCAGCCACATTGGCACGCTGACCGTCGGTGAACAGCACTGTGAACAGTGCTACGTCGGCGAGCAGAGAGACAATCGGGTCATCGGGGCCGATCGCCACGATGCCAAAGCCCCCGGGCCCGATCAATGCGCCGGCGACAAGGAAGAGCAAGGCCGTCGACAGAACTGTTCTGGCGGCTACACCCGAAAGCGAGACGCTGACCAAAAGGACCAGACCAAAGGCCAGCACAAGCACCACGTCGGACCCCCATGCTCATCGTTTCCCGCCGCCACCGACGGTGCGACTGCCGACCAGAATTGCCGGCGCCCCAGCAAAACCTTGCCGCACGTCGCCGCAGCAGGCAAACCCGTTCGACCGTCACCCGCGGATCCTAAGCATGCACGCTGGTGCAGCAATTGCACATTGCAATGATCATGGGCCGAACCACCCGCACCACCACAGCCAGCCGCATCGTTGCACCTCAGCGCGGCATGGGGCGGCTGGTGGCTGCGGGGAGCCGGGCGCCGACATGCTGGTCGGGGTGGCGTTGATGATGATCTTGATTGTCATCATCGCCCGGGTCGCGTCCGACGAGACTGAGCCAACCGTGCCGCGGCTGACGACGTTTGCGGACTGTGGTATCCGGGTAGCCGTACCACTATCAGCTCGCGGGAATTGTAGTAGCGCGATTGCGACGGCCCTGAGGACATCCACGACGCAGTCAGATCGGCCTCTGAACAAAGGAGTTCGCCATGCTCGCAACCATCCTCGGCGCCATTGTCGTCGGGTTGATCATCGGTGCGCTCGCCCGACTGATCATGCCCGGCAAACAGAACATCGGCGTCATCATGACCGTGACTCTGGGTGCGCTGGGATCCCTGGCAGGTACATGGCTGTGTTATCAGTTCGGCTACAGCAACGAAAACGGTGGCTTCGCAATCATTCCGTTCTTGGTCGGCATCATCGTCGCCGTTGTCTTGATCGCCATTTATCTGGGCGTCACCGGTCGCCGGGGTGCGCGACGGTAGCTCGACCACATCGCGGCAGTGAACGCGGGTCGATTACCATCTCCGGCAACGCTTCCGCGGTGATTTCATTGCGGCGGCCAGCGGCCGTCAAGGGCGTCCTCGACCCGTATCGCGGCGTCGCGCATACGGTTCCGCTCGGCAGCGTCAAACGTTTGGCGGGCGGCGACCGCCCGGGTTCGCTCGAGCTGATCGTGTATCGCGCTGCGATGCTCCGGTTGGTCGGCGCACCAGGCCAACTCCCGTAGCAGCGCGAACACCCGATCGAGGACCGCGACATCGCCCGCGCCGTAGTGCCTCGGCGCTCCGATGGCCAGCTCGAGCAGTTCGGCCAGGCCCGGGCGCCGCAACACGACCCGAACTCGGTCCTCGTCGTCGAGCAAGCACTTAGGTCCCAGCGTGTGTGCGGCGAACTCGCACAACAATGCCGCACTATGTCCCAGCGTGTGAATGGCGGTGGTGGGGTCGTTGATTCCCGGCGACAGGGCCTTGGTCGCGACATCGGTCAGTTGGCGCAGTCCATAGCCGAGGTCATCGACCGAAGTCCGCTCGAACCCCGTCGCCACCGCGCGCGCGACCCTCGCCTGCAATTCCTGGACGCGCTCCTTGTCCAGGACGGGCTGCGACGCGAGCGCCCACGCATACCCGATCGGCGTGCGAGCGATCAGCGAGCTACCCGGCTCGCGGTCGATCAACACCACGGTCCCGGTGTCCTGCGCAGCGGCCAGCAGCGCGACTTCGTCGACTCGAGTGAGAAACCCCGACGCGCCCGCCGTCAACAGAACCGCGTCAGGTGGTGGTGTCGGCGGGGCGCCGATCGGTATCTCGGCGGAGGGGTCCAGGAGGCGCCGCATCGTCGCGCCGGCCTCGACATGCACGGTGCTCACCATGGACTCGACGCGAATCTCGCGGACCAGATGCGCAAGGAACAAGACCAGCGTCAGCACGCTCGTCATGGCCAGCAGATAGGCCAGGGTGACCGACAGCTGTGGAACGAACTCCACGTCCCCGGGTCCGGCGCGGACGGTACGCAATACGGTCAGGGCGAAGGCGAAGGTGGCAAGCAGCAGCGCCAGGCTGCCCTGGACGAATCGGTCACCGGTGAAGGTGCGCAGCAATCGCGGCGAGAACTGGCTACTCGCCAACTGCAGTGTCAGCACCGTGAGCGAAAAGGTCAGCGACGTCACCGTCATCAGCGATCCTGCGATGACGGTCAGCACTGAGCGTGCCGCGTCAGCGTCACCGCCGAAAAGATGATCGCTCAGTGCTGGTGGCAGCCCCCGGCCGTACAGTTCCTCGAGATTCGTGAGCGCCACTCCGACCCCGATCGCGGCGACCACCGCAGCCGCCGGGATCGGCCACAGCCGGCTGTGCAGGGCATCCGCAAACGCAGCCCATCGACGCGTGATGGCGTTCACTTTCCGGACTCAGTCCTGGTGCGTGACAAGCCGACGGACGACATGCGCTTTGACCATCGCGGCATCTACCGGGTCCTCGCTGCGCTGGGAGCCGGGCCGGGCGGGCGGGCCGAGGTTCGGTGGGTTTCTTCTCTCTCCGCTGGAAGCTGGCGCTGCGGGGGCGACAGTATCCCGCGATCCGAAGCTAACGCCGACATAGAGCCCCCTGTTTGACACCCGCGTGATCCCGATGCCACCACCGTAACTTTCCGACGCGACGAGCAGGTTCGCTATGTTGCGATCGATGTGACCACAACCAGGTACATCCATTGAGCCCTAACGACTCTCGTGGTGGTCGGGTGCTGGCCGACAGAATCAGCCATCTCCTGGGCACGCACCCGGTCAGTCACACGATGCGCAATCGCCCCGATCAGGGGCCCAATGAACGTCCCGGAGCCGCCGCTTATCAGCCCGGTGACCTTCGACCACCTCGAGATCGTCCACGACCGCGCTGGTGGTCCGCCTGCGGGAGCGGATGAATCTGCCAACGCCGCCGATCAGAATGACCCAGATGGCACGCCGCCGTCCGGGGCCCCGGACGGACTTTCGATGGTGGGCGCGGACGGTATCGAACCGCCGACCGCTGGTGTGTAAAACCAGAGCTCTACCACTGAGCTACGCGCCCCGTCGCAGGCACGGTACACGCCCACGAAGGCCAGTACTAAATCCGCAAAGCGGCCAGCGCGTCCCGCCAGACGGCCGCGTCGCGCACCTCGCCGGGCTGCTTGCACTCGGCGAACCGGATGATCCCGGACCGGTCGATCGTGAAGGTGCCCCGGTCGGCGAAGCCGGACCCCGTATTGAACACCCCGAACTGCTCAGCGACGGCGCCGTGCGGCCAGAAGTCCGACAGCAGGTCGAAGGTGAACCCGCTCTGCTTGGCCCACACCTTGTGCGTCGGCGGCGGCCCCACCGAGACCGCGAGCGTGACGGTGTCGGCGGTGTTGTACACCTCGGGATGGCTCTGAATCTCGCCCAGTTCACCGGCACAGATCGGGGTGAAGGCGAGCGGAAAGAACACCAGCAGGACGTCGCGGCCGCGAAACCCCGACAAGGTGACGGGCTGGCCGTGCTGGTTCTTGAGGGTGAAGTCGGGCGCGGCGAGGCCCGCAGTCAGCATCGGTGCACCGCGAGATTGCGGTTACCGCGACGATGTGCGAGTGCGGGCCGCAATAACGGCAATCTCGGCGCCAACCGGGCTATCGGCTCTTCGCCTTGGACTTCGGCTGCACCAGCCGGCTGGCAATCCAATCGCCCAGGTTGGCCGACGACGTCTGCATCAGCCCGGCAGTGGGCGCCGACTCGGCGATCTCCGCGGGCTGCACGTGACCGGGCTTGCCCGTCTTCGGAGTGATGACCCAGATGACACCGTCGTCGGCGAGCGGCGTGATGGCGTCCATCAGCCGATCTACCAGGTCACCGTCGTCATCGCGCCACCACAACAACACCACGTCGACGACCTCATCGGCATCCTCATCGAGGAGTTCGCCGCCGGCGACGTCCTCGATATCGGCCCTAATATCGTCGTCGGTGTCTTCGTCCCACCCCAACTCCTGAACGACCTGATCCTTCTCGATGCCCAGTTTTCGGGCGTAATTCGGGTCAGAGTCCGTCCCCGCGACCACCGTCTGTCCTCCTTCAAGCTTTTAGCGTTTCCGAGTGCGCTCGGCCTATATTCGCACGCCGGGGCCTATCAACCGAGACTTGGCGGCAAGGTTTATCGATATGCCTTATCGCACAGGTTCAGCGCGGCGTCCTTCGCATCGTTGAGTCGGCCGACTCCGTCGTTGAACGCATCCGGCCCGACATCGCCCGCAATCGACGACGCCAAGGCCCGAGCCGCACCCACCCACTCTGTCAGAGCGCTCTTCAGGTCCGGACCCAGCGGGTCGGAAATGCTGTGTTCGACCGCGTCGGCGCTGTGATTGAGCGCGTCGATCGCCGGGCGCGCGGCGCCGGCGACGTCACCGTTCTCGTTGTACGCGCCGACGTAGTCGTTCACCGCGGAGATGGCGTCCACGCTGCTGGAGCTGAGCGCCTCGCAGGAGCTGTGGATGGCACTGGTCGTGACCGACTTCTGTCGCTCGGATTCCTTCGAGCTGGAACTCTCCGCCGACTCGGCGGCCGAGGCCGACACCGACGCGCGATAGACCGGCGCATCGGCCTTGTCCACCGTGGCGGTACCGCTGGTCACGCTGGTGCACCCGACCACGATCATCGCCAGAGCGGCCAGACAACCCAGCACCAAGGCGCCGATTCGTATCCGGACCAGCACCGAAGACCCCCGCCAACTGTTGCGCATTGCTGCCAGACGTTACCGGTTCGGGCCGTCAATCGCCGGATCATTCGGTTACCGAGCGGTAGGCCACCCTGCGCGGTGATGTGGGGCACGATAGAGGCACGATAGTGACGCCACAAGCAACCAAGCACTACGAAGCACCGCCAACCAAGGAGCCCAAGTTGACCACCGAGTTCGCGCGCCAAGACCTGGCCCAAAACTCTGGTACCACAGGCGAACCCGATCGCGTCCGCGTGATCCGCGAAGGTGTCGCCTCCTACCTCCCCGATATCGACCCCGACGAGACCGCCGAATGGCTGGAATCGTTCGACGCACTCCTGGAACGGTCCGGCCCGGCTCGCGCGCGCTACCTGATGCTGCGCCTGCTGGAACGATCGGGTGAGCAGCGTGTCGCCATCCCCGCGCTGACGTCCACCGACTACGTCAACACCATCCCCACCGAGCTGGAGCCCTGGTTCCCCGGTGACGAGGATGTCGAGCGGCGCTACCGGGCCTGGATCCGCTGGAATGCGGCCATCATGGTGCACCGTGCCCAGCGGCCGGGAGTCGGTGTGGGCGGCCATATTTCGACCTACGCCTCGTCGGCCTCGCTGTATGAGGTCGGCTTCAACCACTTCTTCCGGGGCAAGTCCCATCCCGGTGGCGGCGACCAGATCTTCATCCAGGGCCACGCCTCCCCCGGCATGTACGCCCGCGCCTTCCTCGAAGGCCGGCTGACTGCCAACCAGTTGGACGGTTTCCGCCAGGAGCACAGCCACGCCGGCGGCGGCCTGCCGTCCTACCCGCACCCGCGCCTGATGCCCGACTTCTGGGAGTTCCCCACGGTGTCGATGGGCCTGGGCCCGATGAACGCCATCTACCAGGCGCGGTTCAACCACTACCTGCACGACCGGGGCCTCAAGGACACCTCGGACCAGCATGTGTGGGCGTTCCTGGGCGACGGCGAGATGGACGAGCCGGAGAGCCGCGGCCTGATCCAGGTGGCGGCCAACGAGGCGCTGGACAACCTGACCTTCGTCGTCAACTGCAACCTGCAGCGCCTGGACGGGCCGGTGCGCGGTAACGGCAAGATCATCCAGGAGCTGGAATCGTTCTTCCGCGGCGCGGGCTGGAACGTCATCAAGGTGGTGTGGGGCCGCGAGTGGGACGCGCTGCTGCACGCCGACCGGGACGGCGCCCTGGTCAACCTGATGAACACCACGCCCGACGGTGACTACCAGACCTACAAGGCCAATGACGGCGCCTACGTGCGGGACCACTTCTTCGGTCGCGACCCACGCACCAAGGCACTGGTGGATCCGATGACCGACAGCGAGATCTGGAATCTCAAGCGCGGCGGCCACGACTACCGCAAGCTCTACGCCGCCTACCGGGCCGCGATGGAACACAAGGGCCAGCCCACGATCATCCTGGCCAAGACCATCAAGGGCTACACGCTGGGGCACCACTTCGAGGGCCGCAACGCCACCCACCAGATGAAAAAGCTTGCCCTGGAAGACCTCAAGGCCTTCCGCGATGTCACCCGGGTGCCGGTCAGCGACGCCGCGCTGGAAGAGAACCCCTACCTGCCGCCGTACTACCACCCGGGGCCGAACTCGCCCGAGATCCGGTACCTGCTGGATCGGCGGCGCACCCTGGGCGGTTTCCTGCCCGAGCGCCGCACCAAGACCAAGGCCCTGAAGCTGCCCGGCCGCGACGCCTACAAGCCGCTGAAGAAGGGGTCCGGCACGCAGGCCGTGGCCACCACCATGGCGACGGTGCGCACACTCAAGGAACTGTTGCGGGACAAGGAAATCGGCCCGCGGATCGTCCCGATCATCCCGGACGAGGCCCGCACCTTCGGTATGGACTCGTGGTTCCCCAGCCTCAAGATCTACAACCGCAACGGGCAGCTCTACACGGCCGTGGATTCCGAATTGATGTTGGCCTACAAGGAATCCGAGGTCGGCCAGATCCTGCACGAGGGCATCAACGAGGCCGGTTCGACCGCATCGTTCACCGCGGTCGGCACGTCGTATGCCACCCACAACACCACGATGATCCCGATCTACATCTTCTATTCGATGTTCGGGTTCCAGCGCACCGGTGACGGTCTGTGGGCGGCCGCCGATCAGATGGCCAAGGGATTCGTGCTGGGCGCCACCGCGGGCCGCACCACGCTGACCGGCGAGGGTCTGCAGCATGCCGACGGGCATTCCCTGCTGCTCGCGTCCACCAACCCGGCGGCGGTGACCTATGACCCGGCCTTCGCCTACGAGATCGCCTACATCATCGAAAACGGTCTGCAGCGGATGTACGGGGAGAACCCGGAGAACATCTTCTACTACATCACCATCTACAACGAGCCGTACGTGCAGCCCGCCGAGCCGGAGAACTTCGATCCCGAGGGTCTGCTGCGCGGCATCTACCGCTACCGGGCGGCCGCCGAGAAACGCACCAGCACCGCCCAGATCCTGACCTCCGGCGTGACCATGCCGGAGGCGCTGCGGGCGGCCGACCTGCTGGCTGCCGAATGGGATGTGGCGGCCGATGTCTGGTCGGTGACCAGCTGGGGCGAGCTCAACCGGGACGGCGTGGCGGTGGAGAAGCAGCGGCTGCGGCATCCGGATCAGCCGGCCCCGACCGCCTATGTCACCCAGGTGCTCGGCGACACGGCCGGCCCGGTGGTGGCGGTGTCGGACTGGATGCGGGCGGTCCCGGAGCAGATCCGGCCGTGGGTGCCCAACACCTACGTCACGCTCGGCACCGACGGGTTCGGTTTCTCCGACACCCGCCCGGCCGCGCGCCGGTACTTCAACACCGATGCCGAATCGGTCGTGGTGGCCGTGCTGGAGGCGCTGGCCCGCGACGGGGAGATCGATCCGTCGGTGGCCGTCGCCGCGGCCAAGCAGTACCGCATCGATGACGTCTCCGCGGCCGAGGTGTCCTACGCCGACACCGGGAGCGCCTAGCCCAGTCCGTTTGTGCGGTTTCATACGCCTCGCCCGGCGTGTCGCGTATGAAACCGCACAAACGCGGTGCGTCTCTCACAAAAGAGAAGCGTAGATTTTATCCATGCCCGACAAACGGACCGTTCCGCCCGCATCGACGCTGGATGTGCTGCAGAGCGTGCCGGAGTCCGCGCTGCGCCGGCTCAAGCAGTATTCGGGCCGGCTGGCCACCGAGGCCGTGCACGCCCTGGAAGAGCGACTGCCGGGCTTCTCCGACCTGGAGGCCTCCCAGCGCGCCAGCGTGCAGCTGGTGGTCCAGACCGCGGTCATCAACTTCGTCGAGTGGATGCGCGACCCCACCAGCGATATCAGCTATACCGCCCAGGCTTTCGAGGTCGTCCCCCAAGACCTGCGCAGACGGGTGGCGCTGCGCCAATCCGTCGAGATGGTGCGGGTCACCATGGAGTTCTTCGAGGAAGTGGTGCCGCTGCTGGCCCGCACCGACGAACAGCTGACCGCCCTGACCGCGGGCATCCTGCGCTACAGCCGCGATCTGGCCTTCGCCGCCGCGACGGCGTATGCCGATCAGGCCGAGGCGCGGGGCGCCTGGGACAGCCGGATGGAGGCCAATATCGTCGACGCCGTGGTCCGCGGGGACGCCGGCCCGGCCCTGCAGTCCCAGGCCGCCGCCCTGAACTGGGATGCCACCGCATCCGCCACCGTGATCGTGGGCTATCCCCACCCGGACCGCCTGGACCTGGTCAGCGGCGATGTGCACGACGTGGCATTGCGCAACGGCCGTACCGCCCTGTCGGATGTGCACGGCACCTGGCTGGTCACCATCGTCTCCGGGCCGCTGTCCCAGACCGACCGCTTTCTCTCGGAGCTGATGAAGGTGTTCGGCAACGGCCCGGTGGTGATCGGCCCCACCGCGCCGAGCTTGCTGACGCTGCACCGCAGTGCTGCCGAGGCCATCTCGGGGATGCGTGCCGTCACCGGCTGGGGTGGTGCGCCGCGACCGGTGGCCGCTCGCGAGCTGCTGCCGGAACGGGCGCTGCTCGGCGATGCCATCGCGCTGGCCGCACTGGAGACCGAGGTGATGCGCCCCCTCGGCGATGCCGACCCCGCATTGACGCAGACCCTCGACGCGTATCTGGACTCCGGCGGCGCCATAGAAGCTTGCGCACGCAAATTGACGGTTCATCCAAACACCGTCCGCTACCGCCTGAAACGGATCACCGACTTCACCGGCCGCGATCCGACGGTCCCGCGCGACGCGTACGTGTTGCGGGTGGCCATCACGGTGGGTCGGCTACGGCGTGATTCAGGCCACTTCAACGGGTCAAACGGCAGTACGAACGGGACATTCTCAGGCCAATCGGCGAATACGGACAGCCAGATTCCGACGTGACAGATCGCAGCCTGGTCTCGGCGCGGTCGCATCACGTGCACTTTTGTGGAAACTCCACAAAAGAATAAGACAAGGTTCATAATCTCTTACACGGCACAGAGACGACTTCACAGTGTTTTCTTAGAGCCGTGCTTGCATTGCTTGCTCCCGGACAGGGATCCCAGACCCCCGGCATGCTCAGCCCATGGCTGGAGTTGCCCGGGGCTTCCGAGCGCCTGGCCGCATGGTCGGCGATCAGCGGACTGGACCTGGCCCGGCTGGGCACCACCGCCACCGCCGAGGAGATCACCGATACCGCGGTGACCCAGCCGCTGGTCGTGGCCGCCACCCTGCTGGCGCACGAGCACGTCACCAAGGCCGGCCTGCTCTCCGGTGATGCGGCCATCGCCGGTCACTCGGTCGGCGAGATCGCGGCCTACGCGATCGCCGGTGTAATCTCCCCCGACGACGCCATCAAGCTGGCCGCCACCCGCGGCGCCGAGATGGCCAAGGCCTGCGCGCTGGAGCCCACCGGGATGGCCGCCGTGCTCGGCGGCGACGAAGCCGCTGTACTTGAAGCCCTCGCTCGATTTGACCTCATCCCCGCCAACCGCAACGCCGCCGGTCAGATCGTGGCCGCCGGTGCGATCGCCGCGCTGGAGAAGCTCGCCGAGGATCCGCCGGCCAAGGCCCGGGTCCGGGTCCTGGCCACCGCCGGCGCCTTCCACACCCACTACATGGCGCCCGCCGCCGAGGGCTACGCCGCCGCGGCCGCGGAGGTGGCGACCGCCGAACCGACCAGGACGCTGCTGTCCAACGCCGACGGCAAGCCCGTCGCCGACGCCGCCGACGCGATGGCCAAGCTGGTCGCCCAGATGACCCGGCCGGTGCGCTGGGACCTGTGCAACGAGACCCTGCGGGGTCTCGCGGTCACGGCGATCGTCGAGTTCCCGCCCGCCGGGACGCTCGTCGGCATCGCCAAACGAGAACTGAAAGGCACACCGACCTATGCGGTGAAAGCCCCCTCAGACCTGGATGGGCTCGCCGAGCTCTGATCCCCGGGTGTCATAACCGAAGACGTTCCACCAACACTCCGACAGCCGGAGTGGAGCAACCGAAGAAACAGAAGGAGCCATCGTGGCCGCCAGTCAAGAAGAAATCATCGCCGGTCTTGCCGAGATCATCGAAGAGGTCACCGGTATCGAGCCGTCTGAGGTGACGATGGAGAAGAGCTTCGTCGACGACCTGGACATCGACTCGCTGTCGATGGTCGAGATCGCGGTGCAGACCGAGGACAAGTACGGCGTGAAGATCCCGGACGAGGATCTGGCCGGCCTGCGCACCGTCGGTGACGTCGTCGGCTACATCCAGAAGCTCGAGGAAGAGAACCCCGAGGCTGCCGCCGCGCTGCGCGATAAGTTCTCGAAGTGACCCGACCTTCCACTGCTAACGGCGGTTTCCCCAGCGTTGTGGTGACCGCCGTCACGGCGACTACTTCCCTCGCTGCGGACATCGAGGGCACGTGGAAGGGCCTACTGGCCGGCGAGAGCGGAATCCGCGTCCTCGAGGACGATTTCGTCACCAAGTGGGACCTTCCGGTACGCATCGGCGGCCATCTCGTCGAGAACCTCGACGAAAAGATGACCCGGCTGGAGATGCGGCGTATGTCGTATGTCCAGCGGATGGCCAAGTACATCGGCAATCAGTTGTGGGACACCGCCGGTCGGCCGGAGGTCGATCCCGATCGTTTCTCGGTCGTGATCGGCACCGGCCTCGGTGGCGGCGAGAAGATCGTCGAGACCTACGACGCGATGAACGAGGGCGGCCCCCGCAAGGTGTCGCCCCTGGCCGTCCAGATGATCATGCCCAACGGCGCTGCCGCCGTCATCGGTCTCGAACTCGGGGCCCGTGCCGGCGTCATCACCCCGGTCTCGGCGTGTTCCTCCGGCTCCGAGGCCATCGCCCACGCCTGGCGTCAGATCGTCATGGGTGACGCCGACATCGCGGTATGCGGTGGCGTCGAGGGCGGTATCGAGGCGCTGCCGATCGCGGCGTTCTCGATGATGCGCGCCATGTCCACCCGCAACGACGACCCGGCCGGTGCGTCGCGTCCGTTCGACAAGGACCGCGACGGGTTCGTGTTCGGCGAAGCCGGTGCGGTGCTGATCCTGGAGACCGAGGAACACGCCAAAGCCCGCGGCGCCAAGCCGCTGGCCCGGGTGCTCGGTGCAGGCATCACCTCGGACGCGTTCCACATGGTCGCTCCGGCGCCGGACGGCGAGCGGGCCGGCGCGGCGATCAAGCGCGCGCTGGAGACGGCAGGCCTGTCGCCCAAGGACATCGACCACGTCAACGCACACGCCACGGCCACCCCGATCGGTGACACCGCGGAGGCCAACGCCCTGCGCGTCGCCGGGGTGGAACATGCCGCGGTATACGCACCCAAGGGCGCACTGGGTCACTCCATCGGCGCCGTCGGCGCCCTGGAATCCATCCTGACGGTGCTGGCTCTGCGCGACGGCGTCATCCCGCCGACGCTCAACTATGAGACGCCCGACCCCGAGATCGATCTCGATGTCGTTGCGGGCGAGCCTCGATACGGCGAATACCAGTACGCCATCAACAACTCATTCGGGTTCGGTGGCCACAATGTGGCACTGGCCTTCGGGCGGTACTGAGTAGGTAGGAAAGGAAAGCTCAGTTCATGGCGGGAGTCTCGACGGGGAACGGTCTGCCCAACGTGGTGGTCACTGGCATTGCCATGTCGACCGCGTTGGCGACCGATGCCGAGAACACCTGGAAGAAGCTGCTCAATGGGGAGAGCGGGATCCGGAAGCTCGAAGATCCATTCGTCGAGCAGTACGACCTTCCGGTCCGCATCGGCGGACATCTCCTGGAGGATTTCGAGGACGACCTGACGCGCGTCGAGAAGCGCCGGCTGTCCTACCTCCAGAAGATGTCGACGGTGCTGGGGCGTCGGGTCTGGGAGAACGCCGGGTCTCCCGACGTCGACTCGCGCCGGCTGATGGTGTCGGTCGGCACCGGACTGGGCTCTGCCGAGGAACTGGTGTTCGCCTACGACGGGATGCGGGAACGCGGTCTTCGGGCCGTCTCCCCGCTCGTCGTGCAGATGTACATGCCCAACGGGGCTGCGGCCGCCATCGGTCTCGAGCGCAAGGCCAAGGCCGGGGTGAGCACCCTGATCTCGGCCTGCGCCTCGGGTTCGGAAGCCATCGCCAACGCCTGGCGCAACATCGTGCTCGGTGAGGCCGATATCGCCATCTGTGGTGGGGTGGAAACCCAGATCGAGGCGGTGCCGATCGCCGGCTTCGCTCAGATGCGCATCGTGCTGTCCAACAGCAACGACGATCCCGAAGGGGCCTGTCGCCCGTTCGACAGGGACCGCAACGGATTCGTCTTCGGTGAGGCCGGCGCCATGCTCGTCATCGAGACCGAGGAGCATGCCAAGGCCCGCGGCGCCAACATCCTGGCCCGCATCATGGGCGCCAGCGTCACCTCGGACGGCTACCACATCGTCGCGCCGGATCCCAACGGCGAGCAGGCCGGCTACGCCATGAGCCGGGCGGTGCAGCTGGCCGGGCTGCAGCCCTCCGATATCGATCACATCAACGCGCACGCGACCGGCACCAGCGTCGGTGACGTGGCCGAGGGCGTGGCGATCAACAAGGCCATGGGCGGCCACCGCCCCGCGGTCTACGCACCCAAGTCGGCACTGGGTCATTCGGTCGGCGCAGTCGGAGCGGTCGAGTCGATCCTGACCGTGCTCGCCTTGCGTGACGGCGTCATACCGCCCACGCTGAACCTGAAGAACCTGGATCCGGAGATCGACCTCGACGTGGTGGCCGGGGAACCGCGGCAGGGCAACTACCAGTACGCCATCAACAATTCGTTCGGTTTCGGCGGGCACAACGTCGCCCTCGCCTTCGGCCGATACTGACGACGCGCTCACCGCGAGACCAAGGAGAACCCAGATGACGACCATGGCCCCAGAGACGGCTGCCGAATCCCTTGATCCTCGCGATCCGCTGCTGCGGTTGTCGACGTTCTTCGACGACGGCACCGTGGAGCTGTTGCACGAGCGCGACAAGTCCGGTGTGCTGGCCGCCTCCGGTGCCGTGAACGGGGTGAAGACCGTCGCGTTCTGCACCGACGGCACCGTCATGGGTGGTGCGATGGGCATCGAGGGTTGCGCCCATATCGCCAATGCCTACGACCTCGCCATTGAGGAGCAGACCCCGATCGTCGGTATCTGGCACTCCGGCGGCGCCCGGCTCGCCGAGGGCGTCAAGGCGCTGCACGCGGTCGGCCTGGTGTTCGAGGCGATGATCCGCGCCTCGGGTTACATCCCGCAGATCTCGGTGGTCGTCGGCTTCGCCGCCGGTGGCGCCGCGTACGGCCCCGCGCTGACCGATGTCATCGTGATGGCGCCGGACAGCAAGGTGTTCGTCACCGGCCCGGACGTGGTGCGCAGCGTGACCGGTGAGGACGTCGACATGGTGTCCCTCGGCGGTCCGGAAGCCCATCACAAGAAGTCCGGCGTGTGCCATATCGTCGCCGACGACGAGCTCGACGCCTACGAGCGTGGCCGTCGCCTGGTCGGGCTGTTCTCCCAGCAGGGCCATTTCGACCGCAGCAAGGCCGAGGCCGGCGATACCGACCTCAAGGCCCTGATGCCCGAGTCGGCGCGGCGCGCCTACGACGTGCATCCGATCATCGAAGCCCTACTCGACGACGACGCCCCGTTCGAGGAGTTCCAGTCCCGGTGGGCTCCGTCCATCGTGGTCGGTCTGGGCCGGCTGGCCGGGCGCTCGGTCGGCGTCATCGCCAACAACCCGCTACGCCTGGGCGGCTGCCTGAACTCCGAGAGCGCCGAGAAGTCGGCCCGTTTCGTGCGGCTGTGCGACGCGTTCGGCATCCCGCTGGTGGTCGTGGTGGACGTGCCCGGCTACCTGCCCGGTGTGGACCAGGAGTGGGGTGGCGTGGTGCGCCGCGGCGCCAAGCTGCTGCACGCGTTCGGTGAGGCCACCGTGCCCCGGGTCACCCTGGTGACCCGCAAGATCTACGGCGGCGCGTACATCGCGATGAACTCCCGTTCGCTGAACGCCACCAAGGTGTTCGCCTGGCCGGAGGCTGAGGTCGCCGTGATGGGCGCCAAGGCCGCCGTCGGCATCCTGCACAAGCGCAAGCTGGCAGCCGCCGCTCCCGAAGACCGCGAGGCCCTGCACGAGGAACTCGCGCTGGAGCACGAACGGATCGCCGGTGGCGTCGACTCCGCGATCGAGATCGGCGTGGTGGACGCCAAGATCGATCCGGCGCACACCCGCAGCGTGATCACCCAGGCACTGGCCGAGGCCCCGCACCGGCGCGGCCGGCACAAGAACATCCCGCTGTAAGCACTGTCCACGAATGGCCTGGGAGGATCTCCCGGGCCATTCGTCGTTTCGATGAGTTTTGCCGGCGGACCGGGTCTACTGGTCATGGTGCAGCTGCTGAAAGTCCAGAACTTCAACGTCTCAGAGGACGGCTTCGGTGCCGGCGAGGGGCAGAGCTTCGAGCGGCCGTTCGGCCACGCCGACCCGGGCACCATGTTCGCGTGGGCGGGTGCGACGGCCAGCTGGCCCAACCGCACCGACCCCGGCGGTACCCGGGGCCTCGACGATTACCTCACCCGAGATTTCGCGAACAACATCGGCGCGGAGATCATGGGACGGAACAAGTTCAGCCCCCATCGCGGCCCGTGGGCGGATCAGGACTGGCTGGGCTGGTGGGGTGACGAACCGCCGTTCCACACCCCGGTGTTCGTGCTGACCCATCACCCACGCCCGTCATTCACCTTGTCGGACACCACCTTCCACTTCGTCGACGCTGACCCGGCGTCTGTGCTGGAGATGGCCCGCGGGGCCGCCGGGGGCAAGGATGTGCGGCTGGGTGGTGGGGCGACCACCATCAGGGAGTTCCTCGACGCCGATCTGGTCGACACCCTGCACGTCGCGGTGTCGCCGTTCACCCTCGGTAGCGGATCCCGGCTGTGGGACTCCCCCGACGAGCTGCGCGACAGATTCCATTGCGATGTGGTGCCCAGCCCGAGCGGTGTCACCCATCACCTGTTCTGGCGGCGCTGAGGGTCTGGTACCCGCGCTTCAGTCGACGAGGAACTCCGCCGCGACGGCGGCCGCTCGTGCGCGATCGGCCGCCACCAGTCCGATCCGGGTCCGGCGGTCCAGGATGTCCTCGGCCGTCAGGGCGCCCTCGTGGGTCACCGCGAACTCGAACTCCGCACGCAGCACGTCGATGCCGTCGGCGACCGGTTCGGCGGGTTGGGCGCAGGTCGCACCGGCGAGCACCTCCACCGCCTCGGCGCCGAACCGGGCGATTAGTGAATGCGGCAGTCCGGCAACGGCTTCCCGGGTAGCGCCGACCAGCGGCAGGTTCCTGGTCCGGCATGGTGCCGCCGTGAGGCCGCGCAGCGCGACGGCCCGGTCCAGCACGTCTTCGGCCATATAGCGGTATTCGGTGAGCTTGCCGCCGATCACGCTGATCACCCCCGACGACGATTCGGTGACGGCGTGTTCGCGGGAGACGTCGGCGGTCCGGCCTTCCCCGGTGTCGATCAGCGGACGCAGTCCGGCGTAGGCACCGAGCACATCCCCGGGCTCCAAGGCGGTCTGCAGCGCGGTGTTCACCGTGTCGAGCAGGAACGTCATCTCCTGCGGGGTCGCCTGCGGGACATCGGGAATCGGCCCGGGCGCCTCCTCGTCGGTGAGTCCGAGGTACACCCGACCGAGTTGTTCGGGCATTGCGAAGACGAAGCGATTCAGCTCACCGGGGATCGGAATGGTCAGGGCGGCAGTGGGATTACCGAACGCCGCGGCGTCGAACACCAGGTGGGTACCCCGGCTGGGCCGCAGCCGCAGGGACGGATCCACCTCGCCCGCCCAGACCCCGGCCGCGTTGATGACGGCGCGGGCGGTGAGCCCGAAGGTCTCGCCGGTGAGTTCGTCGGTCAGTGTGACCGACGTCCCGGTCGCCGCCGACGCCGACACCCGGGTCAGGATGACGGCACCATGTCCGGCGGCGGTGCGAGCGACCGCGGTGACCAGCCGGGCGTCGTCGATCAGCTGCCCGTCGAAGGCCAGGAAGCCGCCGTCGAGGCCGTCGCGGCGCACCGTCGGGGCGAGTTGTACCGCGCGGGCGGCGTCCACCCGGCGCGACCGCGGCAGGATCGAGGCCGACGTACCGGCCAGCTTGCGCAGTCCGTCCCCGGCGACGAATCCGGCGCGCACCAGCGCGCGGGAGGCCCGGCTCATCGACGGCAACAGCGGCACCAGCTGCGGCATCGCCTTCACCAGGTGAGGGGCGTTGTGCGACATCAAGATTCCGCGTTCGACGGCGCTGCGCCGGGCGATCCCCACATTGCCGGTCGCCAGGTAGCGCAGGCCGCCGTGCACCAACTTCGAACTCCACCGGCTGGTACCGAAGGCCAGGTCGTGTTTCTCCACCAGCACCACGGACAGGCCACGGCTGGCCGCATCGAGTGCGATACCGGCACCGGTGATACCGCCGCCGATCACGACGACGTCGATCAGTGCGGTGTCGGCGAGCGCGGCGAGTTCGGCGCGGCGGCGCGCGGCGTTGAGTGCGGTACTCATGGCTTGAGGTATCCGTTCAGGGCGTGTTGGAGTTCGACGGCCAGCGCCTCGGTGTCCAGGATCGGGGCGACCATCTGCGCGGACTGCACCGCCGACTGGGTGATCAGCAGGCACATGGCGGCCAGCTGCCGGGGATCGCCGGCGCGCACGCTGCCGTGCTCCTGGGCCAGCTTGAGCTGACCGGCGAGCGCGTCGATCAGGATCTGCTGGCTGGTGCCCAGGCGCTCGGCGATGTACACCATGGCCAGCTCGGGCGCGGTGTGCAGCACCGACATCACGATCTCGTCCTGGCGCAGCCGCTGCGCCACCGCCACCATCCGCGCCACCAGGTCGGCGCGCCCCACCCCGCGCTCACCCACGTCCACCAGCACCCGGGTGACCCGGGCGGTGAGCAACGCGGCCAGGATCGACTGGGTGTCGGGCCAGCGCCGGTAGACGGTCGGCCGGCTCACGCCGGCGCGGCGGGCGATCTCGGCAAGGGTCACCCGTTCGATGCCGAACGCCAGCACACAACTGGCGGCGGCATCCAGGATCCGGTCGGCCAGCGATTCACCGCCGTCGTCGTTACTGATTGACATCATGTGTAATACTGTAACGCATGATGAAGTGGAATGCCTGGGGCGATCCCGCAGCGGCCAAACCGTTGTCCGGCGGGATCCGGGCCCTGCTCAAGCAGGCGCTGGGCATCGAGGAATCGGACACTGCCGACATCACCGCCGAGCAGGTGACGCTCAGCCCGTCCCGGCTGACACCCGCCGATCGCGCATCGCTGGAAGCGATCGTCGGAGCCGGCCACTACCGCGTGGACGACCAGGACCGGCTCCTGCGGGCCGGCGGCAAGTCCACTCTGGACCTGTTGCGGCGCAAGGACACCGGCGTTCAAGATGCCCCCGATGCGGTCCTGCTACCGGGTTCCGAAGAGGAGATCGCCGCCATCCTGGAGTACTGCGCGCGGCAGCGCATCGCCGTCGTCCCGTTCGGCGGCGGCACCAGCGTGGTGGGCGGCCTCGACCCGGACCGCGGCGGCCTGGCCGCGGTGGTGTCGCTGGATCTGCGCCGGTTGGACCGGCTGCTCAGCGTCGACGAGATCTCCGGCGAGGCGGTGCTGCAGGCCGGTGTCACCGGACCCGACGCCGAACGGCTGCTCGCCGAGCACGGCTTCTCCCTCGGCCACTTCCCGCAGAGCTTCCAATTCGCCACCATCGGCGGGTTCGCCGCCACCCGGTCCTCGGGCCAGGACTCGGCCGGCTACGGTCGCTTCGACGATATGGTCCGCGGTCTGCGCGTCGTCACGCCCGCCGGTGTACTCGATCTCGGCCGGGCCCCGGCCTCGGCGGCCGGCCCCGATCTGCGCCAGCTCATCGTCGGTTCCGAAGGCGTCTTCGGGATCATCACCGCCGTCCGGGTCCGGGTGCATCCGGTACCCGAGTGCACCCGCTACGAAGCGTGGTCGTTCCCGGATTTCACCACCGGCGCCGCCGCGTTGCGCGCGGTGACCCAGACCGGCACCGGCCCGACGGTGATCCGGCTGTCCGATGAGGTGGAGACCGGGGTCAACCTGGCCACCACCGAGAGCATCGGGGAGCAGCGCGTGACCGGCGGATGCCTGGCGATCACCGTGTTCGAAGGGTCGGCGGCGCACGCGGAGAGCCGGCACGACGAGACCCGTGCGGTACTGGCCGCCCTCGGTGGCACGTCGCTGGGCGAGGCCCCGGCCCGGGCCTGGGAGCACGGCCGCTTCGGTGCCCCCTACCTGCGGGATTCCCTGCTGGCGGCGGGTGCGCTGTGCGAGACGCTGGAGACCGCCACGTCGTGGTCGAACATCCCCGCGCTGAAGGCCGCGGTCACCGACGCCCTGACCGGCGCACTGGCCGAATCCGGCACGCCGGCGCTGGTGATGTGTCACATTTCGCACGTGTACCCCACCGGAGCCTCGCTGTACTTCACCGTCGTGGCCGCCCAGCGCGGCAACCCGATCGAACAGTGGAACACGGCCAAGACCGCAGCGTCGGAGGCGATGGTCCGTACCGGGGCGACCATCACCCATCATCACGCGGTCGGCGCCGACCACCGCCCGTGGATGCGCGACGAGATCGGCGATCTGGGCGTGGAGGTGCTGCGTGCGGTGAAGGCGGTGCTCGACCCCGCGGGAATCCTCAACCCCGGCAAGCTGATTCCGTGAACAGGATCACCGTCCTGACCAACCCCGCGTCGGGACACGGCAACGCACCACATGCCGCCGAGCGCGCGATCGCACGATTCCAGCAGCGCGGGATCAACGTGTGCGAGATCGTCGGCACCGACGCCACGCACGCCCGCCGGCTCGTCGACGACGAACTCGCCCGCGGCACCGACGCGCTCGTCGTGGTCGGCGGCGACGGCATCATCTCGGTGGCGCTGCAGGCACTGGCCCTCGGTGACGTCCCCCTGGGGATCATCCCGGCGGGTACCGGCAACGACCATGCCCGTGAATTCCACATCCCCACCGGCGATCCCGAGGCGGCCGCCGACGTAGTAGCCGACGGGAAGACGCAGACCGTCGATCTGGGCCGCATCGTCGATGCCACGGGTGCGGTCACGTGGTTCGGAACGGTGATGGCAGCGGGCTTCGATTCGCTGGTCAGCGACCGCACGAACCGGATGAGCTGGCCGCACGGCCGGATGCGCTACAACGTCGCCATGGTCGCGGAGCTGTCCCGGCTGCGGCTGCTGCCGTTCCGGCTCACCTTCGACGACGGGCCGGAGGTCGTCACCGAACTCACCCTGGCCGCGTTCGGCAACACCCGCAGCTACGGCGGCGGCATGCTGATCTGCCCGGGGGCCGACCCGACCGACGGCTTGCTCGACATCACGATGGTGCACTCCGCGTCGCGCACCAAACTGATCCGGCTGTTCCCCACCGTCTTCAAGGGCACCCACGTCAATCTCCCCGAGGTCACCACCAAGCGGGCGGCCGCCGTGGTGGTCGACTCCCCCGGCATCAACGCCTATGCCGATGGCGACTTCGCCTGTCCACTTCCGGTGACGGTGTCGGCGGTGCCGCACGCACTGAAGCTGCTCCGCAGCTAACTTCCGGGTGGTTGCCAGCCACGCGTGCAACGATCTCCTGCCAGGACAGGAGGATGTCGTGAACTCAGCCACGCGACGGTGGCGCGCCGACGACGACGAGGCCCCATGCGGTTCTTCGGTCCGCCCGGCGACGTCACCCGACCATCTCGCAGCCGTGGCGCATCTCTTCGGGGTCGATCCGCCACCGGTGGCCGGCGCACGCATTCTGGAGATCGCCTCCGCCGCGGATCTGCTGCCTTCGGCGGCGGATCTGGCTGTACTGGGACAGTTCGATTTCGTCATCTGCCACGGTGTCTACAGCGGGGTGCCCGCACGCATGCGCGACGCCATCCTCGCGACCATTCGCACGGCGCTGGCCCCACAGGGCGTGGCCTATGTCAGCTATCACGTCCAACCCGGCTGGGAGTTCGGGGAAGCGCGCCACGATTCCTCGATCACGCCGTGCTATTTCGTCGATTTCGTGGAGCATCTGGACACCTACGACCTGGTTTACCTGGCCGACGCCCGAGCCGAGACGATGTACGCCGCCGACCACCACGAGGACACCGCCCAGGAACTGATCGACGGATGCCAGAGCCAGCTCGAACTGGAGCAGTGCCTGGATTTCGTGCGTCACCGCACGTTTCGGCAGTCACTGCTGGTGCATGCGCATCGTGCCGCGCGGATCCGCTACGACATCGGCCCGGATCGATTCCCGGCGCTGCACTTCGCCAGCAGCCTCCCGGTGGCCGACGGGTTCACCCGGTTCGACCATACGACCCAGCATTACGGTGCGGCCGGTACCCAGCAGATCTACACCAATGATCACGGCGTGAAAGCCGCCATCGACGTGCTGTCGGCACGGTGGCCGCACACCGTGGCCTGGCCCGAACTCACCGCGTCGACCCGGGACCGCCTCGCCGCGGCCGGGCTGGAGGTGCCGGCGGACCTGCAGACCCGCATCGACACGTTGTTGCAGATGCTGCTCGTCCGCGGACTCGTCCGCTATCGACTGAATTCCGTTGCGCCCATCGGCGATCCGATTACCCCGGGCGTGTTCACCAGGTAGCGCATCGCATCGGGCCACCTTTCGGATACCGTCGGCATCTGAAAGGTAGGCCCGATGACCCGCAGAGTCCGTATCGTCATCATCGGTGCCGGGATGGCTGGGATCGCTGCCGCGCATACGTTCCGCCAAGCCGGTTTCACCGATTTCACAGTGGTGGAGAAGGGCTCCGACGTCGGGGGCGTCTGGCACTGGAATCGCTATCCGGGTCTCACCTGCGATGTGCCCTCGCAGATCTATCAATTCGGTTTCGCGCCGAACCCGGCGTGGAGCCATCTGTGGGCCACCGGTCCCGATATCCAGCGCTATCACCGCGAGATCGTCGACCGCTTCGGGCTGGCCGCACACCTGCGGCTGAACACCGAGATCACCGCGGCGCGTTACCAAGACGGCAGCTGGCTGCTCACCACCTCCGGCGGCGACACCATGACCGCCGATTTCGTGGTGTGCGCGACCGGGGTGCTGCACCATCCGTTCATCCCCGACATCCCCGGCATGGACCGGTTCGCCGGCCCGGTGGTGCACACCGCGCGATGGGATCCCGACATCCAGACCAGCGGCAAGCGCGTCGCCGTGATCGGCACGGGTTCGACCGGGGTGCAGGTGGTCTCGGCGCTGCAACCCGAGGCCGCCGCGGTGCTGCACTTCGCCCGGTCACCGCAGTGGATCCTGTGGGCGCCGATGTGGCTGCGCCAACCTCGGGCACTGACGACGGCACTGCGGCGCTGGCCGGCGTTGCACGCCTTCACCTTCGACCGCCTGCAGTGGATGTCCAACATCCTCGCCGATGTCGTGACCACGCCGTCGTGGCGTCGTCGCGCCGTGCAGGCCTATGCCCGGCTGAGCCTGCGGGCCCAGATCCGCGATCCACACCTGCGGGCCACGTTGACCCCCGACTACCAGCCGCTGTGCAAACGGCAGGTGGTGTCGGGCAGCTATTACCGCGCGATCACCCGGCCCAACGCCCTGCTGGTGAGTGATCCGATCACGGAGATGACCCCGACCGGTGTCCGCACCGCCGACGGCGCGCACCACGAGGTCGACGTGGTGGTGCTGGCCACCGGGTTTCACGCGCACAACTACATGCGGCCGATGTCGATCGTGGGGCGCGACGGGATCACCCTCGACGAGGCCTGGGTGAAAGGTCCGCGTGCTTACCGGATGACGGCGATCCCCGGGTTCCCGAACCTGTTCACGGTGCTGGGTCCGAACTCACCGACCGGATCGATTCCCCTGCAGTACTCCGCGGAGACCACGGCCCGCTATATCGTGGCCTGGCTCACGCGGTTCCGCGACGGCGAGATCACCGAGGTGGAAGTCACCGAGGAGGCCACCGAAGAGTTCAATGCCGCGGTCGCCGACGCGATCGGCCCCACCGTGTGGAACACCGGATGCAATTCCTGGTATCTCACCGAGGCGGGCACCATCGACCTGTGGCCGTTCGACCGCGCCACGCTCACCCGGATGTTGGCCGAACCGGACCCGGGGCACTACCGGGTCAGCTAGCCGACTCCCCTGTTGAGCCAGGTCATCTCGCCGGTGTCGCCGCCACCGCGGTAGGGCTCCAGCGATTCGTCCCATGCGGTACCCAGCACGGTGTCCAGTTCGGCGGCCAGCGTGTCGGCGCCGGAGGCCATCAGCGTGCGCAGACGCTGCTCGCCGACGATGACGTCGCCGTTGGCGCTCATCGCACCGCTCCACAGGCCGAGTTGCGGGGTGTGGCACCAGCGGTGTCCGTCGACGCCCTCACTGGGATCCTCGGTGACCTCGAAGCGCAGCACCGACCACGACCGCAGGGCGTTGGCCAGCTGCGCGCCGGTACCGACCGGTCCGATCCAATTCGTGACAGCACGAAGCTGCCCCGGCATGGCCGGTTGGGGCGTCCATTTCAGGTTCGCCCGCGCCGACAGGGTCGACGAAAGGGCCCACTCCACGTGTGGGCATACCGCCGCGGGCGAGGCGTGAACGTAAACCACGCCAGTCGTCGCATCGGCGAACTGGTTCGACGCACGCATCATCTGCTCCTTCGGCTTCCACTAGGGACGTCTTCCCCAACGACCTGGTGTTACCAAAGCGATGCAGTTGTTTCGTGCGTGTCTATTGTGCCTTGTGGGGCCACAGTTGCGCTAGTGTGCTGCGAATTCTCTCAGGACCTCATCAGAGATTGCCGGCCACAGCGGGTAGGTCCAGTCGCCGAAATCGCGGTCGGTGAGCACCACGAGCGCGAGGTCAACGTCGGGATCGACCCAGAGGAACGTGCCCGACTGCCCGAAATGCCCGAAGGTGCGCACCGAATTGCGGGCCCCGGTCCAGTGCGGAGACTTGCCGTCCCGGATCTCGAACCCCAGCCCCCAGTCGTTGGGCCGCTGTGACCCGAACCCGGGAAGCACCCCGGCCAGGCCGGGGAACTGCACCGTCACCGCGGCTTCATGCATGGCCGCGGAGACCAGCGCGGGCCGCAGCAGCTCCCGGGCGAACACCGCCAGGTCTGCCACCGTGGACCGCCCGCCGTACCCGGCGGCCTCGGCCCCGCCCGCCAGCTCCGAATCGACCATGACGAGCGGATCGAACACCGCTTCGCGCAGGTAGGCGCCGAACTCGATCCCGGTGGCCTCCTGCAGCGCCGCCGCCAGCAGCGTGAACCCGTAGTTGGAGTAGATCCGGCGGGCTCCGGGCGTCGCGAGCACGTCGGCACTGTGCATCGCCACGCCGGAGGCGTGCGCCAGCAGATGCCGCACCGTCGCCCCGGGCGGGCCGGCCGGGGTGTCGAGTTCGAAGGCGCCCTCCTCCACGGCGATCTGCGCCGCGCGGGCGACGAGCGGCTTGGTCACCGATGCGAGCCGGAACGGATGGCGGACGTCACCGTGGACGGCGAGGATGCCGGACGGTCCCACCACCGCGGCGGCAGCGGCGGGCACCGGCCAGTCGGACAGGGCGTCGAGGGCGCTCACCCGCGCCAATCTAGCCGGGCGTCAGCGGGACGCGACCAGCAGATCCTCCAGCAGGCCGGCCACCGCGGCGTCGACCTCCGCGATCACCCGGCGCAGGTCCATGACCCGGCTCGCGGGCGGCTCGGCGTCCAGGCCGGCCCGCAGCACATTGCAGATGGCGCGGTAGGCGGCGGCATCGGTGGCCTCACTCCAGCGCTGCATCGACTCCGACCAGGCCCGCAGCCGGGCGGCGTCGGCATGCCCGCGGGCAAGGAGCAGCGCACGCCGGTACACGTCGCCCGCCCATTCCATCGGCAGCCGCTCGTCCAGCACCGGCAGCAGTGCCTCGTCGAGGAGGGCGTATCCCTCGGCGTGGCGCCCCTGGGCCAGGGCCGCGACACCGTCGGCGGCACGCGCCAGCGCCGACAACGCCGGGTCGGCGGCGCGACCCGCGATCGCGTGCAAGGCCGCGACGGCGTCGTCGTCGGACGCCAGCACGACGGTGAGATAGGCGACGTAGCCGTGGGCGGCGCTCTCCGGGGTTCCGGCGAGCAGCAGGGCGGCACGGTCGGCCCAGTCTTCGGCGACGGCCACGTGCCCGCGGGCCAGCCAGGCCAGCCCCAGCTCGGCGGCCTTGACCGCGGCCTGCACCGGATCGGTGCGCACCAGCAGCGCGTGCACCCGCTCGTTGATCCGCACGGCCTCGCGGCCGTGGCCCTGCCGCCACGCGGCGCCGGCGTAGGCCGCCAAGTCGTCGACCGCCAGGGTCTGCAGGCCCTCGACGCGCGCGAAGGTTTCGTAACTCGTGTGCCAATCGCTGCGCCGGAACGCCGAGCGCGCGATGACGAGGAGGTCGGCTCCCGTTCCGGCCGACGAAGACTGTGACGCCATGTCCCACGGTAACGCGCCGAGCTGCGCCGCGGTGTCGCCTTCGCGCTTCCCACCGGCAACCGGACATTTGTTTGGACACCATTCCATTTTTTGGCGGAGGCATTAGGTTGTACGCATGCCTCAGACAGTGCGCGGTGTGATTTCCCGGTCCAAGAAGCAGCCCGTCGAGCTGGTCGACATTGTCATCCCCGACCCGGGACCCGGTGAAGTGGTGGTCGACATCACCGCCTGCGGTGTCTGCCACACCGACCTGACCTACCGCGAAGGCGGCATCAACGACGAATACCCCTTCCTGCTCGGCCACGAAGCGGCGGGCACCGTCGAATCCATCGGCCCGGGCGTCACCCACGTCGCCGTCGGCGACTTCGTCATCCTCAACTGGCGTGCCGTCTGTGGGGAATGCCGGGCCTGCAAACGCGGCCGCCCCCACCTGTGCTTCGACACCTTCAACGCCACCCAGAAGATGACCCTCACCGACGGCACCGAACTGACCCCCGCCCTCGGTATCGGCGCCTTCGCCGACAAAACCCTGGTACACCAGGGCCAATGCACCAAAGTCGATCCCGAAGCCGACCCCGCCGTGGCCGGCCTGCTCGGCTGCGGAGTGATGGCCGGCCTGGGCGCGGCCATCAACACCGCCAACATCGGCCGCGATGACACCGTCGCCGTCATCGGCTGCGGCGGCGTCGGGGACGCCGCCATCGCCGGGGCCGCGCTGGTCGGAGCCCGCACCATCATCGCCGTGGACACCGACAACCGAAAGCTGGACTGGGCCAGAAGCTTCGGCGCCACCCACACCATCAACGCCAAAGAGCTCGACCCCGTCGCCACCATCCAGGACCTCACCGACGGGTTCGGCGCCGATGTCGTCATCGACGCCGTCGGACGCCCCGAAACCTGGAAACAGGCCTTCTACGCCCGCGACCTGGCCGGCACCGTGGTGCTGGTCGGTGTCCCCACCCCCGATATGACGCTGGAGATGCCGCTGGTGGACTTCTTCTCCCGCGGCGGCGCACTGAAGTCCTCCTGGTACGGCGACTGCCTACCCGAACGCGACTTCCCCACCCTCATCAGCCTCTACCGCCAGGGCCGGCTACCGCTGGAGAAATTCGTCTCCGAACGCATCGGGCTCGACGCCATCGAAGACGCCTTCCACAAGATGCACGCCGGCGAGGTACTCCGATCGGTCGTCGTCCTGTGAGCGTGCAGCGGGTCGTGACCAGCGGTACCTTCAGCCTCGACGGCGGCACCTGGGATGTCGACAACAACATCTGGATTGTGAGCGACGGCGGAAAAAATTCAGATGTGATCGTCTTCGACGCCGCCCACACCGCCGCGCCGATCGTGGAGGCCGTCGGCGGCCGCAACGTCGTCGCCGTCATCTGCACCCACGGCCACAACGACCACATCACCGTGGCCCCCGA
The DNA here is from genome assembly GCF_011758805.1 of Mycolicibacterium fluoranthenivorans. NCBI lineage: Bacteria > Bacillati > Actinomycetota > Actinomycetes > Mycobacteriales > Mycobacteriaceae > Mycobacterium > Mycolicibacterium fluoranthenivorans. Next base: position 740,081 of record NZ_JAANOW010000002.1, on the reverse strand, counting down.
ACTGGGCAAGACCCTCGACGCCCCGGTCTTCCTACACCCGGCCGACGAGATGCTGTGGCGGGAGATCCACCCGGACAAGGAATTCCACAGCGTGGACGACGGCCTGGTGCTCACCGCAGGCGGTATCGAGCTGCACGCCCTGCACACCCCCGGGCACTCCCCCGGCTCGGTGTGCTGGTCAGCCCCCGCCCTCAATGCCGTCATCTCCGGAGACACCCTGTTCCAGGGCGGCCCCGGCGCCACCGGACGCTCCTATTCCAGCTTTCCCACCATCCTGGAATCCATCAGCAAGAAGCTGGGCACCCTGCCGGATGAGACCGTCGTCTACACCGGGCACGGTGACACCACCACCATCGGTGGCGAACTGGTGCACTACGACGAATGGGTGGCGCGCGGCCACTGACGTAGCGCTGCGAGGAACGAGCAGTGCGGAGGGCTGTGGCCCAACAGCCCGGCCACTGACGTAGCGCTGCGAGGAACGAGCAGTGCGGAGGGCTGTGGCCCAACAGCCCGGCCACTGACGTAGCGCTGCGAGGAACGAGCAGTGCGGAGGGCTGTGGCCCAACAGCCCGGCCACTGACGTAGCGCTGCGAGGAACGAGCAGTGCGGAGGGCTGTGGCCCAACAGCCCGGCCACTGACGTAGCGCTGCGAGGAACGAGCAGTGCGGAGGGCTGTGGCCCAACAGCCCGGCCACTGACGTAGCGCTGCGAGGAACGAGCAGTGCGGAGGGCTGTGGCCCAACAGCCCGGCCACTGACCCGCTTTGCGATCACGCTGAGCGAGTCCCTACCGGCACACCGACCGTCCACCGATAGTCATGCCATGACGACATCGAGTGCACGTTCCGCGGCCATCATCGGCGCCGGCCAGACCGGCGTGACCGCGGCACTGGGGTTGCTGGACAACGGATTTGACGTCACGCTCTACAGCGAGCGGGAACAGGCCCAGTTGCGCGACGGCATCCCGGCCAGCGGCACCGCGCTGATCTTCGGGGCAGCACAGCGTGCCGAGGAGAGTCTGGGGCTCAACACGTACCTGGCCACCGCTCCGCTGTCCACCGGACAGAGCGTGCGGGTCCTCAACGACGGCGCGGAGGACGTCGCGTTCGACGGCTGGTTCGACGGTGCCCGCGGGGTGGCCGTCGACACCCGGCTCAAGGCCGACGACCGGCTCACCCTGTTCCAGCAGCGCGGCGGCCGGTTCGTGGTGCAGCCGGTCGACCCGGAACGCCTCGATGCCATTGCCGCCAAGGCCGACCTGACGCTGGTGGCCACCGGCCGTGGCGGGCTGTCGTCACTGTTTCCGGTCGATCCCGCGCGCACGGTGTACGACGCACCGCAACGCAGCCTGTTGGCGTTCACCGTCACCGGGTTGCCGCATGGCCCGGAGATCTTCGCCCACCGCAGCACCGCCGGCGGGGCGCACAACGCGTTCACCGTCGTCACCGACCAGGGCGAATCCTGGTGGGGGCCTTACCTGCACAAGGACGCGGGGCCGACCTGGGCCTTCCTGGGCTGGGCCCGGCCCGGCAGCGACTGGGAACGCCGCTTCGCCACGGTGACCAGCGCCCGGTCCGCACTGCAGGTCACCACCGGGCTGCACCGCGACTACATCGACTGGGATCTGCCCGAGGTGTCCGCCCTGCGGGTCATCGACGAGGATCCGCATTCCTGGCTGACCGGAGCCGTCACCCAACTGGTGCGGACCGCGGTCGGGCACACCGCGAGTGGTCACCCGGTGGCCGCGCTCGGCGACACCGCGGTGGCGTTCGACCCGATCGCCGGGCAGGGCGCCCAGGGCGGTCTCGTACAGTCGGCGGCGCTGGTGCGCAAGGCCGCCGCCCACGACGGGCCGTTCGACGCGGCCTGGCTGAGCGCGGCGTTCGACGAGTTCTACGATCATCGGGCGCGGGCCGCCCAACTGGTGACCCGGTTGTTCCTGGCTGATCCGGAACTGTCCGGATACGGCGGCCTGTTCTTCGCCGCGGCCAGCGGGAGTGCCCGATTCGCCTCGAAACTGTTTGGCCTGCTGGACGATCCACGCCCGTTCGAGAGCGTGACCTCCGAGGCCGCGGCCAAGCAGCTGATCACCGACTTCACGGGTGAACCCGCCGACGAGCTGTTGGCCCGCTTCGTGCCGGCAGGGACCTTCCAGCGCTCCGGGCTGGCGTTCAGCGCGGTCTAGGAGCCCAGTAGCCGGCGTTTCTCGGATTCGAATTCGTCCTTCGTCAGCGCGCCGGAATCACGGAGCGCGGCAAGCGTTTTGAGCTGCTGAATGCGGACGCCGTCGTCGGTTGGGGTAAAGACGGCGCCGGAATCGGGCACCGCGTCGATGGTGAAGGTCGGCGCCATACCCGCCGGAGCGGGACGGCGGCGCACCTTGGCGGCCCACACCCGCGCGATGATCAGGTCCACCACGGCCACGCCGAACACCGCGGCGGCCCACCAGGGCAGGTGGGGCACCGGGCTACCGTGACCGAAGGCCAGCCGCGGGCTGATGAACGCGCTGACATTGCCCTCGGTGGTGATGCGGTAGTCGCCTTCCTCGGCGATCCTGGCCACCCACACCCGCACCCGCGCATCGTTGTTGACCGTGGTGGTCGTGCCGATGTTCTCGGTCAGCACGGGCTCGGGCACGCCGGCCGGCGGGTCGGCACGCAACTTGAGGTTCGGGATCGGCAGTCCACCGCCGCTGGTGCTGCCGATGATCTGGGTGTGAAAGCTGATGTTGACCTCGCCCGCCGGAAGGTGCAGTGTGCTGCGCCCCGGGATCGGCACCTCGCCGTAGGCGTCGTACTTGTCGAGTACGAACGCGTTGAGCACCAGCGCCACGACGAACGCGATACCCGACACGATCATGGTCACCACCGCGATCGCGGTGAGCAGTTTGGGCGCAGTCGCGGCACTCATGAGGCGAAGTGTGTCATGTCCGGCGTCCGGAGGTGCGTACCGCGACGGCGTACTACCGTCATCAAGGTGTCCAGTTCGAGCCGCGAGTCCAGTGTGGTGGTGCGACCGATTCCACCAGGAAGTGCGTTCTATACCGCCGGTTCCCGGCTGCAGGCGGCCGGCCTGAAACGGGCCATCACCCTGTTCGAGCAAGCCGCCCAGGTGGTACCCATCCCCGCTGCCCCTCGGCCCATCGTGCTGGCCGACTACGGCGCGGCCAACGGGCACAACTCGCTGCTGCCGATCTCCGCCGCCATCGCGGTCCTGCGTCAGCGGACCCGAACCGAGCACTCGATCATGGTGACGCACACCGACGTCCCCGACAACGACTTCAGTGCGCTGTTCCACATCCTCGCCGAGGATCCGGACAGCTACCTGAAGAAGGACCCCGCCGCGTACGCCTCGGCGGTCGGGCGGTCCTACTACGCCCAGATCATCCCGTCCAACAGTGTGAACCTGGGCTGGTCGGCCTGGTCGGTGCTGTGGCTGGGCCGGGTGCCCGCCCCGGTACCCGATCACATCCACGCATCCTTCAGCGCCGACGCGCAGGTGCGCGCGGCACACCAGAAGCAGGCGGCGTTCGACTGGCATGAATTCGTGGCGTTCCGCGGCCGTGAGCTGTGTCCAGGCGGGCGCGCGGTGGTGCTCACCATGGCCGTCTCCGAGGACGGCGAGTTCGGTTACCGGCCGGTGCTTCAGGCGTTGATGGCCGAACTGACCGAGCTGGCGGCCCGCGGCGTGATCACCGATGCCGAGCTGAGCCGGATGAACATCCCCATCGCCGGCCGGCGCGCCGCCGACTTCCACTCGCCGTTCGCTCCGTCCGGGCGCCTGGAACAACTCGCGATCGAGCATCTCGAAGTGTTCGACGCCGAGGACCGGTTCTGGCGTCAATATCAGATCGACGGCGATGCACGGCATTTCGGTGCGGAGTGGGCGGCGTTCATGCGAGCGGCGGTGTTCCCGGCGTTGACCGGGGTGCTACCGGCGGACCGCCGGCCGGTCTTCGCCGACGCGCTCGAGGCCGGCGTCGCGGCCCGGCTGGCGGCGGCACCCGAGCAGATCCAGATCCCGCTGGCCGTCGTGGTGCTGCACAAGCGGCCGAAGACGTACTAGCCCCAGGCGGGAATCGCCGCATCGATGAGATGCGGTCCGGGTTCGGCCACCGCAACCCGGAACTGGTCGGCCAGTTCCTCGGCGGTGCTCGCACGGCTGGCGGGCACGCCGAATCCTGTTGCGAGGGCGACGAAGTCGATATCCGGATTGCCCAGATCCAGCAGCGACCGCGACTGCGGCCCGGTGGCCGCCGAACCCACCCGCGCCAGCTCCAGCTGCAGGATCGCGTAGGCATGGTTGTTCAGGATCACCACGGTGATGTCGAGCCGTTCACGCGCCATCGTCCACAGCGCCGAAATCGTATACAGCGCACTGCCGTCGGCTTGCAGGGCGACGACCGGCCGGTCCGGGGCGGCGACCGCGGCCCCGACCGCCACCGGCAGTCCCTGCCCGATCGCGCCGCCGGTCAACGTGAGCACGTCGTGACGCGGGGACGTCGCGGTCGCCGCGGGCAGCAGCACCCCACTGGTGTTCGCCTCGTCGACGATGACGGCATTCTCGGGGAGCAGCGCCCCGATGACCTGCACCCAGTTGGCGACGTTGAGCGGGCCGCTGGGCAACGCCGGTGGCTGCTGCACGGCGGGCGGGAGCGCGGGTGCGGCGAGCACATCGGCGAGCCGGTCCAGGTCGGCCGGCTCCAGCGTCTGGATCTGCGTGCCGCGGGGTACCAGTCCGCTCGCTTTCCCCGGATAGGCGAAGAACGCGACCGGGGAACGGGCGCCCACCAAGATCAGGTGGGTGATACCGGAGAGCTGTTGCTCGGCTTGCTCTGCCAGGTAGGCCAGCCGCTCGATCGGTGGGACACCGGCCCCGCGGGTCAGCCTCGCCGGGAATGTCTCGACCAGTGCCCTGGCCCCGACCGCAGCCGAAATGCGTGCCGCTGCAATGAGTCCGGCCTCCGTGGTCGCCGCACCCCCGAGCAACAACGCGGTGCCGGGACCGCTGGTCCGCAGCAGTTCGGCCACCGGCTCGATATCGGCGGCGACGTCGTCGCGCATGGGCGCTTCGGGTGTCGTGACGACCGGGACCTCGGCGGTACTCCAGGAATAGTCGGCGGGCAGGATCACGGTGACCACCCGCCCGGGCGGCCCCGCCGCGGCCGTGATCGCCTCATCCACCGACACCGCCAGGGCATCCGCGGCGGCGGGCCGGAACACCAGACCTTCCGGCCACCG